>URQA01000080.1 GCA_900549885.1 uncultured Eubacteriales bacterium | reverse complement strand
AGTATCAAAGCATCGAAACGCTCACCCGTGAAATCCTCACGGACTTGGTAGACCACATCAAGATTTACGAAAACGGCAATATCAGCGTTCATTTCAAGTTTGCGGACGAGTTCCGCCGGATTGCCGAGTACATTGAAATCAACACCACTGACACCGCCGAGGCGGGCTGACCCCCGCCAAAAGCAAAAACCCTTTTGACAGTGTGTTTTCCTAATAGGAGTTAATCATAGGCTGTTTCCCCTTTTCTCAAAGTTAGAGCTTACTTGAAGCTGATCTTCTTGCGCTCAATTTTCTGCCACTGTGTCTTTCGCTTCCGGTATCCAAACAGGGCCGTCATGCGCACCCACGCCAGAATAAAACGCAGACAGGACACCTCTACCGCGCACAGGCCGATCGCCTTGAGTACATCGCCTGCGGTCAAGGTCAAATCATTCGTATGGATCCGGGCAAAAAACGCCGCCAGAGACAGGATCGCGGAATACACGATATAGATGCCCAGATAAAGCAGCATGAAGGGCACATTGAGGAAATCCAAAAGAGAGGCCAGCACCATCGTACACACGCCAAACACCTCAATGTACGGCGAGAGCAGCTCATAGATCAGGAAATACAGGTAGGATACGAAGCTGACCATGCCGTACTTGGGGTTGGCCAGTATCTTTCTGTGCCGGGTCATGCTTTGGAACAGGCCGATATGCCAGCGCCGCCGCTGTCCTCGCAGGTCGCGCAGACGCTCCGGCACCTGGGTCCAGCAGATGGCGTCGGTGGCGTACCGAATGCGGTAGGGATGCCCGTTCTCCCGGCAGAACACATGCAGCTTGACCACCAGCTCCATGTCCTCGCCCACAGTATTGGTCTCATAGCCGCCCGCAGCCACCACCATATTCTTCTGGAACAGGCCGAAGGCGCCTGAAATGATGATGCTGCCGTTGAACTTATCCATCATGATCCGCGCGGCCAGGAATGAGCGGTCGTACTCCAGCACCTGCATACAGGCCAGGAGATTCCTGGGCATCCGGTAGCGGACCACCCGGCCGTTTTCAATCTCGGCGCCGTTGCAGGGACGCACCGCGCCGCCCACCGCGACCACATTGTCCTCCTCCAGCACCGGACGGACAATCTTTTCCAGGGAGTCGTGCTGCAGGATGGAGTCCGCGTCAATGCACAGGAAGTAGGGATACCGGGAGGCATTGATGCCCATATTGAGCGCGTCCGCCTTCCCGCCGTTCTTCTTTCGAATCAGGGTGATGGGCACCTTCCATTCCCGGCTCTCATACACCGCTTCCACCGGCTGGCACTTGATCTTCCGCTGGATGGGGCGTGAGATGGGCAGCAGATGGAACGCGTCCCGTACCACCTGGGAGGTCTCATCGGTGGAGCCGTCGTCCACCACAATGATCTCATAGAGCTTGTAATCCAACGCCAGCAGGGAGCGGATGGTGGCCTCAATGGTAATCGCCTCGTTGTGGGCCGGCACCAGGACGGAGACCGGGACATAGTAGTCGTTGGCCAGCTCACTTTTCATGGTATTGCGCCGTTTGGCTCCATACAGGGAGGAGGAGCCGATGGTGACCGCCAGAAAGAGAAAACTGGAATAGCCCACCATGTAGATGACGAAAAGTACACCCACTCCATTGAAAAAGTATTGAAACAGATCTCTCATACCGGTACGGCCTCTTTTCTCTCCTCTTCTGCCTGCTTCGCCGCCTGCTCAATGCGACGGCTCTCCAGCCGATACATGATCATTTCGCGGGCGTACCGGTCCCGGCCGCCCACCAGCTCGATCATATCGCTGTAACTCAGGCCGTGGGCCTCCAGACTAATCGCGGCATTATAGCGGATATACCAGTTGCTGCTGTGCATGGCCTGGACCAGGGCGTTCACAACATCCTGTCCGGCGTAGCGGACCAGGGATGTGGCGCTGATGGCCGCGTATTCCCAGTCCTGCGGCGTACTATCCGTCAAAAATGCCATCAGTTTTTCCCGGGCCGGCGGGTACTCATAGCGTCCCATATACCGAATGGCGGAAAACCGCAGTTCCCGGTCCCGGTCGGGATCGGTCATGATCTGGTACATCTCCTCCCGATAGTCCCCGGTCTTAAATCTTATGTAGTCCAGAATGGCCCGCTGGGTCCGCACAGAGAACTGGTCCAGCTGTTCCCAAAACAGCCGGATCAGCTGGCCGCTGTCACCCTCATAGACCAGCAGGCACTCGGTCAGGATCTTTTCGTGGAGGAAACTGCTGCTCCGATCCTGAATGGCGACCGCCTCCAGAATGTGCTTTGGGCTGCCAAAGGCGCACAGGGCCTTCAGGGCGTTCACCCGGCAGTACAGACTGTCCTTTTTCATATAATCCACCAGGATATTCTGTACCGTATCCATCTGCATGTATTTGTTCAGCTTGTGGCGGTTCAGGAAATAGGCGAAATAGGCCGCCTGCAGGTTTTCCCGCTTGCGATATACGATGGCCAAATGGTAAATAACCGGCTGGATCAGTGCAAGATACTCCCGTGTGAGCGCTTCTCCGCCATCGGCAAAGTAGCGCTCCAGCACCCGGTCAAAGGCCATCAGGTGATTGACATGGGACAGCTTGCGCCGCAGCTTTTTGATATGACCCTTCTCCAGCGGTTCTCCCAGGCGCAGCCTGGTCAGCTGCACCTCCACCAGCCCTTCCAGCCGGCGGCTGCGCCGCAGGAGCCGTTTTTGGCTGCCGCGCATCACCAGGTTATAAATGAGATTGAACAGGATCATGCTCAACCAGATGATCCCGTATCCGTACAGCAGCACCTCGCTGCCCATGGCCGTCACCTCCTGCCGGGAGAAAATTTACTGGTCCAGGCCCGCCCAGTAATCCTGAAGAATATAGTAGGACTCCTTCAGACGCTCGTGATAGGTCACTTTCTTGCCCCAGCCCTCCAGGGACAGAGAGGCCATGGGGATACGGTACTCGTTGCCCGCGCCCCAGGAGAAGCCCACCCACATCTCGTCGATGTGCAGGTTCTCAATGCCGTAATGCTCATAGTAGTCGTCGTGGATCATCATCTCTGACGGATTGGAGAAGTTCAGCAGCTGCCAGGGGAGCCGGATCTCCACGCCGTTGTCCGTAAAGCAGTAGTCCGCCAGGGAGTCGAAGTCGTCGCTGTCCGAGTTTGCGTTTCCGTAGCGGAGCAGACCAGTTTCAAAAATCTCGCCGATCACATGGTCGCCGTACAGACTGGGCACCAGATCAGTCAGCTTCATGGGCATATTGATGTCCACGAATACCGGACTGTTGGATTCCGGCGGATTCAGGTAGGGGTCTCCGATGTAGTATGATTCCCAGTAGGTGGACTTCAGCACCTCGTACCGCTCCTGCACCACCAGGCGGCTGTTGTCCGTCCCGTCAATGCAGATGACAAAATCGCAGGCCCGTTCGAAGGCTAAGTCGTAGTTCTCACAGTAGGTGGAGCCGGATTTTGGAGTGGTGTCGATGGGGATGTAAAGGGTTTCCGAGCCCGGATCAAAGCCCTCTACATAGAAAAAGAGGAACTTCTCATCGTACTTCATGGACAGGCTGCCGCCCTCATCGGAGCGCAGCACATCCTCCTGTGTCCACTCCGCGGGATCCCCATCCACATAGCACACGCTGACCTCCTCACCGGGGTCAAAGGTCAGCAGACCGAAGTACTGCTCGTTGGTCTGGTAATCGCTCCAGTAAGGGGTGTTGTCCAGGTCAATGGCATACAGGGTGTTCCAGGTGCGCTTGAACCACTCGTCCTGCCAGGAAAACAGGCAGCTGCCCGCGCTTCCGGCATTCATGATGTCCTCGTAGCACTCGATGAGGTACTGTCCCTGCTCCTGCTCGGTGACATGGCCCTGACTGCGGCCGGTGTTCTCATCCACCTGCGCCCGGCCCCGGCCTGTGGTGATACCGTACTCGGAGATGACCACAGGGATGTTGTGGAAGTTGTTGATGGCCTTGAGATAGGCGTAGTATGTGTTCAGACGCCCCTGACTGTCGTAATAGTCCGCCTCAGTGATGTAGTCGTGGACACTGGGAGCATTCAGCAGGGACAGGCGATGCCTGACTGTTTCCGTACGGTTCATGCCTAAGACGGCTTCCACCTCCGCCTCGGCATAGGCATCAGCCTCCAATTCGGTTTGCAGGTAATCCGGGTAATAGGGGTAGATGTGGTATGACGCGAAGTAGCCAGAAGCGAAAGCCTGCGTGGGCTGGATGTGCTCCACATTGATGACCGAAGATTTATACCGGTAATTCGTCGTGGTCAGGGAATAGGTAAATGGGTCGGTGGTGGGCCAGTTAGAGAATGCCATCAGCCGCTGCGTCTTGTAGCGGGTGGTCTCATACTCAATGACCTCGTCCCCCAATTGCGCTAAGGCAGCCTCGAAGGGCGTCGCGTCCTCTGTGGTGGACATGTAAGCACCCGTGTAACTGGTGCGATGCGGGTTGTTCTGATTGGTATAGGTCACCAGGCTGGACTCCCATTCCACGCCCAGAATATAGCCCAATACCCACTGGGACACATCGTGGCGGTAAAAGCCGGAGCCGTCCCCGTCCCGGCCCAAGAGGAACTTATTCCCGTGGATGATGTCAATGATGGTCTTGCTGTCCTCGATGATCTCAGGCATCAGGCCCTCGTCGTACATGTCCTTGTGGGAGTTGTGGGAGTAGTCGTCCACCCATACCCCGTGGAGCAGCCACATGGGCTCCAGCCCCTGCTCCACCCGTTGGCTGTTATATTCATAAAAGGCATTGTAGAAGTCGTCGTGAAGAATGGTGTAGACACGGATGGTGTTGGCGCCCAGCTCATGGATGTAGCCGAACCAGCGCAGATAGGTCTCCTTGTCAATGGCGAAGTCCGTGGCCCACTCGCCGGGGATACCCACGCCCATATCCACGCCCCGAATTTCGAAGGGGACATATGCTCCGTCCCGCTCCATATAAATTGTATCCTCATCGGTCTTCATAAATGTCGTTACCGGGGCGTCCGGGTTCAGATCCACATAGAACCCCAAGCCGTAGTAGGCATACCAGCAGGAGAACGCGAGCACGACCAGCACACACATACCGATAATGAACTTTTTCAAGTGCCGGCCTCCTCGTATAATAAGATTTGCAGATGATTTTTAAGTGTATCTGCTTAGTTCACTTTGTGTAGTCAGCAGGCTCTGAGATACCCGTGATGCAATAACTGTAGGACAGCAGGGTCAAGTTCTTCGGCCTCCAGTTGAGCCGCAAGGTTTCTTTTCAGCCTAATGATTGTAGGTCTTATTCCGGGACGGGTGGGCAAACTGGTTCAAGGTATGGATGCTCTCATCCAAAAATTCACCGCGCTCATGGAGCCAGTCCTTCAGCTGCTCCACCGCGTCTTCAAAGCTGTCCGGGTTGCGGTCATCCGGGATCAGCGGCCGGTACCCTTCAAACGTGCTGCCCCAGACCTCAAAATTGCGGTCGATGGCGGGGCCCAGGTATTCCAAGGTCTCGTCGATGTAATTCATCAGGTACTCATCGCTGAATACCGTCTCCCGCAGTTCCCAGTACCGCTCCAGGAGGCGGTCCATAAAGCGCTCTGACTTCAGAAGCATATAGTACCAGACTTTTGAGTACATGACCAGCTCGCTGTGGCCTGTATCCGTTTCCACATAATTGTTGCAGGCGTTATTGAAATCCCATACCGCAAGCTTGTACTTTCCACTCATCTTATAGATATAGGTGGAATAGCCTGCCCCATCAATGTTCATCGTGAACTCGTTGATCAGGAAATAGTCGATGAAGCTGTCCTCGTCGATCCAATTCCAGTAGCCGTAGAGCTCTGTGTCATGGTCGTAGGAATACAGGGCCTTTTCAAAGGCCGCGTAGTCCAGTTCAATCTGCTCCCGCAGTTCATCCGTCAATTCCGCCCGCTTTGGGTAGCGGATTGCAAAATCGTTCTGCACGGTCAGGCTTCGCTCCAGGTAGCTATACACATCCCGGATGCTGCCCAGATCCGCCTCTGTGGTCCGGTCCTCCCGCAGCAGGTATCCGCGCACCGAGGTGCCGTAGGCCTCGTCGCTGAGGTTCAGCCGGCCGTCGTTCCCATCGGTGATGGTCTCCATCATCAGATACAGCCCCCGGTACTCCCCGTTCAGGATCAATTCACAGTAACGCACATTGGGCGCCCACTCCATAATCTCGCCGGAGATGTTGTACCACATATAGTTGCGTACCAGGGACTTGTCCAGATAGGGGCCGTACAGAGCCCAGTCGCTGTGGGCGGACATGCCCATAACCTCCAGCGGATTGTCCTCGCCGCTTTCATCCACGAAATTCAGACGGTAAGGCTCTTTCTCAAAGAGGCGGGAACTATGGCCACGGATCCGAATCTCAGAAAGTGTTGCTACTGCAGCCGTGTCTGATGGGTGGTTGTTCCGGTCCTGATTGTCAATGATGGTCAGCTGCGCATCCACCACATCCCGTCCGTCTGGCGCGAGCGCGGTCAGACTCTCGCCAAAGGTGTCCCTCGCGCCTGTGTTCTGGCCTGGGATCGTCTGCCCCTTGGTATCAATAATCACCAAAGGCAGGTGGGTGCACAGCTCGCTCCCATCGCAGTCGCACCCCTCGTCCGGCCCACGGGCGGTCAGATGCTGATGGACCCGCCAACTGGGCTCATCCGGGCGATGATAGGTTAAGGCGACCATGGAGAACAACATGACGACTGTGACCACGACGCCGAAAATCCGATACTTCACCCGCTATGACTCCTTTCCGCAGGGTCAGGCTCAGCTGCTGACCTCGTCATTCTGCGCCACCAGATTCACATACTCGATATTCCCGATCTCATAGAGCGCGTCGGTGATGGCCTTGTCCTTGTTCCCCTTCGCCAAGATCCGTTTGTTCAGCTCATAGATGAATTCCACGCTGCTCTCTGTGGAGTTCTTCACCCGGAGATTGGCCTTCCGGGCGAACTGCTGGAATACGACGGCCTCGATCCGCTGTTCATTGGTGCGGGCGCCCCGGATGATGAGCAGCATCCGGCTGTCGTTGCGGATGCGACCGAACAGGAGCAGGAGCACAAAGGCGAAGGCGCTGCCCACCCCTGCCACCATATAGTCGCCGGCGCCGCAGCAGATGCCCACCACAATGGTCCAGAAAATATACACGGTGTCCCGCGAGTCCTTGATGGCGGTGCGGAAGCGGACGATGGACAGGGCGCCCACCATGCCCAGAGACAGCGCGATGTTGTTTCCGATGACGATCATGACCGTGGTGGTGATCACAGTCAGAGCGACCAAGGAGACATTGAACTTTTTACTGTAGATGCTCCCGTCGTGAGACAGCCAATAGGACAGGAAGATAAAGCACGCCAAGATGGACGCCGCCCCAAGCCGCTGCACGATAACATCAAGGGTCAGCTGACCGGTGGACTCAAATAATTCCAGTATGTACTCTCTCATAAAATCTCTCCGATCTTTCTCACAGCTGGTACTTCAGCCCGACGCCGCGCGCCAAGCAGTATTTGCTCACGGACAACTCCGACCGGTTCGCCTGGCTGACGGCCGATTTAATATAGCTGAGTAAAAAGCCGTTGTATTTGACCTCCAATACCACATTGAAGGGGTCCAACACCGGATACATATTCAGGTCCGGGGAAAACAGGTCCAGGCAGGACTCCGTGGCTATGATGTGGTGGTCCAGCGTGACCCGGATACGGTTCTCCTTTGCGATAAAGGCCTGCCGCTGGTACTCCACGATGGTCTTGGGTCGGTAGCACATCTGGTTCATCAGCGCAAAGCACTCCGCGGCGAAGGGCTCTGAATAGGTCAGCAGAACACTATAATGCCCTGCAGCAAGCTGCTGGGCATCCCCCCTACGCATGCGTAGGGAACGCTTCTTCTGATACGCTCCCTGTTTCTGCTTCATTTCCAGCATGGCAAAGTCCGCGTCCGGGTCGTAGATGCGCAGGCGGATCTTACGCCGCAACTCCATTCCCTCTACCTTATCATAAAAATCGCCCTCGTTGAGCGTGTCAAAGTACAGGGAACGGATCCGGTAGCCCTGGGCGCCGCCATGCTCGTCCCGGATCATCACCTGAGACAGCAGCCCGGACAGGCGGTACATATCCGCCAGGGTGATCAGATATTTCTTTTCCTGGCGCATTACTTCATTCATACTTCATCTCCACCGCCTGTGCGGGACAGCATGGCCTGCGGCCGATTGCTATCCCTCAAATTGAAAGGTGTTTTTTCCCTTGCGCTTGGCCTCATACACCCGGCGGTCTGCCACGGAAACCAGCGTCTGATAGTCCATGCCGTCCTCCGGCGCTATGGCGCCGCCGATGCTGCAGGAGATGGTCTCGGCCACATCTCCCGGCAGGGAAAGGCATCCGATTGCCTCGCAGATATGGCGGGCGCAGGTCTCCGCCTGTTCCCGATCCCGGATATGCCTCATGAACACTAAAAACTCGTCCCCGCCGATGCGTCCGCACAGATCGGTATCCTCGGTCTGCAGCATGAGGATCTGGGCTACCTTCCACAGCAGCCGGTCCCCCTCCTGATGGCCAAGGACATCGTTGACCTTCTTGAAATCATCCAGGTCGAGGAACAGGAGGGCACAGTATCCAAAGCCGTATCCTGGACGCGCGCACCGGATGATGTTGTAATGTCCACTTCTCCCATACGGCTCCTCCCTCACTTTCTTCCTCTATCGGTTTTTGCAATAGAATTTCACCTTTTCGGGCCGTATTGCCGCGCCCGAAAGCGGGGTAGCAGATTTTTAGACTTAACCTTGATTTTGTCGCAAGTTCGGTGAATGAAATTCTGTGTGCCTGACTACGATGGTGCATTCATAAAGGCCTGGTCGAAATCAGCCGCGCTGATGGGTCGGCTGTAGAGGTACCCCTGTCCGAAATCACAATTGATCTCCTGGATCAGCTGTTCATCCTCCGCCGTCTCCACGCCCTCGGCAACCGTGGAGATGGAGAGGGCACGCGCGATTTGGACGACCTCCTTCATGATGAGCCGCACACGCTCCTGCTCCTGAGAGGCCATACCCAGCAGGAATGCCCGGTCCAGTTTCAATTCGTCAATTTTCAGACTTCCCAAGGTATTCAGTGAGGAGAAGCCGCTGCCAAAGTCGTCCAGGGAAATACGGAAGCCCGCTGCCTGCAGCTGGACGATTTTTTCGTTCAGCGCGTTCACATTCTCCAGTGCCAATCCCTCCAGGATCTCCAGAGTAATGTAGTGTGAGGGGATTCCGTAGTTCTGTGTCAGGTCCGTCAAGGTCTGCACATAATCCGGTTCAAAGAACAGAAGTTTGGACTGGTTTACCGAGATGGGGATGGGCTCGATGCCCCGATCCAGCCAGGACCGAATCTGGCGGCAGGCCTGCTCCACCATATAGAGGTCCAGCTTCACGCAAAAGCCATTGCGCTCGAAGAGTGGGATGAACTGGTCCGGAAAGATCACCTTTCCCTCGGCGGTAGTCCAGCGCACCAGAGCCTCCGCGCCGGCCAGCACGCCCCGCCGCAGATCCTTCTTCGGCTGCAGGAACATACGGAACTCTCCGTCCAGCAGCGCCTGGTGCATGTGGGTTTCGATATAGTTCTCCAGTTCCTCCTTTTTGTGCAGCTCCGTGTCGAAAAACCAGATGGTGCTGGTGTATCCACCCTTGGCTCGATCCAGCGCAAAGAGAACGCTGGTGAGCATATGGTCGGCGGTGGCTTCCGGGTCCTCCCCGGCGGGGGAGGGCACCACGCCGCAGTAGAAGGCCAGCTGATAATCGATCATGCTGATCTCGGCGTTGTGTTCCAGATCATCCATCAGGCCATTCAAACGCGAACGGATGGTACTCTGATCCGTGTCGGCCAGGAAAAGATAGAACACATCCCCGGAGTCCCGGCAGAAAAACTCGTCCTTTTGCAGGTGTCGGTCCGCTGTCTCCTTGACCTGGATGAGCAGCCGGTTGGCCCGCTCTTTCCCGAAGATCTCTGTGATAAAGGGGAATTGGCGGATACTGAGTGCGGCGATGCTGCCGCCAGTGCTCCCCATAGCCGCCACCAGCCGCTGCTGGAAACGGGTCATATTCTCCGCCCCGGTGAGCGGATCGTAATATGCCAGACGCCGCAGCTCCAGATTGTAATTGCGCAGCAGGCGATACCCTCTGGCCATCAGGAGCAGGAGCAGCAGGAGCAGCACGACGAACATGGCGCCGATCACCAGGTTGGAGCTGCCGGTAGCGGCTCCCAGCCCCTCTCCCGTATTGACGCAGAACAGGTACCAGCCGTTGAGACCCATCGGCTCCAACAGGAAGGGATAGGATTTCCCCTCATAGGTAAATGCAGAGAAGATGCGCTCCTGCCGCTCCATGGCCTGCCGCACCTCCTTTTCGGAATCAGCGGACAGGTATGGCCCGTCATAGATGGTCTCTGGATTTGTTTGGACGATGGTATTGGGCGAGCGCACCAGAAAGCTGCCGTCGGAACCGAGCAGGTGAATATAGCCGCCGCCCCCCAGCACGGTGTTGCCGGAGATGATGTCCCTGAAAATAGCGATATGGTCGGTGGCGGCCAGAACGCCGATAATCTCGTCCCCCGCATAGACCGGAATACTGTACGCGCAGACCCGCTGCTGGGAGATCGTGCTCTCAAACAACCTGGAAACGCAGGGCGTCCCTTCCAGCGCCAGCGAGACGGCCTTCTGCGCCTCTGGGTTGAGGTCTGACAGCGCGGCGTTCGTCAAAGGCTCCTCACCTAACATACAGATGACGCCCCGCATGTCCCGGTCATAAAAGGCCATGGACAGGAAATTGTTGTCCTCATTGGCCGCATTCAGGTCCTGCGTGATCTGGCCCCAGTCTTCCGTTTCTCTGGGCTCTTCGATAAAAGCAGAAAGCGTATATAGGACCTGGAAATCCGACTCAAATTGCTTATAGATCCTCGATTTGTATTCCTCAGCCTCCGCGAGGAGCTGGTCCCGCACTGCGGTATTCTGGATGTCCCGCAAATGAAAGAACAGCATACCGCCGCATATCAAAAAGACAACAAAGATGCAGGAAACCTGGAGTATGGCAGTTCGCAGTTTCTTCTGCAATTTTGCTTCGATCATGGGCTACCTCTCTTCCAGCAGGTCTGTCAAAAAGCACAGATCTCAATCAGCGCCAAAACGCATTGCATCTGCGGCTTGTCCGTCAGGCCGGAGAGGCATTCATACTTTTGCAGGCAAGACACTAATCTAATATTGGTATTATAGTACAAAAGATACAGAATGTCTATTGCTGGATGCAATCCAGCATAGGAACAACTCCTCTTTTCTTTCTTACCACCGCCCAGCCTCGCAGGGGCCGGGCGGCATTTTGTTTGGCTACACTCTCTGATCGACCAATCTCCGCACGATCTCGTCGCCCACAAGCTCCGAGGTGCGGTAGATGTTCTGGCAAAAGGCCCGCAGGCTGAAGTCCATGCCGGGGCTGCCCTGGTCCAGCA
>URQA01000079.1 GCA_900549885.1 uncultured Eubacteriales bacterium | reverse complement strand
GGGGGCGAGGCGGCGGTGAAGGGCCTCAGCACCCGCGCCCTGTCCGGCACGGTGAGCGGGGACGGGGCGCGCTTGGCGGGCTATGACCTGGCCGATGACGTGGCCATCCTGGATACCGACGGGAACGGGAACTACGTCCGGATCTATCCTTCCCGGATCGCCGGGACCCGGCTCCAGGGTGCTGACGTGCGCTACTACAGCCTGGACAAGAACGGGGACATCGACCAGCTGATCCTCTACGAGGTCACCGGGGACACCTACACCTATGCCTATGTGACCCGCGCGGAGGGCGGGACCTCCGGCCTGAGCTCCTCCGGGAGCTATACGTACATCCTCAACGGCGAGACCGGGACCATCACAGGCTCCGCGGTGTACAACGTCTCCGCCGGCGGCGCGGCCATCGGGTACAGCGGCGGCCAGGTGGAGAGTCTGCGCCAGCTCCAGCCGGTGGAGCTGGACCGAGCGGGGACCCTCACCGCCCGGGGCGAGGACGGCGAGGACTATGTGCTGGACGAGGGAGTGCAGGTGCTGCTCCGAGATGGCAGGGGCCTCTATGCCGTGGAGCTGGAGGAGGTGACCGGCGGGGACTATGTCCTCACCGGCTGGTATGACGCCTTTGGCTTCTCCGCCGGGGGACGGATCCGGCTGATCGTGGCGGAGGAGAAGTAGCCTGTCGGCGTGGGCGGCGGATCGTCGGCGTGTTCGCACCGACGGCCCGAAGGCCAGTTCACCCATCTATGGCATCTGCACCGTTTTCCTCAACGCACAAGAGCCGTGCAGATCTACGTGATCTGCACGGCTTTTCTCTGCTTTTAGGCACTTTTTTGGGTGGATTATTTTGCCCTTTTTCCCTGGCCCACACCGTGACCCATACGGGAGCGCAGAGTGAAACGGATAGGACGAAGAGCTGGGATGATAGATTGCCTCAAACGAGAGCTTTACATGTGAAATTGGAAAACCCCATGCAGTTGCTGCCCAAATGAACTCTTCTGACAGAATTGAACATTCAGAAAAAGTACGATTATTAATCGTGCTTTTTCTTTGTCCAGAAGGAGGCGCAGAGCGTGGCACAGGCTGGTATTAGGATACCTCACACGACACAGGCTGAGATGGCCCCGAGGAACTGAGCCTCCGACACCTATGTGGAGTGGAGAGCGGCCTGTCCGCCATTGCGGGCGTATCCTAACTTATATGGGCGCCTACGAGGGTAGGGGAGCATAAACCACGTTCCCAGAGAATGCCATCACCCACTAGGGGGTACCCTACCCTTCTGGCCCAGACCCTCCAGCCTGCAGAGTACAATATCTGCTAATATGATATGTCCCCCAGCTTCCCCGGGAGTGGCTGGATCTTGCCGAACCACACAGAGAACAATGAAAACAATTCTGGTAAATTTGATAGTGTAGCTCTATACGGTGATAACATGCCGGGGCTTTTTCTTCACAAGGCATAATGTAAATACAATGAGAACGGCACCTGTTGCGGCGCTGAGCAGGGACATATCGGAAAAGGTCTCAGAAACAGCCTGGGCCAAATGCTCACCGCCGCCAGCCAGCATTGCTTCGCTGTAGCGGACATTATAGCAGACATTATAAAAGGCATTGAAGATCACAACTCCAACGGAGTTGGCAAACTGGACCATGGAAGCAGCCACTCCCATATCGGTGGGAGAGATAGTTGCTTGCATATAAGGCTGGACACAAACGGACTGACAACTGGTGCCGATGCCAAACAGAAGCATAACCAAATAGATTGTCACCACAGAGGTAGAGGTGCTCCAGGTGGCAGAAATCAGACTAGCTGCTGTAATCGTGCCGCCGCAGGTTAAAAAGGCTGTCCGAAAGCGGGTCTGATCCTTAGCGATTAGGGCTCCCAACAGGGAGGGAAGAAGAAAAAATAAAATATTCTTTGGCAGGGCCAATGTTCCGCTGACGGTGGCAGACAGCCCAAGACCTACCTGGCCATAGAGTGCCAACACAGAAGAGCAAAGGCACATCATGGGAGCGATTAGCAGGTGGGTGGTAAAGGACATTGTGAAATGGCTATCTTGGAATAGATGCAAATTGAATAGAGGGTCCCTAGCCACCTGTTCATACCGCAGTAAAACAATAAGCAGGAGGATGCCGACAATGAGCAGGGCTAGACCGAGGGCGGACATCCGTGGGAACAGTATATCCCCAAACGCGCACCAGGCAAGAACACAAGCGGTGCCGAAGCCCAGAAGTACCATACCTCCCGGGTCCAGACCGACGCTTTTGCTGGAGGGAACGTTGGGATAATACTGTGTCAGCAGAATCAGGGCGGACAGGCCAAATGGGGAGAAAAATAAGAAAGTAGCCCCTGGGCCCAGCAGATCTACGACTATTCCACCACCCAATAGACCAATGAGTAGGGCGGCACCATTGATGGTGCCGAAGAGACCGAACCAGCGGGGGCGCTCCTCCGGGGTGGTTACATCGCTGAGAATAGTAGCGGGGAATGCATTGAGAAATCCACCAACCAGGTTGCCCAGCACGTATATGACAAAAAAGATTGGACCGTTGGTAGGAATGGCGCAAAACAGCATCAGAGCCAACCGGAGATAGCCAGCCAGAAGGCATACACGGCGTCGGCCAAATCGGTCGCCCAATTTGCCTCCTATGGGAGTGACGATACAGCCTACCAGGGAGGTGATACCACCCATAATGGCATAATAGGCCATTATGTCGTACTGCTCCATTAGGGATGGGAGTACCACGGGCATGGTAAAGCCAAAGAGCAAATTGTAAAACCACAGAAGTCCTGCGCCGGCAATGACCTTCTTCTGGACTTTTGGCTGCAGATTGATATAGGGACAGACTTGCTGCATCACGGGTTCTCTCCATTCCCGGACCTCATTTGAAAATCAAAACAAATAGAGGGCATATTTTTCAGCCGAGATGCCACTTTTACTTGAAAAGGCATCCATGCCAAGACGGAAAAATAAGGGTGGAGGCCAGGGGCTACTTCGGTCAAGACAAGACCGTCGTTATCCAGTTCGAACACGGCTCGCTCCGTCACATAAATTATCTTTTTACCCAGGGAGCGAAAGTAGGAAGCGTTGAGAGCAATACACTCGACCTCTTCCACAAATTTGTCGGCCCGACCGTCTAGAACAGTGACCTGCCCATCTTTGGAAGCGTAACCAGAACCCACTCGGAATTTTGAACAGATGACCACCTTTTTGGCTGCTTGGGTTACATGGTGGAAGCCGCCTGCGCCGATTAGAGAATCGCCTTTTCGGATTACGTTGACGTTGCCATGCTGGTCAATTTCTAATGCGCCGACAAAAGTTGCATCCAGACCGCCACCTTCATAGAGGTCAAACTGGGCGGCCATGGGGTAGATGGCGTCTGCGTTGATGACAGCGCCAAAAGCGTCGGGAACAGGGACGCCCCCCATGACACCAGTCTCAATGGATAGATGATGCCGGTCGGTCATGATGCCCATTTGAGCGGCCTCGCTTGCCGCCAGCATGGGCGTGCCGATGCCGAGATTTACCATGAAGCTGTCCTTCAGTTCAAGGGCAGCCCGACGGGCAATAATGCGTTCTGCCGTAGTAAGAGATTTGCCTGGCATTCGATCCCGCGTCAGATTTTGGATACACATTTCATCCAATTGCTGCTGTGGTGCCCGTAACTGGCCTGAGTAATAGGGGCTTTCGTCGGGAAGATTCGTCTGGGCTTGGTCGGGACTGAGCCAGATATCATCTACTAGGGCGCCCGGGATCACGACGGCTTGGGGGTAAGCGGGGATGCCGCTGAGACGTTCTACCTGAACCATGACCCGCCCGCCGTTGTTGTGGACGGCCATGGCGAGACTGAGGGCATCAGCGACATTGACCTCCTTTTCCATAGTTATATTTCCAGCCGGATCAGCCGTGGTTCCGCGCAAGACGCACACGTCTGGCGATACTGTTCGGTAAAACAGGTACTCATCTCCATCCAGCTTTTGTAGCTCGACTAGTTTTTGGGTGGATATTTCGTTTAGAGCGCATCCCGCCTGTCTGGGATCGGCAAAGGTATGCAGTCCTATTTTGGAGTAAAAGCCGGGGCGGCCCGCTGCAGCCTCCCGATAGTTGGTGGAGATAATCCCCTGAGGTAGGTTGTAGCCCTCTATTTTGTTAGCCTTGATAGCGGGGGCGAACACAGCATAAGGGAAAATGTAACCCACTATAATGCAGGAAACCATGCCAGGATGTGCCAAACAGCAGATTTCTTGGTTTTTTCCTCCCAGGCCACAAGCGGAGTAAAGAGTCAGACTATTCGGATGGCCCCCGCACTGAAAACGCTGCTCCATAGCTGGGAAAAAACGCTCGGCAAGTCCGATCATGCCGATCCCGTTGAAAGAGAGAATGGCGCCGTCTTTAATTTGGGCTACTGCCTGTTCCACGGTAGTGAGTTGACGAGGATACATGTCACGCCTCCTAAAATTTTCTGAAATTAAGTTATCGCATCTTTGAGGCGATGTCAATAATTTTTCTAAAATTAATTTTATTTCTGTTGAAATGACAAAAAATATATGATAATATATCTCAAGATTAATTTTGAAGGAGAAACGAAAATAAAAATTTTTTCTAATTTTCATTTTTGGGGGAGGGACTATAATGAAGCTGATTGATTTAAGCGCAACCCTAAAAAACGGAGCGGTTAACGACCCTCCTGCTCAGCGGCCCTACATCACCTATTCTGACCATGAGGCAGGACGGGACAACATGCTGACCTTTTATCCGGGCGCTACAACGGAAGACCTGCCGGATGGACTGGGTTGGGCGTTTGAGGGCGTAATGCTTGGGACCCACACCGGAACCCACTTGGACGCACCATGGCATTACCATCCCACCATGAGTGGTGGGCAGCGGGCTATCACCATTGACGAGGTGCCGCTTGACTGGTGCTATGGGCAAGGGGTCAAGCTGGACTTTTCTGATAAAGGAGACGGATATCTGGTAACGGCCCGGGATGTAGAGGAAAAATTGAAAGAGATTGGCCACAGCCTAAAGGAGGGGGATATTGTGCTAGTCCAGTCCGGGGCAGACCCCTACTGTGATTCTGAGGAGTATATGCTCCGAGGCTGTGGTATGGGCCGGGAGTCCACCAACTACTTGACGGAGCGAGGAGTGAAACTAGTGGGGACTGACGCTTGGAGCTGGGATCGGCCGCTGCCTCTGGTGGCTGAGGAATTCGCCAAAACTCGCGATAAGAGCATCATTTGGGAGGGGCATTTTGCTGGCATCGACCGGGGTTACTGTCACATCGAAAAACTAACCAACCTGGATAAACTGCCTTCTGACGGCTTCAAGGTGGCTTGCTTTCCCATCAAGATCGAAGGCGGTTCTGCTGGCTGGGTGCGCCCTGTGGCCATTCTGGAGGAGTGAATCCCGTTGAACAGGAACGTAAGACCATATTTTGAGCACGTTATGGGAGATACCTTTTGCATTGTAACGGGTTACGCCCGAATTCCTCTGTTTAAACTAGGTGGCGGACGGGCGGTGATCTTCGATTCAGGCCTAGCTGTGCCTGACCGAGCTGGGATTTTTGATTTGCTCCGCCGGGAAGAACTTCGTGTTGCCGCCATTCTTACCAGCCATGCCCATATTGACCATACCGGAAACCACAAGGCCATTCAGCAAGAGCATGGTGCGGTGGTTTACATGACGCCCTTTGACGCAGCCGTATCCGGTACCCCCATGAATCTGAAAGCATATCTATATGGGACCAGCTATCGTGGGGTGATGGATTACGGGGCCTCTATGCTTTGCCGGGCAGACCGGATTATTTGTCCAGAAGATACGGCGGTGGAGGTTGATGGAGCTCGGTTTGAAATCCTGCGGTTACCTGGGCATGCGCCGGAGCATCTGGGCTTTGTCACGCCGGACCGTGTGGCGTATGTAGCGGATGCCCTGATGAGTGACAGAGTGCTAAATTCGGTGCGGATTCCCTACTGTATGTGCTGTGAATTAGATTTTCAGAGCAAGCGGATGCTTCGAAACACGAACTATGCCGGATACATTATTCCACACAACGGTATCTATGAGGACATTACGGCCCTAGCCGACCGGAACATCCAAAAGCTGCAGGAGAAAATTGACATAGTGGCAGGGCTGGCGGACCACTATCTTTCGTTGGAGGAATTGGTGGCCAGGTCTATGACGGCCATGGGAGTGAACGGAAATACAATTTATAAAATTAGGGTGGCTGAGCGAAATATCCAGGTTTTTGTAGAACACCTGCTGGATACTGGGAAGCTGAGCCAGCGGGCATACCGAGGGATTATCGAGTATGTGAGGACGGAATAAGCAATAAGCGCACTAAAAACTTCCTTCTGACAGTTTTACCCTGCGTCTGCACGCTTTGCAGATCAAAAGTGGTGGGCATTTTGCGCTATTCAGAGTTTGAACTATTTTGCAAAATCAATATTTAGAAAGAGGGATTATCATGAAAAAAGTTATTATTTCTGCCGCACTGACCGGAACTGGAACTAGTAAGGAAGCGGCGCCCACGGTTCCGATTACTGCCCAGGAGATTGCCGGACAGGTGGTTGAGGTTGCCAAAGCGGGAGCAGCCGCGGTCCATATTCATGTCAGGGATGAAAAAGGCTGGCCCACCATGAGCACTGACAAATTCAGTGAGGTGTTTACAGCAATCAAAAAAGCCACAGAAGAGGCAGGGGTAGATGTGGTGGTCAATCTGACTACTTCGGGTTCCGCCATCATAGAAACGAATGAAGTTCGTTTAGCCCATTTGAAAAAGCTTCGCCCTGAGATGTGCTCTTACGATGCGGGGACATTTAACTGGAATAACGGCGGCGTATTTGTCAATGCTCCAGATTTTTTGGAGCAGCTGTCTGCTTGTGTGCTGGAGTGCGGCATCAAGCCGGAATTTGAAATTTTTGACAACGGAATGATTGGAAACGCCCTATACTACATCCAAAAATATCAAATTCCAACTCCCTGCCACTTCCAGTTTGTTCTCGGCGTTGGAGGCGGCGCAGCGGGTACTACAAAGAATTTGGCATTTCTGAAAGAAATGCTGCCAGCAGGTTCTACCTGGTCCGTGACAGGAATCGGTAGATGCCACATGGATATGATGCTGGCCGGACTGTCCATGGGATGTGACGGCTTGCGGGTGGGGCTGGAGGACAATCTCTACCTGTCCCGAGGGGTGAAAGCGACTAACGTGCAGTTGGTGGAGCGCGCTATAGAGCTGGCTAAAATTGCAGGCAGAGAGATAGCTACTGCGGAGGAAGCGCGGAATATACTGGGGATTTCAAGACACGCTCTGGCTGAATACCGAATCTGAGCGTGCGGGGATAGGCGGAAACGTAAATGCCCCGGGCCACTTGGTCCCGGGGCATTTTTTCTATGAACGCTATTGATTGACATTGTCCGTAGATGACTTGTCATTGTTGAAGGTAGTAATAATCTCCGCAATGGTGAGCCGCTTCCGCCCTAACACGGAGACAATAAAGCCGTTCTGACCGACCACTTCCTGTATGGCCGTTTCGTCGTCGATTTTGGTCAGAATACTGCCAGTGAACATCCGACGATATTGTCCAGGCGGGATTCCTACTATTTTTTTAAAAATCCGGTTGAAGTGGCTCAGATTGGTGAACCCGGTAGCGCTGGCTACCTGGACTAGATTCATATCTGAGAAAGAGATCATCTCGGCGGCCTTTCGAATGCGGATGGCAGTTTGACAGTTTCCAATGGTCATGCCAGAGTCACGCTTGAAAACAGAGCAGATATAGTTTTTGTTAAGACCCACGGCGTCAGCGATTTCTTGTAAGGAGATTTCGTGAGCATAATTGGCCTCGAGATACTGGACGATCTCCTTTGACACTTTGGAAAAGCCGGTGGTGTCGATGGTAGAAGTCTCGTGGCTTTCCAGCTTCCCGTAATGCCGGCTGTAAAAATTAATAAGTGATAGCAGGTAGTCGGATACAAAGGTCGGAGTGGAGGGCTCCTGGAGATCGCTTTCTGCCACCAACTCCTGTACTAGGGCTTCCGCAAAGGGTGCGGAAGGTAGCTTGGCCGGGAGGTTATCTAGTAGATTTTTTAGGGCAGGCGACTGGGTAGTGAATTTGATCTCATAGACACGACCCATGCGAATCTTGACATCATCCATGCCGTGGATGACACCGGGCTTGGCCAGCAGAGCTTCCCCGTTCTCTAACTGATATACCTCGTCGTCAAAGATAAAATCCAGTGGTCCCTGCCGGACGATAAACATGTGATAGTAATCGTGTTTATGGGGCTTTAGGCCGCTGTTGGTGACCCAGTTGGATTCCGCGACCCATAGTACGCTAATGTCACGATTGGGGTTAATGCTCATTCTTGATGCCTCCCACAAGTGGCCGACTCGGAAACTGCGTCGGATATTAATTTGTTTTATTTTATCACCCTGTTGTATGTATTTCAATGACGAGTTGACTTAAATTCAGATCTTTGGCTAAGAAATACGAACATACAAGTATGGGCGGTGCTTGACGCTTAGCCGGGCCGGCTTGGGAGGATGAGAGGGCCTACACTGAGGATGTGAATAAAAATAAAGGAGGAATATTTATTTCGATTCAAAATGTGACGCTATACGGTGCGGGCCTAATCGGCAGTGGCTGGGCTACCCATCTGATGTGTTGCGATTTTCCAAATGTCACACTGTATGATATCAGAGAGGAGGCATTGGATCAGGCCCGCCGCCGAATCCAACATGATTTGGAGTTCTTGGTAGGAGAAAGCGTGTTGAAAGAAGAACAGGCTCTGGAGCGCATGGGCCGGCTCCGCTTCACCTGTGACCAGCGGGAGGCACTGGCCGATGCAGACTTGATTCAGGAAAATTGCCCGGAAAATCTGGAACTGAAACAAACCGTGGTGGCGGCGATTGAGATGTCCTGCCGTCCGGATACCATCATTGCCAGTTCCACGTCGGGCATTTCGGCCACCTTGATTGCAAAAAATATGAATCACCCGGAGCGGCTGATGGGGGCCCATCCCTACCATCCAGTGTACCTGCTGCCGCTGGTTGAACTGGTCAAAGGAGAAAAGACCAATCCGGAATGCTTAAAGGCCCTAGTGCAATTTTATCGCTCCATCCGAAAAGAACCGGTGGTACTGCATAAGGAATGTCCTGGCTATATTGCCAGCCGGCTGATGTCAGTGCTGTTTCGGGAGAGTACTTACCTGATCCAATCTGGTGTGGCGACCATGGAGGATATAGATACTGCTTTTACCTACGGTCCGGGCATGCGGTACGGCCTAATCGGCATCAACATGACCCTCCAGCTGGCGGGCGGGGATCAGGGGCTGGCCGGCACCCTGTTTAGCGGTGTTGGTACTTCAGGCGGCAATTGGATGGAGAGCTTTGCTAATTTTACCAAATGGCCGGAGGATTATTTTTCCTTTTGGCAGACCTGCCAACGACAGATGGACTGTGAAATGGCACACCGAGACGATTTACACGGTAAAAACAACGCAGAGATTGAACGGTTTCGGGATCGGGGGCTGGTTAAACTACTTCGTCACCACGGGAGGCTGTGAGAAAAGGGAAAATGTGCTGATTCGATATTGAGAACTCGAGGGCAGAGGGAAGTTCGGAGAATGTTTATGAAATGAAATATGGGATAATGATGCCTTTAATCTTGCTTTTGCAAGTAAAAAATGAAAATTAGAAAAAATATTCGTGAAAAGAGACAAAAAACGAAATATGAATTTTACAACAAAAAATAAGAAATAAAACAAATAAATATTGACAAATAGAATAATATCAATATAAAATAAAAGGGCAAGACAAGGCAAGCAAATATGAATTTCAGAAAAAGAGAAGAGGGTGAAAATTAGAAAAGAACACACGGCCCCGAGCTGGAAAGCTGGCTCAAAACAAAATGTATATTTTGTCAAGGAGGAGTTTGTTGTGAAAAAAACATTGGCAATGCTTCTGGCCCTACTGATGCTGCTCACTTGCTTGCTGACTGGCTGCGGTCCGTCTGGCAACGAACCTGCTGGAGAACAGCAATCCCCAGGTCAAGAAACAAACGAACCATCGCAATCTGCACGGACAGATTTGAATCTCCAGCTGTATGTGGAACCCACTACATTGGACCCACAGTTGTCCAACTCTGCCCTCGACATGGGAATTAGCTACCAGATTTTTGACAACCTGTTTGAGGCGTATCAAGGCGATTATGACAATGTTGAATACGCGCTTTGCGAAAGCTATGAAGTAAATGAGGATGCCACGGAGTATACGTTCCACATCCGCCAAGGCGTATTGTGGCACAACGGAGATGAGCTTACCTCCGAAGACGTGAAGTTTTCCATTGACCGCATGGTGGAGCAACCTGCCACAAGTGGGCGAGTCAACATGATAGACCGGACAGAGATCGTGGACGACTATACCGTTAAGTGCTATCTATCCTTCCCGTGTACCCGTTTACCCGCAATTTTCTCCACAGCTGCGATGGCAATTGTCAATAAGCGTGTGGTTGAGGAGGCCGGGGATGGCACGGAGGGCATGGTGGTAGGTACAGGCGCATATAAGTTGGAATCTTGGACGCCTGGCCAGGGCCTTGTTCTTACAGCATTTAATGAGGGGTGGCGAGGTGAGCCAGCAATCCAGAAAATCAATTATACCCTGATTACTGATACGAACGCAGCACGTATTGCATTTCAAAATGGTGAACTAGATTCGTATGCGGCGGCCAGCATGGATGACTATGAGTTGTTTAGCAATGACCCCGCCTATGTGGTGGAACAGTATACACAGTCCACGGTGGATGTACTGGCGTTTAACACTACCCGGGGTGTGCTGTCCAACATTTTGATTCGCCAAGCTATTTCCTATGCGATTGATAAGGAGGCACTGAGTATCGCTGCTACTGGCGGTATGTATCCCATTGCCTATTCTTACTTCAATACCGACACGCTGGGCGGAACCGATGCGGTTCCACGATATGAATATAATCCGGACAAAGCTCGTGAGCTTTTGGCGGAAGCTGGCTATAACGGGGAAACCATTGGGCTGCTGTATACCTCTGTTGGTGCTTCCGTTACCTGGGCCACCACGATTCAGGCATATTTGAATGCTGTTGGGATCAATGTGGATATGCAGGGCCAAGAGTACGCCAATGTGGTTGCTGCGGTGGCCAGCCGGGATTACGATATGGTGCTGTTTGAAGGAACGGTTAACTATGCCAACCCTGCCTACAATTTTTATTCCTTGTTCCATTCAGACGGCTACTATAATGTATTCCTATACAGTACAGAGGAGTTGGATGAACGCATTTGGACAGCGTATACCTCCAGCGATGCGGAGTTCCAGCGAGAAGAGATGGAGAAAATTAACATCGAGACATTAGAACTGGCACTATACGTTCCCAGCTATTATGTGGGAGGATATATGTTCCGGAATGCATCGCTTAAAACGACAGATGTTCTAGAGCCCATCTGCGGCTGGATTAAGTGGTGCTATGCCGAGTGGACTTGATTTGCGCACGGGCGTGATGACCTGCTTCGGCCGATAAGTCATATGACATCGCTGCGGCAGG
>URQA01000078.1 GCA_900549885.1 uncultured Eubacteriales bacterium | reverse complement strand
TGGAGGCGTCCTTGGCGATATAGGTGTCCGTGTGGGGGATATAGGCCTCCGGCTGATAGTAGTCGTAATAGGACACGAAATACTCCACCGCATTGTCCGGGAAGAACTCCTTAAACTCCGAGCACAGTTGGGCGGCCAGGGTCTTGTTGTGGGCCAGCACCAGGGTGGGACGCTGCACCGCTTCGATGACCTTGGCCATGGTGAAGGTTTTGCCCGAGCCGGTGACCCCCAGCAGGGTTTGCTCGTCCAGCCCGGCCTTGAGTCCGGCGGCCAGCTGGGCAATGGCCTCCGGCTGGTCGCCGGAGGGCTGATATTCTGACACTACCTTGAACTTCGGCATGTGATTCCCTCCCGTCCATCTTCCTAACGATCTTGTCCATTATATTAGAACATTCGTTCCAAGTCAATCAAATTCTGCCTACCCCGCCGCCGGGGCCTCTCCCTGTGGCCAAGGGCTGGTTGTTAAGCATGTTATTATACCACGCCCAGCGGGAAATCACAACGTCTTTTCCCATGGAAAAACTCTCTGCCGGGACGGGAAACGGCCCCGGACACGCAGTTCCCGCGCGTCCGGGGCCGTTCCTTTGATCCGGGCCGGGGCCGAATCATTTCAAAAACATCTTCAGCAGCTTGAAGTTGCCATCAGTATAGGGCTGGTACCGCATGGGCAGATCCAGCCAGTTGGCCTTTTTCAGCACGCTCTTGTAGTGGGTGAAGGTGTCGAAGCTGTACTTGCCATGGTAGCCCCCCATACCGCTGTTCCCCACCCCGCCGAAGGGCATGTAGGGGGTGGCAAGGTGGATGATGGTGTCATTGACGCAGCCGCCACCGAACGACACCCGCTCCAGCACCGTCCGCTCCGTGTCGTGGTCAGTGGTGAACAGGTACAGGGCCAGGGGCTTGGGCCGGCTGGTGATGAAGGCGATGACCTGGTCCAGATCCTCAAAGGTCATCATGGGCAGCACCGGGCCGAAGATCTCTTCCTGCATGATGGGGCTGTCCCCGGTAATGCCGTCCAGCAGCGTGGGGGCGATCCGCCCGTCCCGGGCCTGGCCGCCGAACACGGCGTGTTCCCCGGCGATCAGCCCCTGGATGCGCTGGTAATGCTTGTCGTTGATGATCTTCACATAGTCCGGGCAAGCCAGGGGGTCCTCCCCAAAGAACGCCCGGACATTCTTTTCCAGCTCTGCCACCAGTTCATCCCGGACGCTCTCGTGGACGAAGAGGTAGTCCGGGGCCACACAGGTCTGGCCGGCATTGAGGAACTTGCCGAAGGCCAGCCGCTTAGCCGCCACCTTGATGTTGGCCGTCTCATCCACGATACACGGGCTCTTGCCCCCCAGCTCCAGGCTGACGGGGGTCAGGTGCTTGGCCGCCTTGGCCATCACCTCCCGGGCTACGGTGGTGCCCCCGGTGAAGAAGATATAGTCGAATTTCTGGTCCAGCAGGGCCTGGTTCTCTGCCCGGCCCCCCTCCACCACGGTGAAGAACCGGGAGTCGAAGGTCTCCGCCACCAGCTTGGCCATCACCGCCGAGGTGGCGGGGGAATAGGCCGACGGCTTCATCACCACGCAGTTGCCCGCGGCGATGGCCCCTACCACCGGCTCCATAGCCAGCATGAAGGGGTAGTTCCAAGGGGCCATGACCAACACTACGCCGTAGGGCTCCGGGTGGCGGAAACTCACCGACTTGAACTGGGACAGCGGTGTGGGCACCCGCTTGTCCCGGACCCACCGGCGGGTCCGCTTGCGGATGTAGCTGAGCTCATTGAGCACCAGTCCCACCTCGCACATATAGGTCTCAAAAGGGGATTTGTTCAGGTCCGCCTTCAGGGCGTCGTTGATCTCCCCCTCATACTTCTCAATGGCGGTGCGCAGCCGGTCCAGTGCAGCCAGCCGCCCCTTCACGTCCAGAGTGGCGCCGGTGGCAAAGTAGTCGTGCTGGCGCTGCACGATCTGTTGGATGTCCATGGTGCTCCCTCCTCAGTACGCGGCGTTCAGGATGGCGATCACATCGTCAAAGGTCACCTGCTTGGGGTTGACGATCATGGCCCCGTCGTTAAGGGCGGTGCGAGCCACCGCCTCGAAGTCCTCCTTTTTCACCCCCGCCTGGGACAGGGTGATGGGCAGGTTGCAAAACTCATGGTAGCGGGCGGTCATATCCCGCACCGTCTGGACAGACAGGCGGCCGTAGTCCTCCACCTTGGCCTTGACGAAGTTCTCATACCCTCCCAAATGAAGGTAGAGCCGGCCGTAGAGATGGCCGATGGTGTCCATGTTGAACTCCATGCAGTGGGGCAGCAGGATGGTCATAGCGTCCCCGTGGGGCACGTGGCACACGCCCCCCAGGGCGTGGCCGATGGCGTGGACCAGGCCCACCATGGAGTTGGAGAAGGCCGCCCCGGCCAGGTAGGCGGCGTTAGCCATAGCCAACCGGGCCTTGAGGTCTTTCCCATTGGTCACCGCCGTGTCCAGGTTCTCCCGGATGATCTCGATGGCGGACACGGCGTAGCCGTCGCTGGCCGGGTTGCGCTGGAGGCAGGTGTACCCCTCGATGGCGTGGCACAGGGCGTCCATGCCGGTGGAGGCGGTGGTTTTGGGGGGCAGGGTGGCGGTCATCCGGGGATCCAGCACCGCCACGTCGGGCAGCAGGAAATGGGAGATGAACTCCATCTTCAGCTTTTTCTCCGGGTTTTTGATGACGGCCACCATGGTGGCCTCACTGCCGGTCCCGGCGGTGGTGGGGATGGCCACAAAGGGCACCCGGCTGCCCTGGTCCATGGACTCACAGCCCATAAGCTCCATCAGATCGTCCGCCCCATGGCTGACCAGCATGGACACGCCCTTGGCCGTGTCCAGCACCGAACCGCCGCCCACGGCGATGATGGAGGCGCAGCCCGCCGCCCGGAACTGCCGGGCGGCCTCGTTAACCACCTCCACGGCGGAGTCCGCCGGAATATCCAGGAAGCAGGCGGCGGGGGTGACCTCCCCCTGGTACATGGCGTCGGTTACCGTGGCCACGGCGCCGAACTTCTCCAGCACTCGGTCGCTGAGAAGCATGGGGCGCTTACACCCGCGCACGCTCAATTCATAAGGAATGTGCTCCAGGGCCCGCTCACCGCTGAGCAGCTTGGCGGAATTTTGAAATTCATAGTATTCTGGAATGTATTGCAACATATGTATGACCTCCGATTCAGACGCCGAACAAGACCTTGCGGTACACGGCCAGGCTGGACTGCTCCTTCACCGGAGCGCCCTTGAGGATGTGGCGGGTGATGAAACTGGGAAACAAATACCCCTCGATGATGTCCACGCAGCGGACAAAGGACATGGTGATGGCGATGTCCCCATAGAGATAGAACCGATGCTGGGCATAGGCTTGGGCCACGCCCAGCCGCCCGGTGGCCAGCTTGAAGGCACTGTCCAGGCTTTTGAAGCGTACATCCACCTCGGCGTTCTCAAAGTCTGACTTAACCCGCACTGGTCCGTCCGCCGTCCGCTTCACCGCCAGGTGGGGCCCATCTTTTCCCGCCTGCATGTGCAGAGTCAGCCCATCAGGCCAGCTGTCTAGTTCAGCCTTCACTCGGCTGTCACAGCGGTACAGGGCCTTGAAAGCACGCCACAAAAAGAAAAACACCACGCCGGTAATCCGTTTCTTCACGCCGTATTCCATCCGGCGCTTCCAACTGACATTCATAAAATTCCCCCTTTGTCCCCCTGCGGGCTGCCCGTGTGGCTGGGCGCTTCCCCCAGGGCGCTTTACTTCTGTACTTTATTGTAGCAGAATTTCAGTCCCACTGCAACGGACACGCCCCGTCCAAATGACCAAATCTTTCCGCTTCCTGCTTCCGCTCCCCACACAACCCGACAATCGGGGCCGTCATATTTTGGTCAAATTATTGTTTTCTTTCCAATTTTTACTTGGAAAATTTTTTCTTTTGTATGATCTTGTCATATGGGGAAAAATCCCGTATAATGATGTTATCTTCAATTTTATGTAAAGCAAATATTGGCGGATTTCCCCATGAAGCTCGGGTGAAAACGTCGTTTTCGGCGGCATCGCTTAGGCGGCGCCCGCCTGTCATAAAAAACCGGACAGGAGAATGAAACATGGATCAAAAGACATTGGACGCATTGCTGGCCAAAGTCATCGCCCAGGCCAGGCAGGCGGGCATCCCCGTCTCCCCCGCCATCGACCCTAAGGTGCGCGTCAACCGCCGGGCCAGGACCCGATTCGGCTGCTGTATCCAGAAAAACGGCCGATTCTACATCGAGCTGGCCAGCCAGCTGCTCTCCGCCCGGGAGCAGGCGGTGTGCCAGGTACTGGCCCACGAGATACTCCACACCTGCCGGGGCTGCGCCAACCACGGGCTGAGGTGGAAGGACTACGCCCAGCGGATGAACGAGCTGTACGGCTACGGGGTGGAGCGGACGGACAGCTTTGAAAAGCTGGGGCTGGAGGACCAGCGCCCGGTGAAATACCTGGTGGTCTGCCAGAGCTGCGGCCGCCAGCTGCCCCGCATGAAGCGTTCCCCACTAGTGGAGCATCCGGAGCGTTACCGGTGCAGCTGCGGTGGGGCGCTGCGGGTGGTGGAGGTCCACGAAGATCCGCGTCCCTGACCCTCTCCCGCTTCAACGATACCAGCGCAGCACCTCGGTGGTCCCCGCCCGCCGCAGCGCCAGACAGGACACCGCCCCGTCGCACACCAGCAAAATCATGGCCGGAGGCCCCAGCACCGCTGGAATGGCGGACAGAATCCGGTCTGCCAGCGGCGCAAGTAGGTAGACCAGCACCAAAGCCAGCCCGGTCCAGCACAGAGAGAAGGTCAGGCACACCCGGCCCCGGATATTGTAGCGGAGCTGAGCGTAGTCCCAAAAGCGCACGCCCAGCACCCGGTCATAAAACAAGTCCATCCCATACTCCACCGCGGTGGCGGATACAAAGCCAATGGCCATTACCCCCAGCGGACCGGCATCCAAAATCTCGGTCAGCCAGAGAATCAGAATTGCCCCAAATCCATACACTGGGCATAAGGGCAGCAGCAGCAAGCATTTCCGGTCCAGCTTCGGACTATGGATGACCCGGGCAAAGGCCACTTCCAGAAGGAATCCTAAAAAGCCATATAAGAGAAAGCGCCAAAGCCAAAGCATCAAAAAATCCCCCCGTTTCCTGCCCCTATTGTGGAGGAAACGAGGGGATCTTATCCCCGGCAAATCCTGTTACGGGCGGCGGGCCAGGACGGCGCAGGTCGCCACACACCAGCAGATAGGGCACTAGGACCACCGCCCATGGGAGATACACCCCATAGGTCCGGAGGACCACAAAACGGAAGCACAGCCCGCAGCCGAAGAACACCGGAATGGGGGCCAACAGCCAGCAGGCGGCGGCAGATAGGCGATCTTCCGGTTGCGGTCAACCGTGTCCGGCTGGAAGTTCCGCAACCTGGAGTTGCGGTCCGGGTCCAGCGGCACAGCGCCTTTTTTCTCCCCCGTTCCCGGCCTGTTTTTTGTCAAACAATACCTGTTGCCCTGGGCCTACAAGTGTGGTAGAATGTGCTGAATTATGAAGGAGGGGTTATCATGCGTCATCTGATTGATTTTGGAGACCTGTCTCGGGAAGAGTGGGACACGCTCTACCAGCGGGCTGACCAGATCATCTCCGCACCAGAGAATTTTATTGATGTATGCCGGGGGAAGGTGTCCTGCAACCTGTTTTATGAGCCGTCCACCCGCACCAACTTCTCCTTCCAAACCGCCATGCTCCGGCTGGGGGGCTCTGTGTTCGGCTTTGCCGATCCCAAATCCTCCTCCGTGGCCAAGGGCGAAACGCTGAAGGACACCATCAAGATGGTATCCGGCTATGCGGATGTCATTGTCATGCGCACCCCTTGGGAGGGAGCGGCCAAGGCCGCCTCCCTCTACTCCGACGTACCCGTGATCAACGCTGGGGACGGCGGCCACATGCACCCCACCCAGACCATGGCCGACCTGACCACCATCACCCGCTTGAGGGGCAGCGTGGACGGCATGTCCATCGGCCTGTGCGGGGACCTGAAAAATGGCCGCACGGTCCACTCGCTTATCAAAGCTCTGGCCAAATTTAGGGATGTACGCTTTTTCCTGATCGCACCCCGGGATCTGGCCATCCCTGAGTATTTGCGCCGGTTTATGAAGGAAAACGACATGCCTTTTACGGAAGTCACTGGCCTGGAACCCGTCATTCCCCAACTGGACGTACTGTACATGACCCGCATTCAGCGGGAGCGGTTTGTGGACCCCTTGGAATATGAGCGCAATAAGGGCATCTATGTCCTCACCCGCAGCAAACTCAGTCGGGCCAAGCCCGACATGATGGTGCTCCATCCCCTGCCCCGTGTGGACGAGATCACGGTGGATGTGGACGACGACCCTCGGGCGGCCTATTTCAAGCAAGCCCGCTTCGGCATGTTCGCCCGGATGTCTCTGCTCATGGACCTGGCCCGCCAGCCTCGTCTGGATCCCGGCCCGGTGGAAATCGGCCACGGGCCTGTCTGCCATAACCCCAACTGCATCACCCAGACCGAATCTTATCTGCCCCCTCTGGTCAAACGCACTGGAGGAGTGGATTGCTGCGCTTTCTGTGATGCCCCTCTCGTCCCTTAAATTGAAAAAACTCCAGAAGATTGTAAAAAAGGGATTGACAAAAAGCATTCCCGCGTGATAGTATATTTGGGCTGACGGTCGTGCAGTCGCCCAACTCATCTGCGGGTGTAGTTCAATGGTAGAATCCCAGCCTTCCAAGCTGGTCGCGTGGGTTCGATTCCCATCACCCGCTCCATACGCGCCTGTAGCTCAGGTGGATAGAGCAACTGCCTTCTAAGCAGTGGGCCAGGGGTTCGAGTCCCTTCAGGCGTGCCATCGCTGGGGCAAGCATGATCGCTCTCCCCCTTCTCAAATGTCAAAATCATTTGTGTGTTTCGGTAGAGAAATGATTTTAGCCAGGCTTGAGAAAAATCGAATATGGTGGGTATAGCTCAGTTGGCAGAGCACCGGATTGTGGTTCCGGGTGTCGTGGGTTCGAGCCCCATTACCCACCCCATACGAGGCTGAGGGCCGGAGCGTCCGCTCCGGTCCTCAAGCTTCCTACCACATATTGGGGTGTAGCCAAGTGGTAAGGCACGGGACTTTGACTCCCGCATTCGCTGGTTCGAGTCCAGCCATCCCAGCCAAAAGCGTGGAGGTGTGCGGCGTCCAGCGCCGCCCTTCCCGTCTTGCACAAGGTTATATGACTCGTTAGCTCAGTTGGTAGAGCAACGCCCTTTTAAGGCGAAGGTCCGGGGTTCGAGTCCCCGACGGGTCACCAAAAAGAAAGACACGACTTTTGTCGTGTCTTTCTTTTTGAGTTGTGTCCCCATGAGGTGGCGGAGTCCTTCAAAACTAAAAATGCTCAGCAGAAGTGAATTCTACCTGCGCTGGGGGTTTTTGTCTGTGGCCAAAATGCGTATACAGTACAAAAGCGCCGCTCCTCTGCGCCGGTACTTGGCTCTGTATACCACGAAAGCGACCAGCAGCTCCCATAAAATCGCAATCTTTTGTCTTCAAAGAGTTGCAGTCGATTCTTTTAAATTGGCAGCCAATTTCTCTATGTCATGTCTATACCAGACGGAACTGGCCGGACCAGAACTGGAATATTGAGAACATTTCCGCCCGCTCTCCACGCGCTGGTCTTATTTTCCCCGTCAAGAGGACACAGCCCCCTTGACAGATCTGCAGCCGCACTGATAAGATACAGCCAGGCCGATTAAAACGGCTCTTTTTCTCAAAGCGGAGCACAGGACCGGGAGGTTGTCTATGCAGGACAAAAAATTCAATTTTTCTCGTCTGGTCCTTTTATTTTTCCAGGGAGCCATCATAGGCACAGGTGCCATCCTTCCGGGCATCAGCGGTGGTGTGCTGTGCGTGGCCTTTGGCCTCTACGAACCCATGGTCGGCCTCTTTGCTCATCCATGGCAGTCCCTTCGCCGGAATTACCAGCTTTTTCTGCCGTTGTTTCTGGGTTGCGGTCTTGGTTTTCTGTTGCTGGCCCGGGTGGTAGAGCACTTGCTGACAGCAGCGGCGGCGATCACTCTCGCCCTGTTCGCCGGACTCATCTGCGGCACTATTCCCAGTCTGATGAAAAAGTCAGAGCTCAGTGGGCCTAATACGGGTTGGGGTAGTTTTGTTATCTCTCTGTCACTGTCCTATTTCTTGTTCCACCTGTTGGATTCCTCCGCCGGGGGCAGCATCCAACCCAATTGGGGCTGGTACTTTTTCTGCGGCGCCGTATGGGCCTTCAGCATGATTCTGCCGGGGCTGAGTTCTTCCTCCCTTCTGTTGTTTTTGGGGCTCTATCAGCCTATGGCAGAAGGAATTGGCCATTTGCACCTCCGCGTTCTCATCCCCCTGGCGCTTGGATTTGTAGCCACTCTCCTGCTGTGCGCACGGGCTGTGGACCGGCTGATGCAGCGGCACTACGCTCTGGTCAGCCGTATCCTGCTTGGGTTCGTGATCTCCTCTGCGCTGACCATCTTCCCCACCTCCTTTACCGGCCCGGTCCAAGTTCTTCTATGCGTGCTTTGCTTTGCCGCAGGATTTGCTATCGCCCACCAGATGGATGCCGGCGGCCATAGAACAGCTTAACCTCAGCAATCTCTTTGGAGCGGTCCGCCTGGACCGCTCCAAGTTTTTTCCTCCCCTCGTACATCACCGCCGCCGCTGCCTCATATAGATAAAACAAGCCTGTTCGGGGGCTTACCATCCCCACAGCAGGGAGGTGATGATCGATTCAGCTTTTTATTGGTCCAAGAAAACACCGTTCTTCCCGCCCATCCAGCCGAGCCAAATCCCGCTGGATTTGCATGGTTACTGCCGCCGTCCTGGCTGCAGCCTGCTTTTTGTGGCTTCTCTGGTCAGGGATGATTCCAAATGGCCGGACGGACCGGGAAACCGGCTTTTCCGGTCCTGTCTCCATCAATATGGCCGTATCTCAGCTCAACGCCGCCTATAAGGACCGCTTGGCGGACTTGCAGGATGGGGATTATCATGAGATCCAATTCCAGGGCCAAGGCCCTGACTGGCACTCAATCCTAGCCGTTTTTGCCTGCAAAATCTCGCAAGGGAGCGAGGCTATGGAACTGTCCTCCCTGAACGAAGATCAGGCCGGCCTGCTGGAGCAGGTCTTTTGGGACATGGTTTTGCTCTCCCCTCGTCTGGAACGCATCGAAGGAGAGAATTACTCTGAGGAATCGCTCTTTCTTTCCGCTGGTACCCGTTCTCCAGAGGAGATGGCCTCTGTTTACAACTTCACTGGAGCCCAGAAAAAAGCCTTGTCCGCCCTGCTGGCCCACCCGGAGATCACAGACCGCTGGCTATGTGACTTGACTAGCCAGACACCAGAGGCGGCGGCGCTGCTCTCCGCCTTGCCGGGCGACCTGTCTCCGGAACGCCGGGCAGTGGTAGAAGTCGCCTGCTCTCTGGTGGGCAAGGTCAATTATTTCTGGGGCGGCAAATCCCGGGTGCTGGGCTGGGACAGCCGCTGGGGCGGAGTACGGAAGGTAACCGCATCGGGCAGTGTCAGTTCTGGCCTGTACCGTCCTTATGGCTTGGACTGCTCCGGCTTTGTGGATTGGGTGTTTTTCAATGCCTCGGCCGGACAGTACCTCATTAGTCAGGGAGGCGGTGCCCGGGCCCAGCACAAAGCCTGTCAGGACATCAGCTGGGAAGATGCGCTTCCCGGCGACTTAGCCTTTTACCCGGAGGATGAACACATCGGCATCGTGGGAGGTTGGGACAGCCAGGGCAATCCCCTGGTCATCCATTGTACCAGCGGAGCCAACAACGTGGTCATCACCACCGCCAGTGACTTTCCAGTGCTGGCCCGTCCGCTGTATTTCAGCGGAGCCCTGCCTGTATCGTAATCCTCTGGAGCGTTCCGTCTGGAACCGCTCCAGTTTTTTCTCTTACGGGATTTACATAAAAAAGCCTGTTCAAACCCACCAAATTCTGTTATGATATGGGTAAATATAAATAAAATTAGAGTCTCTGGGCGGGCTGCGCGCCCAGAGACCTCCTGCTCATTTACCAAGGGTGTGAAACCATGAATGACAAACAGCTGGCTGCCAGCGTGGTCAACGAAGTGAAAAAAGCCGTGGTAGGTAAGGATGAAATGCTCATCAAGGCGCTGCTGGCCATCCTCTCCCGGGGACATATCCTGCTGGAGGATATTCCCGGCGTAGGCAAAACCACCATGGCTCTGGCCATTTCCCGCGCTCTGGGCCTGAGCTACCGCCGGGTACAGTTCACCCCCGACGTGATGCCTTCGGACCTGACGGGCTTCTCTCTTTATAACAAGGAAACCAGACAGATGGAGTATCAGCCCGGTGCGCTGCTGTGCAACTTGTTCCTGGCTGACGAGCTGAACCGTGCCACCAGCCGCACCCAATCCGCTCTGCTGGAGGCCATGGAGGAGGGGCAGGTTACCGTAGACGGCGTCACCCACGCCATCCCCGACCCCTTTTTGGTCATCGCCACCCAGAACCCTGTGGGCGCCTCAGGCACACAGCTGCTGCCTGACAGCCAACTGGACCGTTTTGCCCTGCGCCTGTCCCTGGGCTATCCCTCCGCCCAAGACGAGGTTGAGCTTCTTCGCCGAAAGCAGAAAGGCGAAGGGCTTTCCCAAGTGCGCCAGGTCATGGATCACCGGCAACTGGCCTATCTGCGGGAGCTTGTGGACCAGGTGTTTATCGACGAGGAAGTGCTGGCCTACATCGTCCGGCTGATCCGCTCCACCAGGGAACATCCCCAATTGCTCCAGGGGGCCAGCCCCCGGGCGTCCATCGCCGTGGCCGCTCTGAGCCGGGCCACAGCTTTTCTCCGAGGACGGGATTTCGTCATCCCGGAGGACGTGCAGTATATCTGGACCGATGCGGTGGCCCACCGCCTGCTTCTTCCCGCCGGAGCGGTGGGCGGGGCCGAGCGGCTGCGCCAGATCGCCGGTGAGGTGATGAACCGGGTCCACCCGCCCCGCATCCGGTGACCGCCATGGTTCTCCGCCGTCTGATCTACTGCATGGCCCTGGCCGGTGCCCTGCTGTTCCAAATCACCAACGAAAATTACCTGGCCCACTTCCTGTTGGCCCTGATGATCGTCCTACCTTTGCTCTCCCTGGCGCTGAGCCTGCCAGGTATGGCCGGCTGCCGCCTGTTCCTGTCCGCTGATCCGCCCCAACTGGCCAGAGGGGAGGCCGGGACCTGGCGTCTGAGCGTGGAAAACCGCTCCCCCCTGCCCCTGGCTCGAATGTCTCTGCGGCTGGAGACGCGCAACCTACTCACCGGCTCCTGCCATCGGCAGAAGCTGGCCTTTACCGGGCTGGCCCGGCGCGCCCCGGAGGAGCTGAATGTGGACACCGCCCACTGCGGCCTGCTGGAGTTCCGGGCCTATAAGGTCCGGGTGTGGGATTACCTGGGCCTGTTCTCCCTGCCCTGCGCCCAGCCCCAGCGCGCCCGGCTGAGCGTGGACCCGGTGCCGGTGGACCCCGGGCCGGTGAACATCCCCGAGG
>URQA01000077.1 GCA_900549885.1 uncultured Eubacteriales bacterium | reverse complement strand
TTCAGACTGTGAGGCGCAACCGGGGTGATGGCGATGGTGTTGCTATGCGGAACAATAACCGGACCGCCGATGCTTAGTGAATATGCGGTCGAACCGGTAGGGGTGGCAATGACAAGGCCATCCGCCTGATAAGTGGTGAGATAGGCACCATTGATGGCTGTATGAATGGAAATCATGGACGAGCTGTCGCGTTTTAACACAGCGATTTCGTTCAGACCGAAAGGATATCCTTTCAGCTCTTGTTCTTTACAGGATACTTGGAGTACACTGCGGTCTTCTATCCGGTAATTATTACTGTAAATATCATTGAAAGTATCTTCCATTTCTTCGGGCGAAACATCAGCCAAGAAGCCCAAACGTCCGGTATTAATGCCTAATATGGGGATATTACGCGATCCCACCCGGCTGGCTGCTTTCAGAAAAGTACCATCGCCACCGATGCTTAGCACCATATCGGCTTCAAAATCATTTCCCTCGAAAACACCGGCTTGACGAATTTGCAATTTCAAGTCGTCCGTCAGGAACTGATAGAACTCCCGCACCGCCTGGGGCAGATACCGCTCCGACAGGTGGGCGATCCCGCACATCCGGCAGCACCAGTCCTCTTTCAGGGGGCGGAAGGTGATGGCGTCCTCCCACGGGCGGCGGTCCTTCTTGTTCAGCGAACGCAGATAGCCCCGCTCGGAAATCAGAGAAATCCCGTGTCCCAGGCTGACCGCCTCCCCGATGTAGGAGGGGAACTCACACTCAAAGTGGATGTCGGGGATGAAGCCCGCCCGCTCACAGAACACATAGGTCAGCTCCTGCACGTCCGAGTTGGCGTTGTTGCAGTAGAACCGCTCCCGGCTCAGGTCCGCCAGGGACAGCTCCTTCCGGGCAGCCAAAGGATGGTGAACCGACAGGATGATCCCCATCTTCTCCACGAACAGCTCCCGCCACTCCACCCCCTCCCCCCGGATGGGGATAGTGGACAGGGCCAGGTCGATCTCCCGCTCCTCTAGGGCAGAGCGCAGCCTGGCCGCCGAGTACTGCCGCAACCGCACCCCCACATCAGGCCGCTGGAGGGCAAAGGTCCGGATGCACTCCAAGATCCAGTTGGGCTCCTGCGCCGGGAAGGAGGAGCCGATCCGCAGATTCCCCGCCTGTCCAGCGGACATCTCCGCCAGCTCCGCCTCCATGTCGCCGATGGTGTACATGATCCGCTGGGCATAGTTCTGCGCCACACGGCCATACTCGTTGAGCCGGATGTTCTTCCCCTCCCGGTCGAAGAGCTTGACTCCCAGGTCGTCCTCCAGCCGGGCGATGACCTTGGACAGCGCCGGCTGGGTAATGTGGAGCTGGTCCGCTGCCTGGGTGATGTGCTCCAGCCGGGCCACCTCCAGAAAACATCTGAGTTGGTTGAGTTCCATTTCCCATTCCTCCCGTCTCTATTAAGATACCGCACTTCGCAATCGGACGCAAGTTTTTTATAACACAAACATCATTTATACATGCAAAAACATGAATTTGACAGACTATATGTCGCAAAATATAATAAAGGCGCAGAGTTTCCTGCGACGGAAAATTGTACAGTTTCCACTTCCCTATGCAATGGCACCTGTAGCCGGCCACCTCAGGGCGCCATGACATCCGTAAAAAAGAAAGGGAGACTCACCATGAAACTATCTTTCCGTGAACGTCTCGGCTATGGCTTGGGCACAGCCGGCGAACAGTTTCCAAATTTTTTGGTTCAGACATTTTTATTTGGCTACTTTAACTTGGTGGTGGGCCTGAATGCAGGCATCATCTCCACTATCATGCTCATCGCCCGTATTTGGGACGCTGTTAACGATCCCATGATGGGCATCATCGCCGACCGAACCAGAACCCGTTGGGGTAGCTACCGCCCCTGGGCCTTTTTCGCCACCATTCCCATGGGAATTTTTCTGGTGCTCACGTTTACAAACACGGGCCTAACTGGGGTGGCTAAAGTAGTCTACTGCGCAGCTATGTACATTCTGTTCGGTATGAGCAACACCGCCTCTCTGATCCCTCTGGGCTCCATGGCCAATGTGCTGACCGACGACAATCAGGAACGGGCTGTACTCGGCACATTCCGTGAGTTTGGCTCCTCTATTGGCAACCTAGCCGGCTCCATCGCCGTCCCCGCCATCGTCACTGCCTTTATCAATTCCGGCATGGGTGAGGCCAAAGGTTATCAGCTCACCGCCATCATTCTTTCTATTCTGTGCATCGTATTTCTGGGTATCACCTTCTTTACTACCAAGGAGCGCATCGAACCTCCTAAGCCCGAGGGCAATATTCTGAAGTCTTTCTTGGTACTGAAAGGCAACGTTCCCGGCATCTGCGTCGTTCTGTTTTTCTTCTTTATCACCACCGCCATCATCACTCGGCAGATGTTCAACTCCATGTACTACGGCCCCTTTGTACTGGGGAATCCCGCCTTGGGCAATCAACTGCTGATGATCATGAGCATCGCCCCCTTCTTTATCCTATACTTCATTCCCAAGATCGCGGCCAAGTGGGGCAAGAAGTCTCAGCTATTATTGGGCTGCGTGGTGGTTATCGTAGGCGGCATCCTGTTCTTCCTCTCCGGCACCAACAGCATGATGAACATGGTCTCTTCCTTTATCGTTGGCCTCGGCCAGGTGCTCACCTTCTCCGGCGTGTGGAGCACTATCCCCGATGCCGCCGACTACGGAGAATACAGAAATGGTGTCCACGCCCCCGGTGCCATGTACTCCATCGCCAACTTTGGTCTGAAGATCGGTATGACCGCCGCCAGCACTCTGCTTGGCATTGGCTTGATAGCGGCCGGCTTTGATGAAACCGCCGCCGTCCAAGCGGCCGGCGTGGCAGATGGCTTACGGCTGTTCAACTCCCTGTCCCTAATCATCCCAAGCGTCTGCGCCATGCTGTGTCTGATCCCCTACAAGCTCACCGCTGATAAGTCCCGTGAGGTTTCCGCCGCCTTGGCCCAGCGCCGCAGCAAGCAATGATTCATCCCCGCACGGCCCAGCTTTTATCAAGCTGTGCCGTGCCTGAAAGCGAGGTATCTTGATATGGCAAATGTCATCCAATATCCATCTGGCATGTCCAATGGTTTCTTTCTGGTGGAGGGCGATGCTGTGATCGCCGTGGACGGTGGCGCACTCTACGGTGCAGAGTATGTAAGAAAAGCCTGCTCCGACGCGGGTATTGTCCCAAAGCAGATCCGCTTGATCGTGGCATCCCACGCCCATGTAGACCACACATGCAATCTGGACGAATTGAGAAAACTGTCCGGTGCACCTATCGCCGTCAACAAAGGCGGTGCCCAAGATATGATTGAAGCAAAAGGGCCGACCGTGTTCCCTCGAAATCAGATCGGTGATGAGATCATGGAGTTTGCCAAAAGCAAGGGCGGGATGCCAGATGACTATTTACCCCCTATCACGCCTGACATCGTTTGGGACGACTTGTTGGACCTCCATCCATTTGGGATCTCTGGCAAGGTCATCGCCACACCTGGCCACTCTCTGTCCGATTGCTGTGTCATCCTAGAAGATGGGCAGGCCATCATAGGTGACCTCATCTGTCAGGACGAGTTCACCCATGGCGCTCCAACTATCGCCTATTTTGGGTATCATCCTGACCGGAACAAAGCCAACGAGCTGCTCTTCCCTAGTTTGGAAAGACTGAGAAACACCGGATGCACTGTTTTCTATTCGGGCCACGGCGGTCCCTTCACCCGGGAGCAGTTCGAGACAGCTTTTGCTTCGGCCAAAGCTGAGGCAAGTCTCTGATTCAAGTCATCACTATTTCGCAAAAAATGGAGCGATCCTCATGTCATTAAAATATTCTCATCTACTATCCCCGGTGAAGATCAATAACGTGGTGCTCCGCAACCGGCTGATCGCCACTGCCTCCAACCCCCATTTCATCCAGGCCACGGAGAAATGGCCCACGGAGGCCCTCATCTCCCACTATGCCAACAAGGCTAAGGCAGGGGCGGCGGTGGTCACCTGCAAGGGGAACAACCCGGTCAAGACCAACGACCCCCACTCCCTGACCCTGGACATCCACCAGGGGCAGCACCAGCATATGTTCGCCCAGGTGGCGGACATGGTCCACTACTACGGTGCCAAGGCCAGTTATCTGGTGCTCCCGGATATGAACATTGTCAAGGGGTATGATGCCTCGGACGGCGTGCTCAGCGAATTCGTGGCCGGGGATGGATCCAAGGCGGAATACGGCAAGGCCGCCCCAAAGGAGCTGCTCTACCAGATGGTGGAGGCCTATGCCCAAGAGGCCAAGTTGGCCCAGTCTCTGGGCTTTGACATGTGCTTCATGCACATGGCCTACCGGCTCATGTTCCCTGGCCGTTTTCTCTCCCCCTTGTCCAATAAACGCACCGATGAGTTCGGCGGCTCCATCGAGAACCGGGCCCGGTTCCCCTTGATGATTTGTGAGGCCATCAAGAATACCTGCGGGAAGAACTTTCTTATCGAGATCTCTATTTCCGGCCGGGAGGATGACCTGTTCGAAGGCGGCCTGACCCTGGCTGACCAGATTGAGTTTGCCAAGCTGTGTCCCGGCAAGGTGGACATCCTCCAGATCCGGGGCGGGTCTATCGACCCCTCCCAGCCCACCTATCTGGACCTGCGGGAGATCCCCCAGCGAGACAACGCTGCGGCCATCCGCAGGGGCCTGCGGGAGGCGGGGATCCAAAACGTGTATGTGGATGTGGTGGGCGGCTGCCAGGACCTGGACCACTGCGAGGACATCATCGCCTCCGGGGACGCAGACTTCATCGGCGCGGCCCGGGCCTTTATCGCCGACCCCCAGTGGGGCGTCAAGGCCTACGAGGGGCGCAACGACGACGTGGTGCCCTGCCTGCGGTGCAACAAGTGCCACGTGGCCGGCCCCGGCAACTGGAACACCGTGTGCTCGGTCAATCCGGAGTGGGGGTTGGAGCACAAGGTGGAGCGGTTGGTCTCCCCGCCCCAAAAGCCCAAGAAGATCGCCGTGGTGGGGGGCGGCCCCACCGGCATGGAAGCCGCCCTGCTGCTATCCCGCCGGGGCCACGCCGTCACCCTCTATGAGAAGGATACTCGGCTGGGCGGCCTCATCAATGCCACCGAGGGCATCGACATCAAGTGGACCCTGGTGAAATTCCGGGACTACCTGATCTACCAGATCCAAAAGTCCGCCGTGGATGTGAAGCTGGGCACGCCCGCGGATCCGACCATGCTCCGGACGGAGGGCTATGACGAGGTGGTGGTGGCCATCGGCTCAGAGCCTCTCTATCCATCCATCCCAGGTATCCACGGGGACAACGTCATCCCCGCTGTGGACACGGTGGCCAAGGAACCGGACATGGGCCATGAGGTGGTGGTCGTGGGTGGCGGCGAGATTGGCGTGGAGATGGGCCTGCACCTGGCCAAGCACGGCCACGCCGTCACCTTGCTGGAGATGGGCCCTGTCCTGTCCCCTGAGAGCGTCCCAGTCCACTTCCGCTCCCTGTTCGAGCGTGCCTGGGAGACCCAGGAGGGCTTTACTTACCATCTCAACGCCCGGGTCACCGCCATCCATCCCAACGGCGTGACCTACGAGGATGCAGACGGCAAAAGGCACACCATTTCAGCCCAAAGTGTGGTGTTAGCAGCTGGGATGAAAGCCCGCCAAGAGGAGGCCATGGCCTTTATGGACGGTACCGTACGCACCCACATGATCGGTGACTGCGACAAGGTAGGCTGTGTCCAGACCGGACTGCGGGCCGCCTATGCTCTAGCGAATCATATCTGAGCAGGTATTGCACTGTGCAACAAGCTTTTCTTGTTAAAGCGTCTAGTTGATGGAGCGATATACCTCAGCCTATCCTCTGTGCAAAAGGGAGGGGCGCGCTGTACAGCGCCCCTCCCTTTTGCAGTCTCCGTCCGGGCAAATTCCCGCATGCCACATGCTAGAGGTATGATAAAAAATCATACTTTTCTTTTTGCCGGTTTCCCTTATACTGGTATCAAATAATATAGGAAACGGGATAGACCAGCGGCCTTTCTGTGCCCTGTATGTAATGATGAGAAGGAGTGGTCCGGTTTCATGGAAACGAAGAAGAAAAAATCCCTTGCCAGCCGTATTCCCGCTAAGGTGTGGCTGCTGATCTCGTTCCTGGCGGCCATGCTGGTCTGGTATCTGCTGTCTATCATCCCCCAGACCTCCCGCGGCTTCCCCAACATGATCGTCACCATCAAGGGACTTATCACCATGATCCAGCGGGGCGTGTTTTTCCAAGATATCGCCAGCAGCTTGATCTCCGTGTTCGGCGGGTATGCTCTGGGCTTTGTCATCGCTCTGCCTGTGGCAATCCTTATGGCATGGTATCTGCCGGTGCGCAACATCCTCAACCCCTGGATTCAGTTCATTCGCAACATCCCTCCTCTGGCCTACGTTCCCCTGATCGTCATTGTGGCCGGCGTGGGACGGCGTCCCCAAATTATCGTCATCACCATCGCCTGCTTTCTGACCATGTGCGTCACCATCTATCAGGGCGTGGTCAACGTGGACGAGACCCTCATTAAGGCCGCCCGGGTACTTGGGGCCAGCGATAAAGATATCTTTATTCGGGTCATCGCGCCAGCCACTCTCCCCTTCATCCTCACTGCCGTACGGCTGGGTGCTTCCGTGGCCCTGACCACTCTGATCGCCGCCGAATCCACTGGTGCCGTGGCCGGATTGGGTATGCGCATCCGGGCACTCAATCAGACCTATGAGTCGGCGCCCATGCTGGCCTATGTCATCGTCATCGGCATCATCGGCATCACGCTGGACAACATCATCAAATTCTTAGAAAGGAAGCTGACGGGATGGCAGGAGAAGCGAGAGGTCTGAAGCTGAAGATCGACAACGTCCGCAAAGTCTTCAGCACCCGAAACGGCGAGATGGTCGCCTTAAACGGGGTAAACCTGGATATTTACGAAAACGAATTCATCTGTGTGGTAGGCCCATCCGGCTGCGGCAAATCCACCCTGCTTAATATTATCGCTGGCCTGACTGACGCCACCTCGGGCACAGTTTACTGCAATGGAAAGGCGGTCAGCGGTACCGGCACCGACCGGGGTGTGGTCTTTCAGCAGTATGCCTTGTTCCCCTGGCTGACCGTGAAGAAAAACGTCATGTTCGCCCTGGAGATGAAGGGTGTGAAGGGCAAGCAGGCTCAGGATCTGGCCATGCAGTATCTGGCAAAGGTAGACCTAGAGAAGTTTGCCGACCACTATCCCAAGGAGTTGTCCGGCGGCATGAAGCAACGGGTGGCCATCGCCCGGGCCTACGCCGCAGACCCGGAGGTGCTGCTTATGGACGAACCCTTCGGAGCCTTGGACGCCCAGACCCGTACTCAACTGCAAAGTGAGCTGCTGGAGACCTGGGAGCGGGATCAGAAAACCTGTTTTTTTATCACCCACGATGTGGATGAAGCCATCATTTTAGCCCAGCGGGTAATCATCATGAGCGCCCGCCCCGGACGTATCAAGGACATCGTCGACATCGACATTCCCTATCCCCGTACCCAAGAAACCAAAATGACCCCCCGGTTCCTGGAGCTGAAAAACCATATCTGGAGTCAGGTCTATCAGGAATACCTGGAAGTCCGGAAGTAAACCGTGGTTGGAGCGGCCGCCAGGCCGTTGCAATAATTGCGCTGTATTCCTGCTTGCAAACAAAACATCAAAGGAGGACTTAAAAGAATGAAACTCAAAAAGCTCTTCGCCATGCTGATGGCCCTGGCTATGGTGGCCGGCCTGCTGGCCGCCTGCAGCAACGATACCGGAAATGCTTCCACCCCCCCGGCCAGCGAGCCTGTGTCCGACTCTCAGGCCCCTGAGTCTGATGCTCCCGAGTCTGAGGCCCCCGCTCTGGACCCGGTCACCCTGAACGTGGCCTACATGCCCAACTACGGCAGCCTTTGGGCGGTCATCGCCGCCCAGGAGCTGGGCTATTTTGAGGATGAGGCCATCACCGTCAATCTCATGTCCTTTGACTCCGGCCCGGTGATCATCTCCGCGATGGAAAGCGGCTCCGTTGACTTCGGCTACATCGGCGACGGCGCCCATAAGCTGTGCGTCCAGGGCCAGGCTTCCATCATCGGCCTGTCCCACATCTCCAACGGCGACGCAGTCATCGGAGGCCCTAACGTCACCACTCTTGAGGATCTGAAGGGCAAGACCGTAGCCTATTCCTCCGGTACCTCCAGCGAGACCATCCTGACCAACGCTCTGAACAGCGTGGGCCTGACCATGGCCGACATCACCCCCATGGATATGGACGCTGCCAACGTGGTAACCGCCATGCTGTCCGGCGGCGTGGATGCCTGCGCTATCTGGTCCCCCCAGAGCCTGACTATCCTGGACGAGATGGAAGGCGCCACCAAGCTGGCCCAGAATACCGACTTCTCCGACATCAGCATCTCCCTGGCTAGCTGGATCGCCATGCCCGAGTACCTAGAGGCCCATCACGACGTAGCCGTTCGCTTCATGCGCGCCCTGCTCCGCGCTATGGACTACGCCGCCCTGGAGGAAAATTATGAAGAGGTTTCCGGCTGGGTGGCCGACTTCCTAGCTCTGGATGTGGAGGACGTTCTCATCCAGGCCCGGGGCGATGCTGACTGGCTCACCGGCAAAGAAGTTCTGGCCGGCATCGACGACGGCACCGTGGACGGCTACTATGAGCTTCAGCAGGAGATGATGGTGTCTTCCGGCGCGATTACGGAAGACCAGAAGTGTCCTGTCAGCGACTATGTTATCTACGACATCATCAAGGAGGCTGGCAACTATTAAGTTCAGGCCCCATATCTGGTTTCTGCCTTGAAAGGGGCGGCGGCGTGTTCGCCGCCGCCCCATACTTTTATGATTTACAAATCCTCCCGTTCCGTCTAAAATAAATTTGCGCCAGAGATGGCCGGAAAGGGGAGATATCTATATGCTCATCGTGCTGGTGGCTGGACTGTTCCTAGGCTGTGTGGCCGTTCTGATTGTGAAGAAAAACCGGGAGTCTCTGCTCCTGGCCGCCACCTGTTTTTCCCTGATGCTGTTTCTTATGGGAATCATGATTGTCATAGCCAAGCGGGGCGGCGTCTCCGCAGAGGTCGAGCGCTTTTTGTACTTCTCCCGAGATCTGCGCATTTGGCTTCAGTACCGTCTGATCACCCTGAACCAGACGGGCTATCTGCTGGCTTTGGGCCGCCACCTGTTTCCCTTATGTCTGCTGGAATTGGCCATGGTCTACTCCATGGCTGGCCCGGTGCGTAAACATCCATGGGTACGGCGGCTGGCATTGGCTCTGCCCGTTGTCACTTTGATTTTTTACTGTCCGGCGCTGTACCGCTATCTGGTGGACATTGCACCCTGGACCCAGGCTGCGCTGTACTGCTTTTCCTGGATATGGGTCATTGGTTATGTGGTGCTGGCCTTGATCTTGCTGGCCCATGAGTTTTGTTCCATCACCATTCCTTTCTGCCGCCGGCAGTTCTTTGCAGTGGCCCTGTGTCCGGTCGCTCTATCTGCCCTGTATCTACTCTACTCCGGACAGGACCCGGGCCAGATCTACCGTTTTTACAGCTATGACTACTTCTGGATCAAGGGGCTCGGTTATCTTCAGTACAGCCTTACCGTCCCCGGCTACATCCTGCTGGTGGCCGTTAATGTAGTGTGCGGCGTCGCGGGCTTGGTGAGCCTGGCCCGCTATACTCAGGACAGCTTTTTCAATGACCGGGAGGATGTGGCCCTGGAGCGGAAATTCGATGTGGCCCGTACTGGAGCCAGCGTCTTTGTCCACAGCATTAAAAACCAGCTGCTGGCCAACCGTGTGCTCTATAAGCGTATCCGGGCGGAGCTGGCACAGCCCTGCCCGGACTTGGACAGGCTGAAAGAGTATACCGACAGCCTGTCCAACGGCAACGAACTGCTTATCTCCCGTTCGGAAGAACTCTACCGCACGGTAAAAGCGAAATCGGTCCGGCTGGTCCCCGTGGGATTGGACCGGCTGGGCGAGGTCACTGCGGAGCGTTTTCGCAAAAAATACCCAGACGGGGCCCTCTTTCTGGGATTGGACGGGGCCATCCAGGTATTAGCCGATGAAAACTACCTCAGTGAAGCGCTGTATAACCTGATCACCAACGGCTGGGAAGCTACGTTGGAGGCTGGCCGGAAGGATCCGGTGGAACTGTTGAGCCATCAGGAGCGTCTGTACACCGTGCTGGAGGTGCGGGACCGGGGCACCGGTATTCCACCTACTGACATCAAGCATATCTTTGAGCCCTTTTACTCCGGGAAAAACACCAATTTCAACTGGGGCATGGGGTTGTATCATGTGCGCACTATCGTGCGCAGCCATTTAGGCTCCATCCGTGTGGAGAATCGGCCGGGAGGCGGTGTTTCCTTTCTCATCTTATTGCCCCGGTACTCCGCAAGGCTGTCGGGCCAGGAGGGAGGTACGCGGCCATCATGATCCGAATTCTTGTAGCGGAGGACTTTGATTTGCTCCGGGAAGACCTGTGCGACACCCTCTCCCAGCAGCAAGACATGGAAGTGGCCGGCTGCGCTAGCAGTGGACGGGACATCGAGGCCATGGCGTTGTCCACTCCCGCAGACCTCATTCTCATGGACATTGAGATGGAAACCACCACTGCAGGCATCCGGGCCACAGAGCATATCCTGGAAAAGCGCCCGAAACTGAAGGTGATCTTCCTTACCGCCCATGAGACAGACAACATCATCCTCACCTCCATGGGGGCCGGAGCGGTAGACTACATCGTCAAGGGCTGTCCAGATGAGGAGCTGTTGCTCCACATCCGCAGTGCCTACAACGGCCATCCCATGCTGGATGGCAAGATCCAGAACCTGCTGCTCAAGGAGTACTCCCGTCTGCGCAGCTCCGAGCGCAGCCTGCTGTTCTTCATCAGTACGGTGTCCCAGATGACTGGGGCGGAACGGGACTTGGTACGGCTGCTGTTGGACGGCAAAAAACTCAAGGAGATCGCTGCCATTCGCTGCGTGGAGGTGGTCACCGTCAAAACCCAGGTGAAGAGCCTGCTGCGCAAGCTGGGCTGCACCCGCACCAAAGAAATCGTGGATATCATTCGTGAACTCAATGTGGCCCACCTTTTCTGAGGCGGGCCAGGAAAGGAATACAAGCTATGGATTACTTTCAGATCCCCGCCCAGGACCTGGGCAAAAACGCCAAGATCCCCGTCTACCCTCTGGGGGACTCCGGGGAGGTCTTCTATGAGATGGCCCTGGAGATGGTGAACACCATCAAGGAGCACAACGCCCGGGGGAAAAAAACCGTCTTCATCTGCCCCGTGGGCCCCGTGGGCCAGTACCCCATCTTCGTCCGCCTGGTGAACCGCGACCGCGTCAGCCTCAGGAACTGCTGGTTCATCAACATGGACGAGTACCTCACCGACGACGGCCAGTGGATCGCCGAGGAGAATCCCCTGTCCTTCCGGGGCTTCATGGCCCGGGAGGTATATGGCAAGATCGCCCCGGAGCTGCTCATGCCCGAGGAGCAGCGGGTCTTCCCCGATCCCAACGACCTGGGCCGCATCCCCGCCCTGATCGAGGAGCTGGGCGGCGTGGACATCGCCTTCGGCGGCATCGGCATCAACGGC
>URQA01000076.1 GCA_900549885.1 uncultured Eubacteriales bacterium | reverse complement strand
CCCCGCCGCGCCGGGGCAGTAGCCCCGGCGTGATCTCAACAAAAAGGAGAGAGACACATGGAGACAACTAGACGTTCCCCAGTGGTTTTGTTGAAATGGCTGGTCGCCATCGTCGTCCCCGCGTTGCTGTTCCTGATCCCTATAGGCGACGTGTTCACCGCGCCCATCCGCCTGTTCTTTGTGGTGACCCTGTTCATGATGATTGTCATCGCTCTGGAACTGGTTCCCATTCTCATGTCCGCCATCTTCCTGCCCGCCCTGTACATTTTGCTCCAGATTGCCCCGGCGGAGACCGCCCTGAGTGCCTGGACCAAGCCGCTTCCCTTTATGCTGGTGGGTGCGTTCATCCTGGCCATGGGGCTGGCGGAGTGTGGCCTGCTCCAGCGGCTGGCCTACGGCATCCTGGCCAAGACCGGCGGCACCTATCGGGGCATCCTGCTGGGCATCCTGGCAGCCAGCCTGTTGCTTACCTTTATGACCTCCGGCTCTGCTGACACAGTGATGGTAGCCTTTGTCTTTGGCATTTGTGTGGCCCTGAAGCTGGGCAACAGCAAGACTGCCGCTGGCATTACCATGGTGTCCGCCATTTGCTGTGTGGACGGGTGCCTGTTCATCTTCAAGCCCAGTAATATGTCCGTGCTCATCGGCGGCGCCCAGTCGGCACTGGGGGACGGGTTCAATATCACCTATGCCCAGTTCTTCTTGCACAACTGGCCGTGGATCATCGCCCTGGTGCTCTTTGTACTGGGCATGTGCAAGTTCTGGAAGCCCGACCTGCCCATCAACGGCAAAGAGTATTTTGAAGTGGAGTACAAAAAACTAGGGAAGATGTCTCCTCGAGAGGTCAAGGGCCTGATCATCTCTATCGTTATCATCCTCTTGCTGCTGACCACCAATCTCACCGGCTTCAGTGGTGAGTGGATTCTGGCTCTGGTACCCTGGGTTATGTTCATTCCCGGCATCAGCGTGGCCACAGAGGAGTCCATCAAGGGCGTCAAGTTCCCCGTTATCTTCTTTGCCGTGGCCTGTATGTCCATCGGCTTTGTGGCCGGCGGGCTGGGGATCGGTCCGCTCATCACCCAGACGGTCACGCCTCTGATCGAGGGACTGTCCAACCATTGGCTGTTTGCCGGGGCAGCGGCCCTGCTGGGTACGGTGCTCAACTTCCTGCTTACCCCGCTGGCTATGATGGGAGTGGGGACCGCACCCCTGGTGGAGATCGCATCTAGCATGGGCATTAACCCCCTACTGGGCCTATACGCCTTCTACCTGTCTTGCAACCTGGTGTTCCTACCCTATGAGTCCACTGCGTTCCTGGTGTTCTATTCCTTCGGGACGGTAAAGCTCAAGCACTTCGTCCAGATCTGCGCGGCAAAGTTCATCTTCTTTATGCTTTGGATGCTGGTGGTGATGATCCCTTATTGGAATCTCATCGGCGTGTGTTGATGGCAGTAGAACCAACTTTCTTTCCGACCACAGCAATGATATGCCATTCGGGGCGCATACTACCGCAATTGATTTGATGGCCCTGTGGTGGGATGAGAACGGATATCATAAAACTATTCGACTTTTTGACCCCTTCGTGGTATTCTATTATAAAATCAACGAAGGGGACGGCAGCAACGCTATGAAGCATTCTGATAAACCGCCGGTTTATTCTCAGGTGGCCTTTGACATCGCCGCCAAAATCGCTGTTGGTGAACTGAAAGAAGGGGACCGCTTTTCCGGCCGTTCCCTCATGAGTTCTCAGTACGGGGTTTCCCCAGAAACGATACGCCGCGCTTTGGGACACCTCAGTTATCTGGGAATTGTGGCAATCAAAAATAACAGCGGATCTACGGTTCTCTCCCAGCAGCGGGCTGCAGAGTACGTGGAGCAGTACCAGGCGAACCGGGACCTGCTGGCGTTGAAAGCCAAACTGCGAAACCTGGTAGCCCAACGAGACGCTCTTAATGCGGAGATCAACACAACCTTTCTCCAAATCAGCGACTTGTGGGAGCGCTTCCATTCCAGCGACCGCTTCCGTACCTATGAGTTCCATATCCGGCCAAGCACAGCCGCCGCAGGCAAAACCATCGGCCAACTCCAGTTCCGCCAACGGACGGGTGCGACCATCGTAGCTGTCCGAAAGGGTGGCGCCGTCCAGCTCTCTCCCGGCCCTCAAACGGTTTTGGACTGCGGTGACACCCTGGTGGTGGCCTGTGAGCTGGCTCAGGTCGACCAGGTGACTCAACTCTTAGGCCAGCCAGATAGCCCAGACGCTGACTCAAAATAGAATCAACTTCCCCTGGAAGCATCCGCCTCCAGGGGAAGTTTGTCTTTTCATATGGCCGTAGCCATATCAAGATCCTTATAGAACATTAACTTGACAAATTGACAACTTATATTATATGATTGGGTTGTCAGATTTTAAGGGTGCCTGGGACAATGTCCTGTTCAATCCAGCCCAGAAAGGATGTAACCTCAATGAAGAAACGTGTCCTTATCTCCGGCGCACTGGCTGTCGCCCTGGCGGCAGCCCTGTTGGCCGTGGGAAGTACAGTTTGCTTTGCCCAAGATCAGGCCGCGGAGAAAACAACGATTACCTTCGCTGATGTGGGCTGGGATTCCATCAAGCTAAACAATGCCCTGGCCGGATTGGTAGCCGAAGAGGTCTTCGGTTACACCTGGCAGGAGACGCCCGGTTCCACCCCTATCTCCCATGAAGCCCTGGTTGCCGGAGAGGTGGACGTACATATGGAGGAGTGGACGGACAACATTGCCTCCTACCATGATGACCTGGATGCCGGAAAATTTGTGGAATTGGGCGTCAACTTCAACGACAATTATCAGGGATTCTACATTCCCCGGTATGTGGCGGATCAGTACCCGGACTTAAAGACGGTGCAGGATCTGGCCAAGTATCCAGAGTTGTTTCCCGATCCGGAGGATCCCTCGAAAGGGATCATCTATGGGGGGATCGCCGGCTGGGAGATCACTGAGATCATGGAAAAAAAGGTGGCCGCCTATGGGCTGGACCAGTATTATAACTACTTTGTCTCCGGCAGCGACGCCATTTTGAATACAGCCATGACCTCCGCCTGGGATAAGCAGGAGCCAATCGTAGCCTATTATTGGGAACCCACATGGCTGTTGGGAATGTATGATTTTGTGCTGTTGGAGGACAGCCCCTATGACCCGGCCGTTTACCAGGACGGCATCGGTGCCTGTCCGGCGGTGACGGTCACTGTGGCCGTGAGCAACGATTTTGCCGCTTCCAACCCGGAATACTGTGAATTCCTTTCCAATTTCAGTATGTCGTCGGCTCTCATCAGCGAGGCTCTTGCCTATATGCAGGAGACCGGCTCCTCAGACTACGAGGATGCCGCCCGGTGGCTGCTGACGCAGTCTCATCCGGAGCTGATTGACCAGTGGCTCACCCCGGAACAGGCGGAGACCCTGCGCACCGGGCTGACTTCTGATGCCTCCCAGAGCGGCGGCACCCTGGACTGGCTCTTTGAGTTCCCGGCCGTCCTGCCGCTGGACACCAGCGCCATTGACGGGGCGGTCCGGTCCTTTGCCGTGTGGGCCGACGGTGTGCTTAATGCCATCCGCGGCGCCCTGGGCGGACTGGTCAGCGCCATCAACTTTCTGCTCAGCCATATTCCTTGGCCCATCCTGGTGCTGCTGGTGGGCGTATTGGGCTGGCGGGCGAAGGGAAAGGTCCGCAGCGGTATCCTTTATGGAGGGCTTTTCGCCCTGATCGGCGCGGTGGGCTATTGGTCTATGATGGAATTGACCTTGTCCATCGTCCTTGCCAGCGTGCTGATTGCCCTGGTTATCGGGCTGCCTGTGGGCGTTCTCCTTTCCGCCTCCGACCGGGCCAACCGGATTATGCGCCCGATTCTGGACACCATGCAGACCATGCCGGTGTTTGTCTACCTCATTCCCGCCCTGCTGCTGTTTGGCACAGGAAACGCCTCCGCCGTGATCGCCACGGTCATCTATGCCGTGGTGCCGGTAATCCGGCTGACCAGCCTCGGCATCCGGCAGGTGGATAAGGAGGTGGTGGAGGCCGCCAAGTCTTTTGGCTCCACGAAGAGCCAGGCGCTCTGGAAGGTCCAGATTCCCCAGGCTCTGCCCACCATTATGACCGGCGTGAACCAGACGCTGATGATGGCCATGGCCATGGTGGTGACCACCTCTATGATCGGCGCCCGGGGCCTGGGGATGGAGGTGCTGGAGGCGGTAAACCGCATTGAAATCGGACGGGGGCTGGTGGCTGGCATCAGTGTGGTCATCCTGGCCATTGTTTTGGACCGTCTGACCCAGAGCTGGACCAGCCCGGCCAAGAAAAAGTCCCGCAAAAAGCGGGATGAGCAGGCGGCCGATGGAAAAAAGTGAGGAAGGGGGAATTGTGATGGCATCAAGCAGCCGGGATATTGTAATTCGGGTGGAGCATGTCAATAAGCTCTATGGCGCTAATCGGGACGAGGCCGCCAGAATGATGGAAGCCGGCGCCAGCAAGGACGAGGTATATAAAAAGACAGGGTGCACCGTAGCGCTGTGGGATGTGAACCTGGAGATCCCACGGGGGGAGATCTTTGTAATCATCGGCCTGTCCGGTTCAGGCAAATCCACGCTGGTGCGCTGCTTTAACCGCCTGAACAAGCCCACCAACGGCAGAATCCTTTTTGATGGGCGGAATCTGGCGGATATGAACCAGCGGGAGCTATTGCAGTTCCGCCGGAATAACATTTCCATGGTATTTCAGTCTTTTGGCTTGATGAGCCACCGGGACGTGCTGGGAAACGTAGCCTACGGCCTGGAGGTCCGGGGAATGTCCCGGGCTGAACGGGAAAAAAAGGCCATGGAGATGATTTCCATGGTGGGACTGGACGGATGGGAGCACCAAAACTGTGGGCAGCTGTCCGGCGGCATGCGGCAGCGGGTAGGCATTGCCCGCGCACTGGCCAACGACCCGGATGTGCTGCTGATGGATGAGCCGTTTTCCGCCCTAGACCCCTTGGTGCGGCGGGATATGCAGTTTGAGCTGCTTCAGATTCAGCGCAAGCTCCAGAAAACGGTCATTTTCATTACCCACGATATGGACGAGGCGTTTAAGCTGGGGGATACCGTGGCCATCATGCGGGACAGCAAGGTCGTCCAGGTGGACACGCCGGAGGGCATGAGCGCCCACCCCATCGACGACTATGTGCGGGACTTCACCGACAGCGCCGATAAGTCCAAGGTGACGACTGTACGGCATATTATGATCACGCCGTCCAGCTTGGCCCAGCTGAAGGATGGCCCGGGCTTCGCCATCAAGGCGATGCAGAAGAACGCCCTCTCCACAGTATACGTTGTGGATGACCAGCTGCGTCTGGTGGGGATCCTTGCCATCCAAGATGCCATCCGCGCCCAGCGGAACGGCTTGGCCATTGGCGATGTGATGCGCCGGGAGGTACAGACCACCACCCCGGACGCTCTGGTGGCGGACATCATGCCCATGGCCGCGGAGGCCGCTTACCCAATCGCCGTAGTGGATGGAGACGGGCGGCTCCAAGGGATCGTGACTAAGGCCAGCGTCCTGGCTTCCCTGATTTAATGAATGGGCGGCAGCAAGAAGTGCTGCCGCCCATTCATTACCAGCCGGTAAAAACGGATGGGGCTGACAACTTATTATCGATTGACTTTGCTGCTTAGCTTGGCAAAAATAGAACACTTTTTGAATGGAACTTGACCCAATTCAACCGACTTGTTCGGTATGGTTTCTGACGCGCTTTTTCTCACGCGCCGGATGGAGTAGTGATATCCCCATTTGTTGAGTCCCATCCAGGTGGGCAGATTTGTGCTCAAAAACCGGATGCAGTCATCCAACTCCCTGCCGCACTTTTCCCAGGGGCCGGAAAAATATCCGGCGGACCCCACCATCGCACACTTTGTGGGCCGCGCTCGCGCGGGGGCGGCGTTCATCACATTGGGCGGGTTTGAAGATATGGTGGATGCGGCCGCGTTGCCGGACTCTGTGGATGCGGCGCACTTCCCGGAGTTTGACCTGAGAAATGCCCAGTGTCAAAATTATGTAGCGGAGCTGGTGGAGGCGTTGCACGCCGTAGGCTCCCTGGTCAGCGGGTCGCTGTTTTCGGCCAACAAAAAGTTCCGTTACGAGAGGAAGGACGGGACGGTTGAAATCGTGGACGCCAGCCCGAAGACAGGCCCGGGAAAAGGCATGAGCGCCATGAATTTTCAATTCATCGGAGATGAGGTGTCGGCGGAAGATCTGGTGAAGATTGCCAGAAGCTATGGCCAACGCACCAGGGTCTATAAACGGCTGGGGTACGATGCGGTTACCGTCCACATGAGTTATCGGGCGCAGCTGCCCGGACAGCTGTTGTCTCCGCTGTCCAATCAGCGGACAGACGAATTCGGCGGGAGCTTTGCAAATCGCGCCCGCTTTGCCCTGATGATGCTGGAGGAGGTCAAGAAGGTCGCCGGGGACGATATGCTCATCGAGATACAGTTTTCCGGGGAGGAGCCGGAGGGCGGTTACTCGGTCGAAGAGGGCATTGAATTTCTCAAGCTGGCGGAACCGTATGTCGATATCGTACAGGTTCGTTCTGCCGAGGGCGACCCAAATCACCCGATCCCCTTTGAACTGAACCCGACGCCGTTTTTGAGCTTAGCGGCAAGGATCAAGTCCGCTGGGCTTGACGTTTTGGTCTCCAACGTGGGGGGCTATTTCGATCCGGAGATTGCCGACAAGGCCATTGCGGACGGAAAGCTGGATCTGGTGGCGATGGCGCGCGCCTGGATCTCCAACCCCGACTATGGCCAGCTGCTGTACGAGAACCGAAAGGACGACCTTGTACCTTGTCTGCGCTGCAATAAATGCCATGGACGGGGAAGAGGAGATGTTATGACCACCGTCTGTTCGGTCAACCCCCGGTTTGGTTTTGAGGCGGTGGACCGTTATATCGGGACCGCGGCCGGGGAGAGCAAAAAAGTGGCCGTGATCGGCGGCGGACCCGGCGGGATGAGAACCGCGCTGTATTTGGCTGACCGGGGGCACCGTGTCACGATTTTCGAGGCGCAGGACAAGCTGGGCGGCGCGATCAAGCACGCGGACTATGTCCCGTTCAAGTGGACCCTGAAGGCCTATAAGGATTATCTGATCCGGCAAGTGGAGAAGAAGCACGTCCAGGTCATTCTGAACACCCGGGCCAGGCCAGAGACGCTGGGCGGCGACTACGACGTGGTTGTGGCAGCCGTCGGGGCAGAACCGATTGTTCCTCCGATCCCCGGCGCGGATAGAGCCAATGTGACCGTTGCCACCGATGCGATCCTATCCTCTGAAAAGCTGGGAAAAAACGTCGTTGTGATCGGCGGTGGCGAGGTCGGTGTGGAGACGGGCATGTTCTTGGCCCAGCAGGGGCATGAGGTCACCGTGATCGAGATGCGGAGTGAACTGGCGGCCGACTGTACGTTCATCCACTATCGGTCCATGTTCCAAACCGCCTGGGAAGCGATTCCCACGTTCCATTTTGTTTTGAATGCCACGGCAAAGAAGATCACAGATAACTGCGTCACCTATGTCGACGCGGATGGGGGTTGTCACGACATCTCGGCTGATTCTGTGGTTTTGTCGGTGGGAATGCGGGCGAAAAAAGATGAGGCCCTGTCCTTTTACGGTGTCGGGACACGCTTCTTTATGGTGGGAGACTGTCAAAAGCCCGGCACGATCCAGACGACGAACCGGAGTGCGTACGGTGTGGCCATGAATATCTGACCGGGCAGACGGAGCGGGGCGAGAAGGCGCCAGGCACAGAGATTTGAGCCCAGTGGATTACCCCATATTTCACGGGGAGCGAGGGGGAACAGATGCCGATACATTTTCTCGAGGCGATTTTCTTCGGAAGAATGAGAAGCTTGTTGGTGTCAGCTGCGATGTTCGCGGCTGTGCCAGCATGGCCAAACAGCAAGTGGACAGCCGCCTCGTCACAGTCAAAGTCATTACGGCCGACGGGATAGAAGGACAGCGCTTCCAGGGATGTGTCCTTTTGTCTGGCCAGAGGGTGAAAGGGCTGGCGATGGCGAACCGCTCATACCGGAAAAGGGACACAACGCGGGACCGGACATCCTCACTGGAATTGGCCGCCCAGGGTACATTCCGTCTGATTCGTCAACAGATGTTCTAGAGCTATTTTCTGGTCTACCAGGTGATAGCTGATAAGCGGACCAGAGCAGAAATTCATGTGCTCGCTGATGACAGCTACAAAGATGCCAATCCCGGTGGCTGCGACGAAAGGATGCCCCTCCATAGATCTTTTTAGAGGGACAGCCCTTTCTCGGCCAAGTTCATTTCGTCACAGACACGCTGGATGCGTATTTTCAAGAGGCGGCTGGCCTGGCTGATGCTTTTATATCTGGCCTAGCGCAGTTGTGTAAAGCCTGCATGCAGCATCCTCTTCTCACCCCACGCTACACACTTTTAGGGGAATGACCATACTTTCGTCCCCTGTAGTATGCTTGAGTAAAAAAGATGACGCCGGACAGAGCTTTGCCCGGCGTCATTGATTTTGGACGATCAGTTTACGAGGTGACGGCAGAAAAAGATCCATCGCGGATCTCCTGTATAATCGCTCCAGACTGGCGTAATCACCTAGAAGTAAAATTCTGGAACGTCCTCCCGTTGACGGAAGAGCATCTGCGTCAGAGTGGATTCGACCGCATGGCCTCTATATTTTTACGGGTCTCAAAAACGATTTGCTTGACAAGGGGAGATGCCCCGCGCCTCCATACTGCCAGCAGATAGAGCCTGGCCAGATCCGTGTGCAGGGAAAGAGCTTGGATGTGGGGGTTGTGCAGCCGGTGGATACCAGACCGAGGAAGGATAGCGAGGCCATCGCCGCTTTCAATGTTGAGCAACATGGAGGTTCTATCCTCGGTGTACCGTATCTTGGGAGAGCAGCCGAGGTCGTTGAGGATCTGGACCACATGGGAAAGCTCGGGCAACTCCCTCCTGGTCATGACCAACCCTCTGCGATCTAGCAGGCGCCGGACTGTAGACGGTTCGTCAGGCAGCGCCTCGTCGCTGCGTAGGATCAGGGCCATTTCATCGTGGCTAAGCAGGCAGTGCTCAAAACTCTTGTCTATTGTGGGCGCTGGAGACAAACATAGTCCCAGGTCTAGTTCCCCGCTGAGAATCGCCTGGTGGAGATCGGAGGGAGAGCGCCGGAAAAACAACGCACGTAGCCCCGGCAGAGCCAAACGCTGCTGGTAGACTGCCTCAGCCAGGATCAAATGGACCAGAGGATCACTGTCCGCCTTGGCGTCGATGCCGATAAAGACAGATCGTTCTTGATACACCTTGTCGGCCTGCTGGAGCAGTGGGGCCAGCTTTTCAGAACGAAGGAGGATTGCCTTGGCCTCATCCATTAACAGCAGGCCGGCCTCAGTCAGTTCTACATTGTGTTTACTGCGGCGGAACAGGAGTACGCCTAGCTCTTGCTCCAGGTCGGAGATTTGTTTACTTAGGGAGGATTGAGAGACAAACATGCTCTCCGCAGCGCGGCTGAAGTTCAGCGTATCCGCCACGGCGACGAAATAGCGCAGCTGCCGTAGTTCCATGATGTGTGCACCTCCAAACAGGCTAGGGGAGTTTTCGCAAGGCTATTTTTATTAGTCTATCATAAAAAACGCTGGGAGGCTATCCTGCTCTGGAAGGAAATACAGTTATATTTTTTTTCGCTAACAAAGCTTCACGTAATCGTTTTTCTGTATTTCACAAAAATAGCCGGTGCGACTACAATTTATTTGGTAATATCATTCTGCTTGCGGACCGTACAGATTTGATGAAATGAAAGGAGGAACATTCATTGTATCACACAAAGATCATCGACCGAAATTCCAAAGAGACGACCTTCTATCAGTCCACCTGGCTGATCACCGAGACGGTGCGCTACACCAAGCTCCATATCTGTGAGCGGGCGGTGCTCAAGTCGCCTGAGGGGACCTTCCTGACCCTGACTGTCAACGGCGTGGGGCGGGACATCAAGCCGGGCACCTATCAGGGCGACGTGGTGCTCAGCGTGACCAACGCCTATGCCATGGGCCCCCACGGCCTGATGAAGGCCAACCAGATCAGCCGCGACTTCCACACCGCTGTGGTGTTGGAGGACGGCAAGGTGGCCGAGGACAAGTGCGTGGCCGCGCTGCTGGCCGACGGGTCTGTCACCGGAGAAAAGGTGGAGGGCCTCACCCTTTACAGCAATGAGGAGTGCTTCAACGGCATCCTGGTCACCGGCGACACCGAGTGCGTCATCAAGGATGTGACCGTGGGCTTCGAGGGCTTCGGCGACAACGACTTTTTGGGCGTGGGCAGCGCCGTGGCCGCCATCGACCACAGCAAGGTCACCATCGAGAACTGCGACTTCACCGTCAACGGCGTCACCCGCTGCGCCATTCACGCCGGCGGGGACAGCCATGTCACGGTGCGCAACACCCGGGTCACCAACCAGAGCCCCGACACGCACTGGCTGGGCTCTTTTACCTGGCAGCTCGGGGTGCGTGGGTCCAACAGACTGGTGCAGCTGACGGACAACGCCAACGTGACCTATGACAACTGCGACCTCAAGAGCAACGGCTGGGGCGTGTGCTCCATCGACGGCACCTGGGAGAGCTGCCGGCTGGTCATCAAGGATTCCCGCATGGAGCTGAGCGGCCCCCGCAGCCACGGCTACGGCGCCTTCTGCATCGGCGAGAACGAGGTCATCTTCGACAACTGCGACGTCAAGGTCAACGGCTATCCCCTGATGCTCATGGGGATGGAGGGCCTGGGCAAGTCCACCATCCAGAACAGCCGCATCCGGGGCCGCCACTTCGGCGTGTTCGTGGTCAGCGACGACAACAGCGTGCTGGACATCAAGGGCTCTGACTTCGTCACGGGCAAGTCCGCCCTGTGCATCAAGGGGTCCTCCACTATCATCAACGTGGAAAAGACCAGCATGAAGCCAGGCAACGGCACCATTGTGCAGTTGATGGACACCGAGGAATCCGGCATGAACGTGTCCGCCTTCCATGTCCCCGTAGGCGTGGAGGATACGGCTATGCCGGAGCGGGACCTGTCTACCGTCTCCCCCACGGAGGACGTGACCCTCAACTTCATCGACTGCCAGCTGGAGGGCAACCTCTACAACTCCACCACCAACATCCGGGCCTACCGGAACAATGAGATCGGTACCATGGGCGAGTTCCACGACACGATCATCGGCATCCGCCGCAGACCGGACGGCGGGGCGGACAACGGCGCTATGATGGAGCCTGTTCGTGCCCGGCACAACGGGGACGACCTGCGCGGGCCCAAGAACATGGGCGTCAACCTCAAGGGCAGCCAGATCACCGGCATCATCAGCTCTGCCGGGCAGGCCTACCGGGAGGGGCTGACCCGGATCGACGAGAGCAACCGGGAGGAGCTGTCCAACGTGACCCAGTGGGCGGCCCCCACCGTCAACAACGGCGTGGTGGTGAGCCTGGACAGCGGCAGCGCCTGGACCCTCACCGGCACGTGCTACATCACCGGCCTGACCCTGGCCGACGGCGCCGTGCTCAAGGCCGCCGGCGGCAAGCGCCTGTCCATGACGGTGGACGGCGTTGAGACCCCTGTTCAGAGCGGAGCTTACATCGGAAAGATTGTACTCTCCGTTTCCTGATATTTTCCCCCCTTTTTCAGCGGCAGG
>URQA01000075.1 GCA_900549885.1 uncultured Eubacteriales bacterium | reverse complement strand
AACCCTCGTACACCTTCTCCATCTCGGTGAGCATATGGATGCGTGAGTTCAGGGCGTTTTCGTCCATCTGGAGCTTGCGGTGGCGCTCCTGGGCCTCGTCCGCTTTGCGCTGCCGGGTCTGGCAGCGCATCTGGTAGCCGCTGATGACGTTGCGCACCGCGTCCCGCTCCTCCAGGGCCTGGTCCAGCTCCCCCCGCAGCGCCTGGCCGGACTGCTGGGCCTGCCGGACCTTGTCCTCCTGCTCCAGCAGCTCCTGGCCCACCTGCTCGTCCCGGTCGTAGAGTTCCTGGGCGGCGGCGGCCAGGGCGGACAGCAGCTCCTTGGCCTCCCCGGCGGAGGCGCTCTCCAGCCGTTCCCGCTCTTGAAGGACAGCCAACTCCTGAGTGAGACTGCCCGCAGAGCACAGGGCCTCCTCCGCCTGGCCATTCAAGTCCTCCAGCTGGCCCCGGCTATCCTCCATCTCTTCCTGAAGTTGCTCCATCCGGGCCTGGCGCTCGGCGATCTGCCCGGTAATGGAGCCCGCCCGGCCTTCCTGCTGGTCTAGCTCCGCCCGGATGCGCCCGGCGTTCTCACTGTTGTTCTTGATGTCGTTTTTCAGCAGGCTGATAGCGCTCTCATACTCGTGGGCCTGGCTCTCCCGGCGGCCCAGCTCCTCCCGGACCGTCTCCGCCTCCAACTCTTTCTGCCGCATCTGCTCGGTAAATTGTTCCTCGGCTGCGTACAGCGCGTCCCGATCCGCTTGGGTCTGGGCCAGCTGTCGGGCGGCCAGCTCGTAGTCGGCGGACACCTTGACCCCCTCTGCCCGGAGCTTTTCCAGCTGCTCCAGCCAGACCGAAACCTCCAGTCCCTTCAGTTCCTCCCGGAGCACCAGGAATTTCTTCGTCTTCTCCGCCTGGATGCGCAGGGGCTCCACCTGGAGTTCCAACTCGTCAATTTTGTCGTTGATGCGCACAAGGTTTTCATCTGTGCGTTCCAGCTTGCGCTCCGCCTCCTCCTTCCGGTGGCGGAAGCGGGAGATGCCCGCAGCCTCCTCAAAGACCTCCCGGCGGTCGGCGCTCTTGATGGACAAAATCTCGTCGATCTTGCCCTGGCCGATGATGGAGTATCCCTCCCGGCCCAGGCCGGTGTCCATGAACAGCTCGTTGATATCCTTGAGCCGGCAGGACCGGCGGTTGATATAGTATTCGCTCTCCCCGGAACGGTAATACCGGCGGGTGACCGCCACCTCACTCTCTTCCATGGGGAACAGATGCCCGGTGTTGTCCAGCACCAGCGTAACTTCAGCGAAGCCCAGCCCTTTGCGCCTGGCGGTTCCGTCAAAAATCACATCTTCCATCTTGCTGCCCCGGAGGGTTCGGGTGGACTGCTCTCCCATAACCCAGCGGATGGCATCGGCAATGTTGGATTTTCCCGAGCCGTTAGGCCCCACAATGGCCGTAATGTCCTCGCCAAAGGCCAGCACGGTTTTTTCCGGGAAGGATTTAAAGCCTTGGATCTCCAGTGCTTTTAAGTACAAATCGCGCACCTCACAGTAAGCTGCATATAGATAGATTATTGTATCATTTCCCCCCAAGATTTGCAACTATTTCCCTGGGGTTTTCCAGCCTATTCCCAGATATTTCCCGCTCTCTGCCGGCAATTTTTTGGGGTACGCTCCTTCCCGCCCAGCCTCATTGGCAAAAAGGCATTGACGGCAGGAGATTTTTATGGTAAAATCCCATTTGCCTTTCTAGGAGGCAAAAAAGCCCCCTGCGGCCCGCCGGGCTGTCTCATACGCATATGCTGATGTGGCTCAATGGCAGAGCATCTCACTCGTAATGAGAAGGTTGTGGGTTCGATTCCCACCATCAGCTCCAAAAAGAAAGACATCTGCTTTTAGCAGATGTCTTTCTTTTTGGTTTCATCAGCAGACGCATACAGCCAGATGAACTAAAGTTATATAGCTGGTATGCGAAATCGTTTCCGCTGACAGTCCTAAGCCTACTTTCGCAGCTGATATGCCGTTTAGGTGCAGTGAGGATTCCCACCGCACCTGAAAATCTTCCCCCTATTCTTTGTCAGTCGGTCATTTCTGACCGCTCAGGGTCCAGTTCTGACTCTCTCGCTGTACCCGGACCATGTGGGCGTAGAGGCCGTCCCGCTTCAGAAGCTCGGCAGGAGTCCCCTGCTCAGCCGCTATCCCCTGGTCCAGCACCACGATTTTATCTGCCCCGGCCACGGTACGCATCCGGTGGGCGATGACCAGTACCGTCCGGTCCTGAATCAGACGGGACAGGGCGCTTTGGATGAGCGTCTCATTCTCTACATCCAGGGATGCCGTGGCCTCATCCAGCAGGATAATAGGCGCATCCTTCAAAAAAGCCCGGGCGATAGAGATGCGCTGGCGCTCTCCACCGGACAGCTCACAGCCGTTTTCTCCAATGGCAGTGTTCCACCGGTCGGGCAACTTCTCCGCAAATTCGTCCACATTGGCCAGCCTAGCCGCTTCCAGCACTTGTTCGTCGGTGGCATCCTTGTTGCCAATGCGGATATTCTCCAAAATAGTGTTGTCAAACAGGGTCACATCCTGAAACACAATGGAGAATAGAGAGAGCAACGCCTCTGGGTCCACTTGAGATATATCCATGCCCCCCACGGTGATCTTTCCTTGGCTCACATCCCAAAACCGGGCAGCCAGACGGGAAACTGTGGTCTTTCCGCCGCCGGAGGGCCCTACCAAAGCGGTAACCTCTCCCTGTTTGGCGGTAAAGGAGACATCCTTCAACACCGTCTCCTCAGCGTTATAGGCAAAACCCACATGGTCAAACTTCACGTCACAGCCCTGGTTGGTCAGTTGGGTGGCCCCCTGCTGGATGGGGTGGTCCAGAATCTCGTTCATCCGGGCGATGTTGGTGCGGGTGCTGATGACAGCAGCCAGATTCTGCAGGGCCCCCTGAAGCGGATCGTACAGCCGGGACACCACCAGCAGGAACAGGAAAAACGTCAGGAGGTCCAAGCTTCCCTGGACTAGCAGAACCGCCCCCACCAGGGCCACCGTGGCAATTCCCAGCTTTAGGATCAGAGAGGCGGACACCACGAAAGCCGCCAGGCCGAACTCGTTTATGATGCTCCGGCGCTCCACTGCCCGGATCTTTCTCTCCAGGCCCTTGAGGTACTCGCCCTCGGCGTTGTTGGCTTTCAGATCCCGCACCGTCTCGATGCACTCCTGAATGCCGTCGGCGCAGGCCATCTTGGCATCCATGGCTTTCTGGTTTAGCCGCTCCTGCACTTTGGCTGAGCCGCCTACAATAGCGAAGGATACTGGCAGCACCCACAGCGCTGCCAGAGCCATGCGCCAATCAAAGACCAGCAGGCCAATGGCAGCCAGCGTGGTGGACAGGATGGACCCGGCCAGCTCGGGAATGAAGTGAGAAAAGCTCTGCTCCAAGAAGGTACAGTCCGCCATGATGGTGCTGGTCAAGTCTGCCAGGTCCTTTTTGCTGAAGAAGGACAGGGGAATCTTTCGCAGCCGCTCGGCCAGGGTGATCCGCCGTACTCCGCTCTCCACATAGGTGGCCAGGTAGGTGGCGTTGTATTGAAACCAGGTGGTCAGCAGAATCAGCCCCACGCAAGCCACGCAACCGGCGATGTAGAAAGCGGCCCTTCCTCCGGCCCCACCGGATAGCAGGTCACAGACCAGCTGATAGAGCAGGCCGACTGGGAACAGAAAAGACAGATTTTGCAGCACACAAGCGATACAGCCTTTCACAAGGTCCTTGGCACCCTGCTCAGACAGAGCGTACTTTTTCTGCAGCCATGCAATCACGTCAGCCCACCTCCCGGGAGACCTTCCACTGTACGGAGGTCTGATAATTGTCCCACATCCGGTGGAACACGCCTTCCTGAGCCATCAGCTCCGGATAGCTGCCGTCCTCTATCACCTGTCCGTCCTTCACCACATAGATCCGGTCCACGTTGGCAATGGTGGACAGGCGATGGGCGATCATGATGACCGTCCTGCCCCGGGATAAGTTGGAGAACGCCGCCTGCACCCTGGCCTCATTGTCGGGATCCGCGAAGGCGGTCGCTTCATCCAAAATGACAATGGGTGTGTTTTTCAGCATTACCCGGGCGATGGCAATGCGCTGCTGTTCGCCGCCGGATAAGTACACCCCCTTGGTCCCGATCACCGTGTCCATGCCCTTGGGCAGCTTTTCGATAATATCCATACACTGGGCGCATTTCAGTGCAGCCAGCACCTCTTCCCGCGAGGCCTGGGGCCGGCCCAAGCGCACATTATCCAGAATAGACGCCTTGATGAGCCGACTGTTCTGGAACACAAAGGACACGGTATCCATCAGCCGCTCCTTGGGAATATCCCGGATGTCCACTCCGCCGATTCTCACGGTTCCCCTCTGGGGGTCAAAAAACCGGGATATCAGGTTAGCCAAGGTGGTTTTGCCACCGCCGGAGGGTCCCACCAGGGCCACCGTGGCTCCAGCCGGGACAGTCAGAGAGATATGCCGGAGCACGTCCGGCCCGTTCCCATAGCGAAAGGACACGTTCTCCAACTCCACTGAGCTGTCTTTCGGAGACCGAGGCCGCTCCGGCTTCTTCAAGGGCTTCTGATCGAATATGCTATCAATGCGCTGGAGGGCGTCGTCCACAATCATGGCGTTCTCGCTTTGAAACATGATCTTCGTCAGCGTCACGGAGATGATGGGCGTGATGATGATGTAGAAGATCAGGTTCAGCAAAAAATCTGTGGTCACACCGCTCCGAGTGAGGACCAGCGCCCCGGCGATGAGAAAGGCGAATACCCCGTTGATCGCGGCCGTATAGAACATCATGGGTAGACGTAGCTGCTTGGTGTAGGCGATGACCCACACCCGGTAGCGGTCAATGGATTCCTTGAATTTCTTAAACGAAAAAATCGTCTGCCCAAAGGTTTTAACCACTGGGATTCCCCGAATATACTCCACCGCCTCATTGGACATGTCCTCCAGGGCGTTTTGATACTCTTTCATCTTCTGTTGCATCTTGGCCCCAGTCATGCTCATCATAATGAGAAATCCCAACACCACCGGTATCAGGCTCAAAAGCCCCAGCCGCCAGTCAAACACAAGCAGCAGCACCAGCAAACCGCAAGGGGTGGCGATGGCTCCTGCCCGGTCTGGAAGCTGATGGGCCAAGTAAGTTTCTGTGGCTGCGCTAGACTCGTTGACAATCTTGCGCAGTCTGCCGCTTCCGAACGCCTCCGCGGTTCCCAGCGGCAGCTTGACGATGTGCTCCATGGTCTGGATGCGCAGATTGGTGGCAATGCGGAAGGCCCCCATGTGGGAGCACATCAGCCCAGCGATGTACACCAACACGGCAACTACCGCAAAGAGCACCGCCATCCAACCGTTGTAGGTCAGACTGCTTGCCCGGCTGAAATCGGGGGCTGACAGCAGTATCTCCTTCATGATCTTCCAGATGTACCAATAGGGAACCAGCGCAATGAGGGCACTGAGGGCCGACAGCACCCAGGATGCATAGGTTAGGTACTTGTGGTTTCCTGCGTACCCCAGAAGCCGTGACAAATTCGACTGCTTCTTCAAACAAATTCCTCCTTTGATGAGATGAGATCTATGATATAGGCAGCCTAATACAAGCTGCGGATATCCGTGCTTTAGTTAGTCTAAGCTAACTATATTTGAAAAAATAATGGAGCTTTACTGCCCCATTATTTTCATCCACCCAGCGGTGTAAAAGGTGCGCATCTCCCGCAGATAGTTCTCCGCCTCTGGAAGCGGCATAGCGTGGATGATAAGCTCAAAAAAGGTACGGAACATCCCGGTGATCAGGATATGCTCCAGCCGCAGGTCGATCTCGGGAACTGGGCGCCCCAGCTCTTCCAGCACCTCCATGTAATCGTGAGTTGCATCTGTCTCGATCTGCACCATCTTATCCACCAACCCAGCAAACTGCGTGCCCTCTGCGGCACATAGAAGGAGCTGGCATTCCTCCAGATGATCGTAGGCGTAGTGGAGCATATCGAACATACATGCCCCCGAAAAATCCCCCAGCACCTCCGGCTGACGGTCCCGGGGCAGCCGGGCGAACTCCTTCTGGGCCTGGCAAAACCGCCCAACGAGATAACGGTAGTGTGCCCCTACCAAAGCCTCAAACAACGCCTCTTTACTCTTATAATAACCGTAAAACGCACCGGTAGTCATGCCCACAGACTTGACGATATTCCGTAGAGACGCACCCTGGAAGCCCTTCTCCCGGAACTCCGACCGGGCAGCCTGGTGGATTCTCGCTAATGTGGATTCAGGCGGCATCATGCTCCCTCCTATATAACATCGTTATATATCACTGTTATAATATAGCAGATGCCTGCTGGACTGTCAAGGCTAAATTCATCGGGACAACTGGTTGGCATCCTTTCTTCCCAGTCCGTCGGCCTCAACGCCTCCGACCAAAGCGTGTTTTGAGACAAACGAGATGGTCCGGTTTTTGATTTGAAAATTTTTTCAGCATAAGTTGATCTAGCTTGTCACAAACTACCCTTGCGCATAAGGAGGTTTGCATGATGTTTTTAGACAAGCTCGCACTGACGCTGGCCATTATCGGCGGCCTCAACTGGGGCGCCATCGGCCTGTTCAATTTCGACCTTGTGGCCTTCATCTGCGGCGGATCCGGCACCTGGATCGCCCGGGCCATCTATGTGGTGGTGGCTCTGGCCGCCCTGTGGTGCCTGACCCTGCTGTTCCGCCCGACGTATGAGGAACGCCACCAGGGCGCATAACAAAAATGTCCCCGCTGACAGCGGGGACATTTTTCATTTTCCTCTTGACAAACTCCTATTTATATAGTAGGATAACACTACCCCCCAGGGGGGTGTTTCTGTCGGTTGTCCAAGGCTGGCACGTCATTCACCTTGTTTTCCCGCTCTGCGGGATTAGCAGATCAATGCTTTGGAGGGATTTCAATGCAGGCAGACCAAAAAACCGTGCTCCGGCTGCTGAAAACTGCCCGTGGGCAGCTGGATGGCATTATCAAAATGGTGGAAGAGGACCGCTACTGTATGGACATTTCCCAGCAGGTGCTGGCCGCCGACGCCATGCTGCGCCGGGTGAATAAAGAGATTCTCGCCGCTCACCTCAAGCACTGTGTAGAGCACGCAAAGGATGAGGCGGAACGAGCCGAAAAAATTGACGAACTAGTCAGTGCCCTGGGAAAGATGCTGTGATAAGATTCCATTTCGCCGAGCGCCAGGTTTCTTTCTGAGCGTTCAGTAAGAAACCAAAGAATCGCCGGTGGATGGGCGCGGCGTGACACGGCCAAAGGCGATCCTGTCCCAAGCGCCTGCACCCCCGGCCTCCCAACCATTCGCGGGAGTGTCAGCAAAGCGCGCGTTCCTCTTTCCAGCGTAAGTAAGAGGGACACTCCCTACTCGCTCGTTTCGCTGCCGCTGGCCGGAACCGAGGTAGACCGCCACCTTGCCCACGCGCCTGGCCTGGCGCGGGACTAAGGCGCACAGCTCTACCGTCCAAGCCAAAACAGGAGGCATTTTCATGAAGCAAAAGTTTATCGTCACCGGCATGACCTGCTCGGCGTGCTCTGCCCATGTGGATAAGGCGGTACGCAAGCTGGCGGGCGTGTCTGAGGTCAACGTCAATCTACTCTCCGGTACCATGACGGTGGACTGGCAGGGAGATATGACCGCTGATGACATCATCGCCGCCGTGGTGAAGTCAGGCTACGGAGCCTCTCTGCCCCAAACTGGACCGTCCAGCTCCGAGGTCCGGGCACGCCCCGCCGCTCACGCCATGGAGGAGGACCTGAAAAATATGCGACTGCGTCTCATCTGGTCGCTGGTATTTCTGATCCCCTTGTTCTACCTGTCCATGGGGCATATGATGGGTTGGCCTATCCCCGCCTTTTTCCATGGCACGGAAAACGCCATGGTATACGCCTTGACCTTGTTTCTGCTCACCGTCCCCACTCTCATCATCAATCAGAAGTACTTCCGGGTGGGCTTCAAGACCCTGTTCCACCTCTCCCCCAATATGGATTCTCTCATCGCTGTGGGCTCCGCCGCCGCCGTGGTCTATGGCGTTGCTGCCCTGTACTTTATCGGCTGGGGGTTGGGCCATGGAGACCTGGCGGTGGTGGAGCGGTACTCTATGGACCTCTATTTCGAGTCCGCCGCCATGATTGTCACCCTCATCACCGTGGGCAAATACCTAGAAACCCGCTCCAAGGGCAAAACTGGACAGGCCATCTCCCGGCTTATGGATCTGTCTCCCAAGACTGCCACTGTCCTCCGAAGCGGAATAGAAGAAGAGATTCCCGTGGAGCAGGTTCAGACGGGCGACTTGGTGTTGGTTCGTCCCGGCGGCTCGGTGCCTGTGGACGGCGTGGTGGTGGAGGGAGAATCCACTGTGGATGAGTCCGCCCTCACCGGCGAATCCATCCCCGTGGACAAAGGCCCTGGGGACACCGTCATCTCAGCTTCCATCAACAAGTCGGGTGTTCTCACCCTCCGTGCCACCCGGGTAGGGGAGAACACCACCCTGGCCCAGATGATCCGGCTGGTGGATGAGGCTGCCTCTTCAAAGGCTCCCATTGCCAAGCTGGCGGACAAAGTGGCCGGAGTATTCGTTCCGGTGGTCATGGGCATCGCCATGGTCACCGCCGTGGTCTGGCTGGCCACCGGCCACAGTGTGGAGCAGGCCCTCACCTCAGCCGTGGCGGTGCTGGTCATCTCCTGTCCCTGCGCCCTGGGCCTGGCCACCCCCGTGGCCATCATGGTTGGTACCGGGAAGGGCGCGGAATACGGCATCCTCATTAAATCCGCCGAGGGGCTGGAAACCCTGCGCTCAGTGACCACCGTGGTTTTGGACAAGACGGGCACCGTCACCCAGGGTAAGCCCAGGGTGACCGACCTGTATCCTTTGGGTTCCACCACCACTGAGGAGCTACTCTGTGTGGCCGCCAGTCTGGAAAAGCCCTCGGAACATCCTCTGGGGGCCGCCATCGTGGAGGAGGCCCAGCGCCGGAGCATCCCTCTGGCTCCCGTCTCCGGCTTCCGGGCCGTCCATGGCAAGGGCGTGGAGGGAGACATCCAGGGCGGGCACTACCTGGCCGGCAACGCCGCCATGTTGTTTGACGCGGGAGTGGACTTGGGGCAGGACCACATGATCGCAGACCAGCTCGCCCAGCAGGGCAAGACTCCCCTATTCTTTGTCCAAGACGGCACCCCCATCGGCATCATTGCCGTGGCCGACACGGTGAAGCCCACCAGCCAGGCTGCCATTGAGGGCCTTCAGAAGCTGGGACTCAAGGTGGTCATGCTCACCGGAGACAACCGGCGCACCGCCGACGCCATCGGCAAAGAGCTGGGACTCACCCAGGTCATTGCCGAGGTGCTCCCCGCCGATAAGGAGCGGCAGGTCGCCGCCCTCCAGGCCCAGGGCGAGAAGGTAGCTATGGTGGGCGACGGCATCAACGACGCTCCCGCTCTGGCCCGGGCGGATGTGGGTCTGGCCATCGGGGCGGGCACCGACGTGGCCATCGAATCGGCGGACATTGTGCTGATGAAGAGCGACCTGGCCGACGCAGTCACCGCCGTAGAGTTATCTCGGGCTACCATTCGCAACATCAAGCAGAACCTGTTCTGGGCCTTTTTCTACAACATCATCTGCATCCCCATCGCTGCCGGAGTGTTCTACCCCCTATTCCAGCTCCAGCTCTCCCCCATGTTCGCCGCTGCGGCCATGAGCCTCAGCTCGGTTTGCGTGGTGACCAATGCCCTGCGCCTGCGGTTCTTCAAGCCCAGCATCCAGCTTCCCTGCCCCTGCGAGGGGGCAGACAGCGGATGCGCCATCCCTCCGACCTGTAAATCTGACGGCTGTGCCGTCCCCAATCTGAAAGGAGAAGAAAAAAGTATGGAAAAGAAAATTATTGTGGAAGGCATGATGTGCCAGAACTGCGTCAAGCACGTGACCAAGGCCCTGAACGACTTGCCCGGCGTCACCGCCACGGTGGACCTGGACTCCAAGACCGCCATCGTCACCGGCGAGGTGTCGGACGACGCCATCCGCGCCGCTATCACCGAGGCGGGGTATGAGGTGACCTCCATCCAGTAAGGGAAATGTCCACGCTCCGTGGATTGCTATTTCCCTTTCTCTAGGGTATGATAGGTCCATCCTCACCAAACAGGGCCGCAGCCCCCGGTGGAAGGAACCCACCAGGGGCTGCGGCCCGCGTTTTGAGACAACCAACCAGGAGGTGAACCATGGACTGTGGAAAGACTGGCGCTCTCATCCGCCGGCTGCGGATGAGCCGGAGCATGACCCAGGCCCGGCTGGCCCAGGCTGTCGGCGTCAGCCCCAAGGCCGTGTCCAAATGGGAGACGGGGGGTGGCGCCCCGGACCTGTCCCTGCTGCCCGCTCTGTCCCAGGCTCTGGGCGTAGAGATGGGCTGCCTGCTCACCGGGGAAGTGCCGGACAACGACCCGGTCCCGGGAAATATGAAGCGCATCCAATTTTTTGTCTGCCCTGACTGCGGCAGCATCACCACATCCACCGGCAACGCCCAAGTCAGCTGCTGCGGCAGGCCCCTGGCCCCGCTGACCGCCCAAAAGGCGGATGAGGCCCACAAGCTGGTGGTGGAATCGGTGGAGGATGAGTGGTACCTCACCAGCCATCACCCAATGACCAAAAACTGCCACCTGTCCTTCACCGCCTTTGCCTTGGGGGACAGCGTCCAAATCACCAAGCACTACCCCGAGTGGGACTTTCAGCTGCGCCTGCCCCGGCGGCGGCACGGCACGCTGTACTGGTACAGCACCAGAGATGGACTTTTCTACCAATTTCTCTAGACACAGCACCGGGCCTGGAGGCGCTTCCTCCAGGCCCGGTGCCGTTATTCTCTTCTGTCAGCCCTCGCCCAGCGCCAGAGACGCGGCCAGCAGCTTTTGGGTATATGGGTGTTGAGGATGGTCATACACTGTATCCGCGTCCCCTTCTTCCACAATCTGCCCGCCGGTCATTACCGCCACCCGGTCGCACAGCTGGTAAACCACCGCCAGATCATGGGAGATGAACAGATAGGACAGCTGGAATTTCTCCCGCAGGTCGGCCAGCAGCTGGAGGATCTGGGCCTGGAGCGTGACATCCAGGGCGGACACCGGCTCGTCCAGCACAATGAGCTTACTGCCCTGAATAAGAGCGGCGGCGATGGACACGCGTTGGCGCTGCCCGCCGGAGAGCTGGGCGGGCCTGCGCCCATAATGTTCCTCATCCAGCCCCACCTGGCAGAGCATGGTGATCGCCCGGTCCCGGCGCTCCTCCCTGCGCTTTACGCCGGAGGCCTGCAGGGCCTCCTCCAAAAACCACCCCACCGTCCGGGCGGGGTTCAGGGAACCGTAGGGATCCTGGAACACCATCTGGGGCCGCTGGCTGTTCACCTTCAGGGTGCCCTGGTAATCGGTGACGATGCCCAGCACGCACTTGGCCAGGGTAGTCTTGCCCGAGCCGGACTCTCCCACCACCCCAAGAGCCTCCCCAGGCGCCAGGGTGAGGGAGACATCTTTGAGCACTTGGCGGCGATCCCTTCCCTTGCCGTACCAGCTGTTCAAGTTTTGAATTTCCAGAATGGGATCAGCCATGGCCGCTATCCCCTTTCAGTTTTTTCCGGGTGGGCCGGGCGGCGATGAGCTGTTGGGTGTACTCCTCCCGGGGGTGGTAAAATACCTGATCCACCGGTCCTTCCTCCACGATGAGCCCATGGCGCATCACCACCACCCGCTGACACAGGGTCCTTACCACCCCCAGGTCATGGGAGATGAACAAGATGGCAGTGCCTTCTCTGCGGTTGATCTCCTTCAGGGTGTCCAGGATCTGAGCCTGGATGGTCACATCCAGGGCGGTAGTCGGCTCATCGGCGATGAGCAGCCGCGGACGCAGCACCAGAGCCGCGGCGATCATCACCCGCTGCCGCATGCCGCCGGACAGCTGGTGTGGATAGCAGCCATACAGCTTCTCCGGCTCTGGCAGGCCGGCCAAGGCCATGGCCTCCAGCGCCCGCTCC
>URQA01000074.1 GCA_900549885.1 uncultured Eubacteriales bacterium | reverse complement strand
CACTGCTTCATGACATAAGTGCCGCCCACGATCCAATCGGCCAGGTCGCGCTCCGCGCCCTCCTTACCGTTGGAACGGTCCAGCTTCTTGCCATGCAGGTAAACGTTGGGCTTCATCTTCAGCAGGCGCTCTTTGTACTGCTCATAGGTGCCAACACAGTTTTTCGCCATTTTGATTTCCTCCATATTCTTTTAGCACTCCCGCACATCAAAAATTTTTTTGATCACGGGCCCAAATTTCAGCCGCTTTGGCCTGCGGCAGAAATACATGTACAGAGGCTAGGTTGCACAAATGCAACGCAAGCCGTTTCCGCCCCAAACATTCAGGCGGTTTCAGGGGTTTGTCCTATTTGTTGTGTTTTTACAACGGGGTTTCCAACCTGCAACAGGCTCTTACAGGCATGAATCCCTGCCGGGCTTGTCAGTTAATCGTCATGCCTCCGTCCACGGGGATGAGCTGACCCGTGATGTAGCCGCCTGCAGGGGAGGCCAGGAAGTTAATGACGCCAGCGATCTCTTCGGGCTGGGCATAGCGGCGCAGAGAGATCATACGGGTAACGGCAGCCACATTCTTCTCGTCCGCCATCACGTCCTTGGTCATATCGGTGAGCACATAACCGGGGGCCACGGCGTTGACCGTGACGCCATAGCGGGCCAGCTCGTTGGCCATGATGCGGCTGAGATGGGTGACAGCGGCTTTCAGGGAGCCGTACACGGTATCGCCGATGGGGCTCTTGATTCCGGCGGCAGAGGACAGATTGATGATGCGGTAGGGGTGGGTCCCCTTCTCGCAGCCCTGCTCCGCCATCTGGCGGGCCACGGCCTGGCTCATGAAGTACAGGGCCTTGTAGTCGGCCTGGACATAGTGGTCGAAGTACTCTTCGTCCATGTCCACCATCTTCTTGGGTTGGCCGCCGGTGCCGGCGTTGTTCACCAGGATATCCACCCGGCCAAACTTTTCCACGGTCTTTTTCACCAGGTTTTCCCGGGCCTCGGGGGAGGTCACGTCAGTGGCCACGCCCAGGGCCTTGCCGCCGTGGGCCTCGATCTCAGCGGCCACGGCGTCGCAGGCATCCTGCTTGCGCCCGGTGATGACCACCGCGGCGCCGTAGTGGGCCATCGTCTTGGCGATGGCGTTGCCAATTCCCCGGGTAGAGCCGGTGATAATGGCCACCTTGCCGGTCAAGTCATAAGTAGGTACTTGGAAAGACATGTTGACTCGCTCCTTTATCCATATCAGTTCAGTGTCCGTTTGCTTCCATTGTTCTCTGTTCCGATTAAGATGCATATTTCGTGCCAACTTTTCTATCAGGTTCCTTCGCCCACCTCCAGGCCGTACTTTTTCGCCTTTCGTGAGATGGTGGACGGATCCACCCCCAGGGCGTGGGCCGCCTTGCGCACCCCGCCGTGTTCTTCTAAAGCCCGGGCAATCAGGGACCTCTCATAGTCGTCCAGCGCCGCTTTCAAGCTGGCAGGATGCAAGGCGATGCTCTGGCTGTCCATGCCCAGATAGTCGGCCAGTACCGACGGCTGGAGGACGTTGCCCTCACAGCAGATCACCATGTACTCAATGACGTTCTGCAACTCCCGGACGTTGCCTGGCCAGGAGTAGCTCTGGAACACCGCCAGGGTCTCGTCGGGGACGGTGATGGTGTGGGCGTGCTTGGTGCAGTATTCAAAGAAGTAGTGCTTGACCAGCTTGAGGATATCCTCCGGCCTCTCGCGCAGGGGCGGGACATAGATAGGGATGGTGGACAATCGGTAGTAGAGGTCCTCCCGGAAGGAACCCTCCTGCATCTTCTTTTTCAGGTCCGCGTTGGTGGCGGCAATCACACGCACATCCAAACTGATTGGCTTGGTTCCCCCCAGCCGCATGACCTCCTTCTGCTGGAGCACCCTCAGCAGCTTCGTCTGAAGCTCATAGGGCAGATCCCCAATCTCGTCCAACAGGATGGTACCCGAGTTGGCCAGCTCGAACAGGCCCGCCTTGCCCTGATTCAGCGCCCCAGTAAAGGCCCCCTTCTCATAGCCGAACAGCTCCGACTCCAGCAGGTTGGCTGGGATGGCGGTACAGTTGACCTTCACAAAGGGCTTGCCCTGGCGGTCAGAGGCGTAGTAGATGCGGTCTGCGATGACCTCCTTGCCCACGCCGCTCTCCCCAGTAATGAGGATGGTGACATCGGTGGGAGCGGCCCGGGCAATGGTGCGGCGGATCTCCCGAATGGCAGGGGCTTCCCCCACCATCACGCTCACCTCATGCTCGTTTACCCGGTCCAAGATCTTCACCGCCTGCTCCACATGGACGGTTTTGCGAAACTCGGTAACCCGGTACATGAGGGCGTCGGTGTCAAATACAGACACCGCCACGTTCTTCACACGGCCCTGCTCGTCAAAAATAGGTACGCCGGTGACATAGGTAGGCACGGACCGACCGCGGCCGTCCTGGGTGATGCCGGTCCCTGTGACGTTCCGCCCCAGCTTAATCACGTCTTCAGATACGGACTTCTGAAACAGGGCGCCCTCCTTGGCGATCTCGGTCACGCTGCGCCCCAGCACCTCCTGGGGCATAATGCCCATATGCTTGCAGTAAGCGGGGTTAACGTATCGGGTGACTGCGTCCTGGTCCGTAATGTACATGCCGTCCAGCAGGCTGTCCACCACCTGCTGAAAATCCACGCTTTCCTCCGCCCGGGCAGACAACTCGTCCAGCAGGGCCAGCGCCTCTTCCACGCTCCCCCGCTCCAGGCTGCCCCGGATATGCTCCAAGGCGCTCATCAATGATGCATGATCCATGGATCCCCCCCGCCTTTCTCTTACGGCTTGTTGTGTAGGAGGGCCGCAGCACCCGCGCCCCTTCTGGCTTAGCTAAGTCGATTATAGCATATTTGTGGCACAGCCGCAACAGTAAGTTGATGGGAGTGTTTCCATATTGCAATACAAAAATTTTACAAGAACGCTGATCTACTGCCTCACAACACAGACAGGGCCTCATCACAATTGTGATGAGGCCCTGTTGCCGGTCAAAGATCCTTTTGATGGGACCTGACAAACGTTCTGGATTGCCCTTTATTCCCCGCCGAAGTATGCTTTCTTGACCACGTCGTTGTTACGGATCTCCTCCACGGAGCCCTCCGCCACCACATTGCCCACCTGAAGGGTGTAGCAATAGTCGGCGGTGCCGAAAGCCAAGTGGACGTTCTGCTCCACCAGCAGGATGCTAGTGCCCCGCTTCTTGCGGATGTCCCGGATCTTCTCCCCGATGTCCTCGATGACCGCCGGGGCCAGCCCCAAGGAGGGCTCGTCCAGACACAGCAGCTTGGGGTTTGCCATCATCCCTCGGGCAATCGCCACCATCTGCTGCTGGCCGCCGGACAAGGTGCCCGCCTTCTGCTTGGCCCGGTCCTTCAGAATGGGGAACAGCTCGTAGACGTACTCCAAGTCGGCCTGGATGCCCTCCTTGTCCTTGCGCTGGGTCGCCCCCAGGATCAGGTTTTTATACACCGATAGATACGGGAACAGATGCCGCCCCTCGGGTACCAGCACCAGCCCCTGCTGCACGATGTTCTGAGTGGGGGTGTTGGTGATATCCTGCCCGTTGAAGGTAACGGTGCCCTGGGTCTTTTTCACGATGCCCATGGCCGCGTTGAGGGTGGTGGACTTGCCCGCGCCGTTGGAGCCGATCAGGGTGACGATGCCCCCCTGGGGCACCTTCAGGCTCACGTCGTGGATGGCAATGGATTTGCCAAACATGACCTTCAGATTTCGGATCTCCAGAATATTGCTCATACCGCACCTCCGAAATAGGTCTTGATCACCGTGGGATCCTGGCGCATCCCCTCGGGCGTACCCTCAAAGATCTTCTCACCGAAGCTGATGACGGTGACGCTGTCCAAAATGTCCAGAATCTGCATGTTATGCTCCACCACCAGCACGGTGATGCCCTTGTCCCGCATGTTGGAGATGGCCTTGATGGAGAAGTCGATCTCCTCCGGGTTCATGCCGCCCAGGGGCTCGTCCAGCAGCAGCAGCTTGGGCTTGGTGGCCAATGCCCGGGCCACACCTAAAATCTTCTGGTACCCGTGAGGCAGGTTTTTGGCCAACTCGTTGCGCACATGACTCAGGCCCAAAAACTCCAAAATTTCGTCGGCGGACTTGGCGATGTACTTTTCATTCTCCTGATAGGTCTTGGTGTTGAAAAACACCTGGCCGATGGTGGAATGAGGCCGCATGTGATAGGCGGCGGTGACATTTTCAAACACCGTGAAGTCGCCGAACAGGGGATTGAGCTGGAAGGTGCGCCCAATGCCCATCTTGGCCACCTGATGGGGCTTGGCCTTGGTGATGTCCTTGCCGCCGTAGATGATATGCCCGCTGGTGGGGGTGTGGACGCCGGTGATGAGGTTGAAGAAGGTGGACTTTCCCGCGCCGTTTGGCCCCAGGAATCCCTTGATTTCCCCCTCTTCAATGAAGAAGTCCAGGTCGTTCATGACAGTCAGCCCGCCAAAGCGTTTGGTCAGGCCAGAGGTTTCCAGCAGCCTCATTTCGGTTCGCCTCCCTTCATCATGTCCGCGATCTCCTTCTTTTCCGCGCGCTTTTCCCTGGCTGCACGGATACTGCCCGGGATACCGGCCAAGCCATTGGGCAGCAGGTAGGCCACAAGCAACAACACAGCTGCGGTGAGGAAGGGCGTATAGGTTGCATTGGTACCTAGCCAGCGGCTAAACGCCACAAATGCCTCATTCGTGCTGCTTCCGCTCAAGCTGGTAAGCAGGTTCGCGATGTTCTCCACAAAACTGACCACAATAGCGCCAATGATAGGACCGATGAACGTATTTTTACCGCCGATCATCATATACATAATAAGCCACAAGGTCAAGTTCATACTAAAGGAATTATAGGACAATGTAGTTAGGTAGTGGGCCTGGAATCCTCCCATCAGTCCGGCGAAGAAGCACCCCACGCCCATAGCAAGCAGGCGGTAGAACGTGGGATTGACACCGATGGAGGCGGCCACATCCTCGCTCTGCGCCAAAGCCCGCAGAGTAGTGCCGATACGGGAGTGCTCAAACCGATACATAATCAGCAGGCAAATCAGTGCCACAATGAGGATCAGATAGAATACCAGTTGATAGCTCTTGACCTCACCGCCCAGGGCATCCGCCAAACCGCCCAGGGCACTACTCAAAGACGGAATTCCCCGCAACGCCATTGCGCCGCCGGCCAGATCCCAAGAGGAAATCAGCAGCACAATAGCCTGCCCCATAAACATGGTGCCCATGCAGAAATAGATCGTCTTGAGCCGGGCAAACGGCCAGCCAGTAATGATTCCCGTAACGGTGGCCAGGACGGCTCCCAAGGGGATGGTCAGCCAGATGGGCCAGTTGAGGTAAACACCCAGCATCCCCGCCGTGTAGGCGCCTACACCCATAAATGCGCCATGTGCAAACGAAATGTTACCGGATAACGTGATAACACGTAAGCTACACGCCACTACAATATTAATAACAATCGTGATAAACAGGTTGATCCAAGAGCGGCTGTTCAGCCCCAAAATAGGCATGAGTAAGAAAGCCAGCAAAATCACCGCAAAGGGGATCACCTTGGTTATTCTCTGATTTTGTTTCATTGCCGCTTCCCCTCCTTATGCCATCTCATGGCCAAAGAAGCCCTTGGGCTTAATCAGCAACAGAATGACCACAATAGCGATGGGAACGGCGGACCCAGCATTCCCCTGGAACAGGATGGGACACACGCAGTCCAAAAAGCCCATAACAGTGCCAGTGATAATGATGCCATTCATAGAACCGGCACCCGCCAGCATAACCAGCATTAGAATCCGCAGGTTCATAGTGTCGCCCATATTTGCGCTCAAGCCCTGATAGGCACCCATAAAGCAACCGGCCACAGCGGCCAAGGCGCACCCAATGGCACATACCGTAGCGGACACTCGGTTGATATTGATTCCTTGCAACGCGGCCCCCAGCCGGTCCTGGGCCACAGCTTCCATCTGACGTCCCAAGGCTGTACGATTGACGATATATAAAGTGATGAGCAACAGGACCAGCCCAATACCAAAAGTAAGCAGCCGTTCGTTGCTGATAGGCACGCCCAACAAAGACACGCTCCCGGTGGCATAGGCTGGGATGACCAGCGCCTGACTGCCGGTGAGCACATTGGCGATCGTCTGGCCGATGGTCATCAGGGCTACACCAATCATGATAATCCGGTCAAAATCGGCCATAAAAGGCCGGAACATAATCCGCTCCAGCAATAGGCCGACAGCGGCCAGCACAACAGCAGCCACCACTAGCGCCAGCCAGTTATTCATTCCTGCCATGGCACACAGATAGTAACAAAGGTATGCGCCCACCATGTACAGTGCGCCGTGGGCCAGATTGATAGTACCCAGCATATTGAAGATAAAAGCAAATCCCAGCGCCGCCAGGATATACATAATGCCCTGGACCAAAGCATTGATCACAATCTGCAAACCGATCCCTCCCTAACAGTACACAGCATACCGGCGGAGGGGCCCACAGCCCCTCCGCCGGAAGCCTTAACTAGATTGCTATCTCTTTTCCTACCACAAACCGCCGATCAAGGCACCTCGGTGGGAATCCACTCGGCAAAGTACCAGCCCTCTTCAGCCTCAGGGTCGATGATAGATACGGACCGGGGGCTGCCAACCGCATGGTTAGCCACACCATAGGTTTCCTCGCCTCCGATGGTGCCGGTACCATAGATAGTCTCAACCTGTCCGCCCTTCTCCCACTCAGCGGCCACAACTGCAGGATCCACGCTGCCGCACTTCTGCATCAACTGCAGCATGATGTACAGACAGTTGGCTGCGGCACCATCAAAGGTAGCGGCGTTCTCCGCACCATACTTCTCGGCAACCTTAGCCACCAGAGCATTGAGAATATCCGTGTTCTGTTCCTTGTCTGCCTCACGGGTGGAGGGGCCCAGAGTAAATGCGTTGTAGCAGGCATCAGCACCGGCATACTCCATCAGAGTGGGGGCAGTCTTGCCCTGAGCACAGGCGCATACCATGTCACTGCCTAGAGCACGCACAGCCTTCAGCAAAGCGCCGTAGGCATCGGGAGAACCGTTGCCCAAGAAAGCGTCGGCACCAGAATCCACCAACTGCTGCGCATAAGGAGTGTAATCAGTGGTCGTGCCCGGATAGATGACCATGCCCTTGACTTCAATGCCATAAGGCTCAGCATATTTCTGCATCAGGCCGAGCATTTCTTCCTTCAGACCGTTGTCGTCGTTAGCCAGAATGACGCTCTTCACATCAGGATAGTACTTGTTCAGTGCAGCGAAAGCGGTGGCGTAATCACCGCCGGTGCCATTGGAACCAGTAAAAGCCATGGTGTGCTCGGGAGTAATGTAACCAGGAGCCAGTACGCAGTAGGCAGAGGTATGCATGATACCCTCTTCCTCAAAAATGTCGGCACAGGAAGCTACCCAGAAGTCATTGGTTTCCACCACGAAATCCACGCCTGCATCCACCAGGGACAAGGCAGCGGAGGTTACGGCGGTGTCGTCGGACTGACCATCCACAGCCACAGGCTCCAGCGTATAGGTAGTGTCGCCCACAGTCCAGCCGCCCAAATCATCATTGATATAGTCGATCATGGCATGGAACTCATTGTAATTAGGTGTGTCCACTCCGGCAAACCAGCCGGTTTGATGTACCAGCAGGCCGATCTTCAGCGTACCGGTCTTGGTTGGCTCTGTGTCCCCTCCGGGAGTGGCGCTATCATCGGGCTCGACAGCCTGGCTGTTGTCAGATGGGGGATCAGAGGTGTCGTTGCTCTGGTTGCCGCAGGCGGCCAGAGCAAACATCATGGCCGCGGCCATGAGCAGCGCAAGGATCCGTTTTTTCATTGTTCCAATTCCTCCTCAAGAATTTTAGCGGAAAATCCCGCTTTGTCATGATATTAACACAGCACTTTTCACAATTCAACCCCTTTTCCCGCTTTGCTTATAATATATTATTTACATTTTTGCTTGTATAGGTTATAACCGTTTCCTTGTACTGTGCACAACGAACTTTGCCAAAACGCACTCTTGCAAACCGCCTCGCACCACCTTATAATAGAGGTACTTTGCGGCTGACCCACGCCGCCAGGCCCTTTCTTATCAAAATCGACCGGAGGTTTTTCATATGGCTTTAGACAAGCAGTGGTTCCAGGATATGGAAGCCCACATCCCTCATGGGGAGGTGCGCACCCGTTTCGCCCCCTCTCCCACCGGGTATATGCATGTAGGCAACCTGCGCACCGCCCTGTACACTTATCTCATCGCCCGCCACGTTGGCGGCAAGTTCATCCTGCGCATCGAGGACACCGACCAGGGCCGTCTGGTGGAGGGAGCCGCCGACATCATCTACGCCACCATGCGCCGGTGCGGCCTGACCTGGGACGAGGGCCCCGACGTAGGCGGCCCGGTGGGTCCCTATATCCAGACCCAGCGCCGGGATCTATACGGGAAATACGCCCAGCTCCTGGTGGAAACAGGTCACGCTTACTACTGCTTCTGCGGTAAAAACGAGTCTGAGGAGGATGCCGGAGACTTTGCGCGGGAGGTCGATCCCTGTCGGGCGCTAACCCTGGATGAGGCGCAGGCCCGGGTGGCCGCTGGAGAGTCCTATGTCATCCGTCAGCGTATTCCCGAGGGCACCACCACCTTCCACGACGCGGTGTACGGGGACATCACCGTGGACAACGCCGAGCTGGACGACCAGATCCTCCTCAAGTCCGACGGCCTGCCCACCTATAATTTCGCTAACGTGGTGGACGACCATCTCATGGGCATCACCCACGTGGTACGGGGGGCCGAATACCTGTCCTCTGCCCCCAAATATAACCTGCTGTATGAGGCCTTCGGCTGGGAGATCCCCACCTATGTCCACTGCGCCAGCGTCATGATCACCGACCCGGACACCGGCACGGTGCGCAAGATGTCCAAGCGCAAAGGCGACCCCTCTTATGAGGACCTGATGGCGCAGGGCTATTTATCTGAGGCGGTGGTCAACTATGTGGCTCTGCTGGGCTGGGCTCCCCATGGAGCGTTAAGCGAGCGGGAGTTCTTCACCCTGCCCGAGCTAGTGGACGCTTTTGATATTTCCGGTATTTCCAAGTCCCCCTCCGCCTTCGACATGGACAAGCTCAACTATTTCAACGCCGCCTATCTCCGGGCCATGTCCCCGGATGAGTTCGCCCAGGCAGCAGAGCCCTATATCCGCCAGGCAGTGAAAAATCCTGCCTATAACCCGGCAGCCATCGCCGCCCTGCTCCAGGCCCGGTGTGAAAAGCTCACTGATATTCCGGAGAAGGTGGACTTTTTCGATGCCCTGCCGGAGTACAGCGCCGAGCTGTTCACCAACAAGAAGTCCAAAACCACCCCCGAGGTGTCCCTCAATATGCTCCAGGCCGCCGCCCCGGCTCTGGCCGCCCTGCCCGGTTGGACCCAGGAGGCCATCCATGACACCCTCATCTCCCTAGCTGGGCAGTTGGGGGTGAAAAATGCCACCCTCATGTGGCCGGTGCGCATTGCACTGGCGGGCAAGGCTGTGACTCCTGGCGGGGCGGTGGAAATCTGCCACATTCTGGGCCGGGATGAGGCCCTGCGGCGCATCCGGCTGGGCATTGAAAAGCTGGAGGGGTGACGCCCGCCGGTCCACCAAAAAGCAAGATGGGCGAGCTGCAGAAAGCATTCTGCAGCGCGCCCGTGAAGATTCGCGGCAAAAATAGTTTATATTTGCTGTCTATCGCGGCGGCAAACTCGACGGTCCGGGGATCCCAGCAAATGCAAAGGGGCGCTTTCATCCGTCTTTTCCGTGCCTGGACAGCCGCTCAGATGGTCGGCGATTTTTATTTTTTGGGCATTTCCCGCACTCCGTTCCAATCCCGGCAAAGCCTTGCAAACACTGGACTTTCCTAACAGTCGAGTGCTCAAATCGGCCCTTCGGGTTGACTTTTTTCCACCCGTCGGCTATTGTGGGGGCACAAACCACGATTGGAGGAACTCAAACATGGACCAAAAAAAATCCTTCGGAGCCTACATCCGAAAAAAGCGGCAGGACACGGGTTTGACGCAAAAAGAGCTGGCCAGCCAGCTCTATGTCACCGAGTCCACCGTTTCAAAATGGGAGCGCGGCATGAGTTACCCTGACGTCTCTCTTATTCCCGACGTGTGTCGGGCCCTGTCCATCACGGAGCATGAGTTCTTCATCGCCTGCGACGATGACAAGGCTCACGAGCAGGCCCGGGCCGCTGAGGTGTGGCAAGGAGTGACACGGGGCTGGTTCATCTTTTTCGCCGCAGCCTATGCCGTTGCCACCCTCGCCTGCTTCATCTGTAACCTGGCCATTTACCACACTCTTGACTGGTTCTGGATTGTGCTGACCAGCCTCATGCTGGCCTTCTCCTTCACCAACCTGCCGCTTCTGGTAAAGAAAAACCGCCTGCCCATCTGTCTGGGAAGCGCCTCAGGCAGCCTGGTGCTGCTGTTGCTGTCCTGCTGGGCTTACACCGGCGGCGCCTGGGTGTTGGGCGGCATGGCCATCACCGCCGTCAGTCTGGCGCTGCCCTGGGGAGTGTGGGCCATCTGGCGGCTGTACGGCCTCCATGTCGCTCCGCTGTCCATGGCCTTGTTTTCCCTCTGGATATTCGCTTTACTAACCGTGATTTGGGCCTTTACCGGCGGAGACTGGCTATGGACCATGAGCTTTCCCATCGCCGGATTCTGCCTTATGTTCCTGTGGATGGGCTTTGCCTGCCTCTACTGGCTGCCGCTGAATGGCTGGCTTAAGGCGGGACTGGTGTGGCTCCTGCTCACCTTCGCCGTGCCCCTGGGCAACTGCTTATCCAACTGGATGACCCCCAGCCAGAAAGTCCCCCTGCTGGCCGACTACTTCGCCTTTGACCGTATCTTGACCCACCTGGACATCAACGGCTTTTCCTGGATCAACGTGTTGGTTTTTGCCCTGATGCTACTCACCGCCGTCCTCCTATTGGTCGCCGGTGCTGTGCTGGAAATCCGGCGCAGGCGGGCGGCCGCGTCCTCCCGCCCTCATGCGCAGGGGTAAGGTCTCACCGCACGGCGATATTGCCTGAGCAAAACGGAATCCCGCGCCCAGGCAGCACGCCATCCCATAAAACCCGGAGGAATCAACGTGAAAAGAATTCTTTCCCTTGCCTTTTGCTTCGTGCTGGCCAGCTTTGCTATGGCCAGCTGCTCCGGCGACAGCGAGCCCTTTGCACAAAAGGAGTATACCGCAGACCCCGCGCAGGTCGCAGAGATCGTCATCGACGTGCGGGACCGACGGATCGACGTAGCTGTATCTGAGGACAATCAAATTCACATCCTCTATTCCGAGAACAACAAAGAAACATATGACATCTCACTCTCCAGCCAAGCTGTATTGACCATGACCAGCGCGGACAGCAAAGAGTGGACGGACTTTATCGGCGGAAAGCCCTCTGATGAAAACCGGATTATATCTCTGCAAATCCCGGATGCGCTTTTGAGCGCCCTCACGCTGTCCACCACCAACGAGGACATCACCCTTTCTCCGCTGGCGGTGACCGGGAGCGTTACCCTCTCTTCCAACGGCGGAACTATTATCTTTGAGGGCCTGGACGTGGGAACCGGCCTATCTCTGACCGTGAAAAACGGCAATATTGCTGGGACAGTTGCGGGCAGCTATGAAGACTTTTCCATCCAGTGGGAGGGCAAAAAGGGAGACAGCAACCTGCCGGAACACAAGGACGGTGGAGCGAAAACGCTTCAGGTGTCCAGCAACAACGGCGACGTTGAGGTCGAATTTGTGCCGTAAACATCATGAATTTTCATTCAGGAAGGCATTTCCCGCCCCGGACCGGATGTGTCCGGGGCTTTTCCCGTCCATTTCGAAAAAAAGGAAAAATTCTCTTGCGCCTGGGGGATAAATCAGGCATAATAAAGGGTAGGCTTTTTCGGGACCTGCCTTTTCGTCCCATCCCTATCCCACAATAAACATAGAACTGAGGGAGCTTTTATGCCTGATCTGCCTGAGCACCACCTGTCCTCCTGCTATCTGGAGATCTCCCGCGCCGACCTGGCCCACAACGCCCGGGCGGTATGCGATTACGTGAACGTCCCGGTCATCGGCGTGGTCAAGTGCGACGGCTACGGGGTGTCCGGCCCGGAGGCGGCCGCCGCCTGGGTCTCCGCCGGAGTGACCACCCTGGCCGTGTCCGACCC
>URQA01000073.1 GCA_900549885.1 uncultured Eubacteriales bacterium | reverse complement strand
TATGAGTCAGGCCCGCCTTGTCGTACTGCTGGCAGATGGCGAAGTCCTCGGCGCCAAAGCCGGGAGCGGTGTGGACGCAGCCGGAGCCGGCGTCCAGGGTGACGTGCTCTCCGTTGAGGATCACGCTCTCCCGGTCAAACAGGGGGTGCTTGGCGGTCATCAGCTCGAATTCGGACCCTTTTAGGGTGGCCAGCACGGTGCAGGCGGAAAAGTCCATATGGGCGGCTTCACACACGCTCTTAGCCAGGTCTTTGGCCAGGATATACACGTCTCCGCAAGGCGCCTGAAGCAGCACATAGTCATATTCGGCGTTGAGACAGATGGCATAGTTGCCGGGAATGGTCCAGGGAGTGGTGGTCCAGATCACAAAGTAGGTGCGGGACAGGTCGGCGTACTGCCCCAGCTTGCCTTTGTCGTCTTTTACGGGGAATTTTACGAAAATAGTGGTGCAGGGGTCGTCGGCATACTCAATCTCCGCCTCGGCCAAAGCGGTTTGGTCGTGGGGACACCAGTATACTGGTTTCATCCCCTTGTAGATGAGCCCCTTCTCGGCCATCTTGCCAAAGACCTCGATCTGCTTGGCCTCAAATTCGGGCAGCAGGGTGATGTAGGGATTTTCCCACTCACCCAGCACGCCCAGCCGCTGAAATTGGCCGGTCATCTTCTCAATATAGCTTTCAGCATACTCCCTGCATTTCGTGCGGAACTGGGCGGTGGTCATCTCCTCCCGCTTGACCTTTTTATCTTTGAGCACCGCAGACTCAATGGGCAGGCCGTGGGTATCCCAGCCGGGGACGTAGGGAGCCTGGAACCCCGTCATGTTTTTGTACTTGACGATGATGTCCTTGAGAATCTTATTCAGGGCGGTGCCGATGTGGATGTTGCCGTTGGCATAGGGGGGGCCGTCGTGGAGGACGAACTTGGGCTTGCCCTCGTTGCGGGCCACCATTTTGTGGTAGAGGTCGTGGTCATGCATCTCTTTGAGCATATCCGGTTCCCGTTTGGGCAGGCTCGCCCGCATGGGGAAGTCCGTTTGGGGAAGGTGGACGGTCTTGTTGTAATCCATATTCTTGGTTCCTCCTGTTTTCTTGTCGTGCGTTTTGCAATATGGTGGCGGCATTAGGACCAATGCTCAGATCGTCAGCCAGATCAAGGGGCATCCGCCCGCGGCAACGGCCCGTTCCAGGTCCTGGGGCGTAAGAAATACCGTGGCGGTGTTGTCGTTGGGGTGGACGCCCACCACCGGGAAGGCCCGGATGTCCTCGTCTAGAACCAGAGTTACGGAGCGGCTTTCGTCCGCGAGGACGCCCAACGGCGTCACCGCGCCGGGGGGCAGGCCCAATTTGGCGTCCAGGTCCGCCTCCGAGGCAAAGCTCAGCGGCCGTGATTCCAGCAGGGCACGCAGGGTTTTCAGATTTGCAGATTTGTCTTTTTGCAGGCTGACCAGAAAGTACTGCCGCTTTTTGTCATCCCGCAGGAACAGGTTTTTCACCACCCATCCGCTGCCCTCCAGACCCAGCTCCTCCATGGCCTGGATCGTGTGGACGGCGGGGTGAGTCGCCAGGCGATAGTTGATTCCCAGCCCGTCCAGCCAGGCCAAGGTCTCTGCTCTGTCCATCTTCTCTTCGCCTCCCGAAATAAAAAACGCCTTTGTCCCTCCATGAGAGACAAAGGCGCGGAAACCTCTGCGGTACCACTCTCGTTGCCGCGCACAGAGCGCGGCCACTCGGTTCGTCCTGTAACGGGAACGCCCGGCGGAGCCTACTGGGGCGTTACGCCCGTTGGGTCCGCGGCTCGCAGGTGATATTCTCCGGCTCCGTCCCGCCGCTCTTCCACCGTGCAAGCGGCTCTCTGGGGGAGGGGATTCCGGGTACTTGGCCTGTTCAAAGCCCTCGAATTTAACGAATCTATATTATAGGGCAAACCGGGATTTGTCAACCGTTTTTCTGCGGGATTTTGCCGGAAGCCTCCGCCGGAGGGCAGAGCGTCCCTGGTCAAAGGGCCTGAAGGTCTGAAATCAGGGCGGCCACCTGCTCCCGGCTGGTATGCCAGCTGGTGCAGAAGCGGACGGCGGAGTGCGCTTTGTCTGTTTTCTCCCAGAAGGAAAAGGCGTATTTTTCCGCCAGACGGGCCAGCGCGTCATCGGGCAGGATGGGGTACTGCTGATTGGTGGGGGAGTTGTAGCGCAGGGGGAAGCCCTTGGCCTCAAAGGCCCGGCGCAGTTCCATCGCCAAGTCCACCGCATGACGGCCTAGGTCGAGGTACAGGCCGTTGTCCATCAGACACTCAAACTGGATGCCCAGCAGCCGGCCCTTGGCCAGCATCCCGCCCCGCTGTTTGACCAGGTAACGGAAATCAGCTTTCAGTTCGGGCTTGGTGATAACCACCGCCTCCCCAAACAGTGCTCCGGCCTTGGTGCCTCCAAGGTAGAACACGTCGCACAGCCGGGCGATGTCCGGCAGGGTGAGATCGGGCTGGGCGGCCAGGCCGTAGGCCAGCCTGGCCCCATCCAGGAACAGGGTCAGCCCCCGCGCCCGGCACACCCTGGAGATGGCGGTCAGCTCGTCCAGGGTGTATACAGTGCCGTTTTCCGTGGGATGGGAGAGGTAGACTAGGCCGGGCTGGACAATATGCTCGTGGGTGGCATCGGTCCAGTGAGCCTGCCAGGCGGCTTCGATCTGATCTGCTGTGATTTTGCCGTCCTCCGAGGGCAGGGGGAGCGCCTTGTGGCCCGTGGCCTCGACAGCCCCTGTCTCATGGCAGTTGATATGTCCGGTGCAGGCGCACAGCGCGCCCTGGTGGGGCCGCAGAGCGGCGGCGATGACAATGGCGTTGGCCTGGGTGCCCCCCACCAGGAAGTGAACGTCAGCCTCCGGCGCCCGGCAGGCCGTCCGGATCAGGGCTCGGGCCCGGTCACAGTGGGGGTCCAGGCCGTATCCCGGGGTCTGCTCGTCATTGGTGGCGGCCAGGGCCGCCAGGATGGAGGGGTGGCAGCCCTCGGCGTAGTCGCATTCAAAGTGGATCATAGAATTCTTCCTTTCTCCGGCGGCCGGGCGCTCTGCGCCTGCATGCAAAAAGCCGCCTGCATCGCAGACGGCTCTTTTTTGGTTCTGATTAGGCCAGCTTGTTGAGCTTCAACGTCATGGCGCTCTTCTTGTTGGCGGCATTGTTCTTATGCAGCAGACCCTTGGAAGCAGCCTGATCGACGGCCTTGACGGCCACCTTATAAGCGGCATCGGCCTCGCTGCGGTTGCCACCGGCCACCGCGGCCTCGAACTTCTTCAGGTCAGTCTTCAGCGCGGACTTCTGAGCCTTGTTCTGCGCGGCCTTGGTGGCGTTCACCAGAACACGCTTTTTGGCAGACTTGATATTGGGCAAACCAAACACCTCCTCCGATGTAATATCATGATGTTCGGGCATAATAATCCCGTCGCAGATATGTATTCTAACATCAAATAGCAGAAAATGCAACACTTAATTTGATTTTTTGGCGCAAAATTTTTATTACGCTAAAACTGGGACGTTTATAGTCCCGGATGCACAAGATGTAGAGATCAAAAATGGGAAAGGAGCGTGCAATATGGCCATGGCACAGCGCAGGACGGACCTGGCAGTCGAGGCCCACGAGCTTTGGAGAGAGGGAGCGGGAGAGACCACAAAGCTATCCGGCGTCCGGGCGGAGGACGGGCAGCGGGAGGGATTTTCCACCACCGTGGTGACAGTGCTGGACCAGGAGGGGGCGGCCGCCTTGGGTAAGCCGGTAGGGCGGTACGTGACGCTGGAGCTGGATGGACTGGTCCGGAGGGAAGAGGATGCTTTTCAGCGGGCGGTGCGGGCAGTGGCAGGCGAGGTGGAGGCCATGGCCCCCCGGGCAGGAACGGTTCTGGTGATGGGACTGGGCAACCGGGCGGTAACCCCAGACCTGATCGGTCCGCTGGCGGCGGAGCATGTACTGGTAACCCGCTACCTTGTAGAGCATTTGGCGGAGCACTTTGGACACTTGAGGGCTGTGGCGGCAGTATCCCCCGGTGTGCTGGCCTCCACAGGCATTGAGAGCGCCGCAGTAGCCACCGCCCTGGTCCGGCAGCTGAAGCCGTCCTGTGTGGTGGCGATAGACGCCTTGGCATCCCGGGCGATTGACCGGCTGTGCCGGACGGTGCAGCTGTCTGATACAGGCATTGCGCCCGGTTCCGGCGTAGGAAACCACCGGTCCGCGCTGAATCGGGAGAGTCTGGGGGTGCCGGTGATCGCCGTAGGCGCGCCCACCGTGGTGGATGGGGCCACCCTGGCCCTGGACCTGTTGGCTCAGACGGGACAGGAAGCCCTGGGCCATGAACTGCTGGGAGGAAAGGGGGCGGATTTTTTTGTCACTCCCCGGGAGGTGGACAGCCGGGTGGCCGATCTAGCCAAGGTGATCGGCTACGGCATCAGCATTGGGCTGAATCCATCCCTGTCTGTGGATGATTTAGTGATGCTGCTGGAGTGAGGGACGCGGGATTCGCCAGAAAGTGATTGTCCTTTTCCCGGCGATCTGCTATACTGAGGGTATAAAACTGGCAGAGAGGGGGAGGCAGATGAAAAAACGCCTGGAAGCGGCGCTGAAGCTGCGGCCCATCCGGTTTGTGGCCGATGTGGTAGGCGTGTATTTCGGTAGCCATATCAGCCGCTCAGCTGCAGAGCTGGCTTATTTCATGGTGTTGACCCTGTTTCCCATTTTTATCTGCCTGTCCGCCTTTGTGGGCCAGCTCCACCTGGATTTGGCCGGCCTTCTGGAAGAGGCCGAGCGCTTTCTTCCCGAGGGGGTAACCGTCATTTTGGGAGACTATCTGAGATATCTCCAGAGCAATCAGTCCACCGGTATGTTTTTGGCGGGAGTATTCATGACAGTGCTGTTTGCCTCTGCCGCCGTGCGGGGGCTGATGAACATTATGCACGAGGTCTATGGCCGCTCCACCTTCCGGGGAGTGAGTCAGCTGGTGGCCAGTATTCTCTTTTCCTTGCTCCTCCTGTTCACGATTTACCTGTCCCTAGTGGTAGTGGTGACGGGCAACTGGTTTTTTAACCTGATTGAGCAGGTATTCCATCTGGAGCGGGTGGCGGAACGGTTCGGTACTTGGCAGTGGATGAAATACCTGCTCCTGCTGGGCATTGTATTTCTGTTTATTCTGCTGCTCTACCGGTTCACCGCCCCGCTGACCCGTCCCCGCCCCCCAGTGATGGTGGGCGCGCTGGGCGCATCGGTGGCGCTGGCGGCGGCATCGGTGATTTTCTCGTGGTTTATGGCGCGGTCCACCAACTATTCGCTGGTGTACGGCTCGCTGGCTTCGGTGATCATCCTGCTGGTGTGGCTCTACCTGTGCGGCAATATTCTTATTTTGGGCAGCGTGGTCAATGCGGTGCTCTACCACCATCGGCTGGAGAAGGAGCGGGCGGAAGGACCGGAAACGAGACGGGAATAATAGAATCGCCCCGGACCTGATGGCATTGGGTCCGGGGCATCGTATGATCCGGAGGAAGGGAAATCAATCCAACTCCAGCCGTTGCAGCACGGTCTGGAACCAGTTGGGCAGGGGCGCTTCCACCGTGATCCTCTCCCCGGTGGAGGGGTGGGTGAAGGTGAGCTGGGCGGCGTGGAGGCACTGGCCCGCCAGGCCGGGGAAAGACCTCCTGGGGCCGTACACCGGGTCCCCCAGCAGAGGGTGGCCGATATGGGCCATGTGGACCCGGATCTGGTGGGTGCGCCCCGTCTCCAGCCGGCAGGTGAGGTGGGTGTAGCCGTCATGGCTGTCCACTATCTGATAGTGGGTGACCGCCTCCCGGCCCTGTCCGGGGCGGCACACCGCCATCCGCTTCCGGTCTGTGGGATGGCGGGCGATGGGGGCGTCCACCGTGCCCGCCTCATCCCGAAAGCCCCCCAGCACCACCGCGTGGTAGAGGCGGAACAGGGAGTGGTCCTGAAGCTGCTCTGCCAGGGCCAGGTGGGCGCGGTCGTTTTTGGCCGCGATCACAAGGCCGGAGGTGTCCCGGTCGATGCGGTGGACGATGCCCGGGCGCAGCTGCCCGTTGATTCCAGATAGTGAATTTTCACAATGATATAACAATGCGTTGACCAATGTGCCGTCAGGATGGCCGGGGGCGGGGTGGACCACCATGCCCACCGGCTTATTGACCACGATGACGTCGCCGTCCTCATAGACCACGTCCAAGGGGATGTCCTGGGGGATGACATCCACCGCCTCCGGTTGGGGCGGGGTGACGGACAGCACCTGACCTGGCTCCAGCCGGGCGTTTTTTTTTACTGGACGGCCCTCCAGGACCACCCGGCCCTCCTCCAGCCACCGTTGGGCGGCCGAGCGGGTGAGCCCGTCGATCATTCCCGCCAGCAGGACATCTGCCCGCCCGGCCTCAGGTATCATCAGATGAAAGGTCGGTTCCGTCATGGGTGGGAGCCTCCTTTTTGGACTTTTTCTCCAGCTTCTCATAGCCAAACAACACATAGACCGCCAGCCAGACAGCCCCCACCGTGATACAGATGTCGGCCACATTGAACACGGCAAAGTTCATAAACAGAGTGCGGAACATATCGGTGACATAACCGAAGGCAATGCGGTCGATAAGGTTGCCTAGGCCGCCGGAGAGCACCAGCACGGCGGGCACTACCCCCAGAGGGTGGGTGAGTACCTTTTTCCACAGGGCGATGACCATGACGATTACCACCAGGACAGAGATCAGCGTCAAAATCCAGGTGTGTTCCGCCAGCAGGGAAAAGGCGGCGCCAGTGTTCTGCACATAGGTTAGCTCCAACACGTGGGGAAGGAAGGGGACGCTGTCCCCCAGGGGAATATTGGCCCGGACCAGGAATTTTACCACCTGGTCGATTACGATAAGGAGAATGATGAGCATTACATACAACATGGAATCAGCCTTTCTGAGATTTGGCAGCCGCCTCCGAGGTTTGAAACAGGTCCAGGACTGCGCGGTCTATCCCGCAGACCCTGGCATCCGTCCGGGAGGCGAAGAAACAGTGCCCCGACTTGTAGAAAGCCAAGTCTGCCAACCAGTACAGGCCAGAGGGCATCTCTTCTGTCTCATCCAAATCGTAGACGTGGGATAGGGTGCGGAGAAAGCGAATGGCAGTGGAAGTGAGCTGAAAATAGAGCAACCGGACAGGATTGCCCAGCGGGAGAGCGGTACGGTCCGCCACCTCCTGGGAATGGGCGCTGGGGTACAGGAAGCCCCACTGGGAGGCCCGGAATTCCTCCACGGAGGCGACCACAGGAGACGCAGCCCGGAAGGACAGGGAAAAACCGTCTGCGCAGCTGAGGGCAAAGTCCAGGAACCGCCGCCAGCTGTCCGGCGTGTCCAGGCTCTCTATCGGTCGGAGCGGGTCATCCCGATACAGCCGAGCTACGTCCCCGTCGATGGAGCAGAAGCCCTCGTGGGAGCAGGAGCAAAAGAAAATCTTGCCCGCTTTCAGAAACGCCAGGTCATCGAAACAGAGGAACCCCCGGTCCAGCCGGGCTGCGGGAAAGTCCAGCACAGTGCGCCTGCCCCGAAGAAAGGAAACGGTTACCGGGTCCAGCCGGAAATACAGCAGCAGCATGGGGGTGCGGGCGGTGACCGGGGACTGGTCGGTGACCTCCCAATCGGAGATGCTGGCGGACAGAAAGCCCCACGGGGAGGCGCAGAAATCCTCCGGTGACAGCGCCCGGAACGGGCCGCAGTCCGTGTAAAAGGACAGGCAGAAGCTGTCGGCATAGCTGAGAACAAAGTCCAGAAACCGCCGCCAGATGTCCGGCGAGTCCAGGCCGGGGACGTCCTCCAAGTATTTCCGGGTGAAGGCCGCTTTTTCCATGATAACGCCTCCCTGAAAATAACAGCGGGCAAGCCCTTGGGCCTGCCCGCTATCATATCACAATTATTTGTTGGCGTCCAGATACTTCATGATGGCCTTGGCGGCTTTCTTGCCCGCGCCCATGGCCAAGATGACGGTGGCCGCGCCGGTGACCGCGTCGCCGCCAGCATACACGGCCTGACGGCTGGTCTCCATAGTCTCCTCGTTGACAATAAAGCAACCCTTGCCGTTGACATCCAGCGCCTCATCCGCCATGCGGATCAGGGGGTTGGGGCTGGTGCCCAACGCCATGACCACCGTGTCCACTTCCATGAGGAAGGAGGAGTCGGGCACCTCCACTGGGCGGCGGCGGCCCCGCTCATCAGGCTCACCCAGCTCCATGCGCACACAGTTGAGGTTGCAGGCATGGCCCATGCCGTCGTCGATGACGGCGGTGGGATTGGTCAGGAAGTGGAACTGGATGCCCTCCTCCATGGCGTGCTCCACCTCTTCGGCCCGGGCAGGCATTTCCTCACGGCTGCGGCGGTAGACCACATGGACCTCCGCCCCCAGCCGGCGGGCGCACCGGGCCGCATCCATGGCCACGTTGCCGCCGCCCACCACGGCTACTTTTTTGCTGGCAGGGACGGGGGTGTCGTACGCATCCTCCCAGGCGTGCATCAGGTTGATGCGGGTGAGGTACTCGTTGGCGGAGTAAACGCCGGCCAGCCCCTCGCCGGGGATGCCCATGAACTTGGGCAGACCCGCGCCAGTGGCCAGGAAGATGGCCTTGTACCCCTGCTCAAACAGCTCGTCCAGGGTGAGCACCCGGCCCACCACCATGTTGGTGTGGATCTGGACGCCCAGGGAGCGCAGGTCGGCCTCCGTCCGGTGGACGATGGCCTTGGGCAGACGGAACTCGGGGATGCCGTAAACCAGTACGCCGCCAGCCAGGTGCAGCGCCTCAAATACGGTGACCTCGTATCCCTTCCGAGCCAGGTCGCCGGCGCAGGTCAGGCCTGCGGGGCCGGAGCCGATGACCGCCACCTTGTGGCCGTTGGAAGCGGGCTTTTCCGGCGCGGCGGTGCAGTGGGCGTTGTGCCAGTCAGCCACGAACCGCTCCAGACGACCGATGCCCACGGGCTCGCCCTTCTTGCCCCGGACGCAGTATTTCTCGCACTGGCTCTCCTGGCGGCAGACACGACCGCACACGGCGGGCAGGGCGCTGGTGGCGGAGATGATCTGATAGGCCTCTTCAAAATTGCCCTTGGCAACCTCGGCAATGAACTCGGGGATATGTACCATAACGGGGCAGCCGCCCATACAGGGCTTGTTCTTGCAGTTCAGGCAGCGCTGGGCCTCGTCCAGAGCCTGCTCTTCCGTATAGCCCAGTGCCACTTCCTCAAAGTTCTTATTGCGGACATTGGGGTCCTGAGAGGGCATGGGATTTTTCGTTAAAGACATATTGGCCATGGTTATTCGGCCTCCTTCTTGAACAGGTTGCAGGTCTCCTCGTACTTGTGGGCCTCATATTCCCGGTACATCTGGTTGCGCTTGACCGCCAGATCCCAGTCCACCTTGTGGCCGTCAAAGTCGGGGCCATCCACGCAGGCGAACTTCATCTCGCCGCCCACGCTCAGACGACAGCCGCCGCACATGCCGGTGCCGTCGATCATGATGGGGCTCATGGAGACGGTGGTGGGGATGCCGTAGGGCTCCGTGGTCTTGGAGACGAACTTCATCATGACCATGGGACCGATGGCAAAGACCTCGTCATACTGGTTGCCGGCCTCGATCAGCTCCTTGAGGGCGTCGGTGACCAGGCCCTTCTGGCCATAGGAACCGTCGTCGGTGCAGACCTTCAGAACGCTGCTGGCCTTACGGAACTCGTCCTCCAGGATCACCAAGTCCTTGTTCTTAAAGCCGATGACCGCGTGAACCTCGGCACCGCAGTCGTGGAACTTCTTCAAAACCGGGTACGCAATGGCGCAGCCGACGCCGCCGCCCACCACGCAGACTTTCTTCTTTCCCTCGGTCTCCGTGGCCTTGCCCAGAGGACCGACAAAGTCCTGCAGGCAGTCGCCCTCGTTGAGATGGCTGAGCTTCTCAGTGGTGGCGCCCACGGTCTGGACAATAATGGTAACAGTGCCCTTTTCGGGGTCATAGTTGTTGATCGTTATGGGGATGCGCTCGCCTTGCTCGTCCACCCGCAGGATGATAAACTGGCCGGGCTGGGCCTTCTTGGCGATCAGGGGTGCTTCGATCTCATACAGAGTGACTGTGGGCCGGAGCGCCTCTTTTCTCACGATACGATACATACTGTTCCTTCTTTCCCGAATGATCGAATGATTGTTTTCTATCGGACCTGCATCCTTCGGCGTGACACATTGTTGATATTTTAACACGCTCTGGATGCCTCGTCAATGCGTTTTCTCCGTCAGACTGCCAAATTTTTAACGTACTTTTTGGAAGTTTTGTGAAGCTGAAATTTCTCAGCTGCCGCAGAGGGTAAACTGCCGTCCCTCTGAACGGAGAACTCCTTCTTCCCGCAGCCGTTTGAGCTCCCGCATCATGGCGCTGCGGTCGGTAGCGATATAGTCGGCCAGCGTACTGAGGGAAAACGGCAGCGTAAAGGTCTCCGCTCCCGCTTTGTCCGCCAGCTGGCGGAAATAGCACAGCAGCTTTTCCCGGATGGATCGCCGGGAGAGCACGTCGACCCGCTCGGAGAGGGCCTGGGCCTTGTCGCTCATCAGCCGCAGCATATTCTGCACCAGCAGGCTGTGGTGGGTACAGGCCCGCTCGCAGCGCTTGAGAATGTGGGGGTAGTCGATAAAGAGCACGTCGCAGGATGTGCGGCAGATGACCTCCAGACTATCGCCGTTGGAGGTGGCAAAGGCCAAGGTCCGCCCAAAGACGCCGCCGGCACCCAGCTCCTCCATCACTGTGGAAACGCCTTCCTCGTCGATCCGGATCAGCGAGGCGCTTCCCCGTTCCACGATTCCCACCGCATTGTTGGTAGGCATCGTAAAATCGTAAATCAGCTCATCCGGTCGGAAAGACTTCTGGACCGCCTGAAAACAGTGCAGCATCGCACAATAGCTCTCATAGGAGATTCCCTGAAACAGAGGGCTTTTTTCCAGCTCCTCTCTGGTCAGCATCGTGACCGTCCTCCTTTCTGAAATGTTGCATATGTCACGTGCTATTAGCATAGCAGGCCTGCTCCCAAATGTAAAGAGGTTGGCGTGGCAAACTTCATAAATTATTCACCAATTTACCGGGTGCTTCCTGTATACTATATCCAGAAGGCCAGAGAGGCCAAATACGGGCGGTCATCCGCTTGAAGAAATGAGGCAACGATGTGAATATTGCGTATTTTCTGCTCCCCAAAAGCAACGTCGCCTATCTGTATGATGACTACACCTTTCGTCAGGGCCTGGAAAAAATGCGCTACCACGGCTACACCGCCATCCCCGTGATCACCCGCAATGGAACCTACGTAGGCACCGTCAGCGAGGGAGACTTCCTCTGGCAGCTTCTCTCTGACGAGACCAAGCAGCAAAAGGCTCTTTCCATGAAGGACATGGAGCATCTTCGTATCCGCGACATCCTCAGAGGCAACCACTATCCCCCCGTCCGCATCACCGTCAGCATGGAGGAGCTGATGCAAAGCGCCATGAATCAGAACTTCATTCCCGTGGTGGACGATCTGGGCAATTTCACCGGCATTGTCACCCGCAAAGACATCATCCGGTATTATGCCGGCAAGCAGCAGGCGCTGGTGCAGCCACCTCTGCGAAAAATCGTATGACCTTTCTTAAAAAACTCTACATCAGCATTTGATTTCTCTGGCGGCAGGGCATTTGCCCTGCCGCCTTTTTCTGCGCTGTTCTTTCTTTTTCGGGAGGCAGAACCAGATTCACAGCTCCACACTGGCACCGGCCCGCAGGAAGTACAGTTCCCTGCGCACCACCGACCGCTCCAGCACCCGCTCCAGCGCCCGGCTATATGCCTCCAGCTGGGGGCGGTACTGCTCCGCCCGGCGGCGGACCTCCGCGTCTGTCAGCACCCGGTCGGTCTTGAAGTCCACCACCGTGATCCCCTCTTCCGTCTCAAAGCAACAGTCCACCACGCCCTGGAGCAGGATGGACTCCCCCGCCGCAGCGTCCGGGTCGTAGTCCCGGGCATCCATTAAAAGGGTGAAGGGATACTCACGCCGGACATTTTGGCCGTGCCGGATCTCCTCCGCCAGCGGCGAACAAAGGAACCGCTCCAGCGCCTCCCGGTCCACCGCCGCGGCCTGCTCGTCCGTCAGCAGTCCCCGCAAATGCAGGGATTCCACCTGCCCCGCCACATCCACATTGGAGAAGTCCAGATACTGAAGCACCAGATGGGTGGCAGTCCCCTGCTCCGCCGCTGTCAGGCCCTGGCGTTCCTGCCGGAACCGGGGCTGAGAAAGAGGCCGGAGGTAGGGAGTGTGTCGAGCGTTTTGGGAAATTTCCTCATCCAGCGGGCGGCCCTTGAGCTGGGTGGCCGTCACTTTGGCGGGCAGCAACGTCTCCC
>URQA01000072.1 GCA_900549885.1 uncultured Eubacteriales bacterium | reverse complement strand
TGCCGCCGCTCCCGCCGCTGCTTCCGCCGCTGCTCCCGCCGCCGCTCCCGCTCCTGCCGGTGCAGGCGCTCAGGTCAAGGCTCCGATGCCCGGCACCATTCTGGATGTCAAGGTTCAGGCCGGTCAGTCCGTGAAGAAGGGCGACGTTCTCGTCATTCTGGAAGCCATGAAGATGGAGAACGAGATCTGCGCTCCCTCCGACGGCAAGATCACCGGTGTGAACGTCCGCAAGGGCGACTCCGTCGAGACTCAGGCTCTCCTCTGCACCATCGCGTAAGCGGGTAAGGAGATGCCGTATGTTCAAGAAAAAGAATAAGAACCTGCACCGCGCGCTCATTGCGCTCATGGTGCTGGGGCTTCTGGTGTGCCTGTGCTTCACCCTCGCCTCCGCCGCCACCGCTGAGCCGGACTCCTCGTCAGCCGCGGAGACCACCGCTGTAGAGGAGCAGGGCGCACAGTCCAATACGGAAGCAATGACGAATTTCCTGAATCAGGCTGGCATCGCCACCCTGATCCACAATGCGGACTGGAAATCGATCGTCATGATCCTCATTTCCTTCGTCCTGATGTATCTGGCCATCGGTAAGGGCTTTGAGCCGCTGCTGCTCCTGCCGATCGCCTTCGGTATGCTGCTGACGAACCTGCCCGGCGCAGGTATGTTCCACTCCGAGATTTTTGAGGGCGGTCATATCCACTGGGACCTCATCAAGAACGGCGTCACGCTCTCGAATGGTGCAAATGAAGCCGCCGGCCTCATCGATATCCTCTACCTCGGCGTAAAGCTGGGTATCTACCCCTGCCTGATCTTCATCGGTGTCGGCGCCATGACGGACTTCGGCCCGCTGATCGCCAACCCGAAGAGCCTGCTGCTCGGCGCTGCCGCACAGCTCGGTATTTTCATCGCCTATCTCGGCGCGCTCGGCCTGAGCAAGCTGGGGATCCCGGGCCTTGAGTTCACGCAGAAGATGGCTGCCTCCATCGGCATCATCGGCGGCGCGGACGGCCCCACCGCAATCTATGTCACGTCCCGGCTGGCCTCCGAGCTGCTCGGCCCGATCGCCATTGCCGCTTATTCCTACATGGCGCTCGTCCCGGTCATCCAGCCGCCCATCATGCGCGGCCTGACCACGAAGAAGGAGCGCATGATCCGCATGGACGCCCTGCGTACGGTTTCCAAGAAGGAAAAGATCGTTTTCCCGATTGCCGTCACCGCGTTCGTCGCTCTGCTCGTTCCGAGCGCAGCTCCGCTGGTCGGCAGCCTGATGCTCGGCAACCTGTTCCGTGAGTGCGGCGTGGTCGACCGTCTGTCCAAGACCGCGCAGAACGAGCTCATGAACATCGTCGTCATTTTCCTCGGCGTCTCCGTCGGCGCTACGGCGAAGGCAGAGTCCTTCCTCAGCCCGATGACGCTCGGCATCCTCGCCATGGGCATCGTCGCCTTCATGTGCGGCACGGCCGGCGGCGTCCTGCTTGCCAAGTTCATGAACATTTTCCTGCCGGAAGGCAAGAAGATCAACCCGCTCATCGGCTCTGCCGGTGTTTCCGCTGTTCCGATGGCTGCGCGTGTCTCCCAGAAGGAAGGCCAGCGCGAGGATCCCAGCAACTTCCTGCTCATGCACGCCATGGGCCCGAATGTTGCCGGTGTCATCGGCTCCGCCGTCGCCGCGGGCGTGTTCATCGCCCTGTTCGGCTGATAAGGAGGTATGTCCGTTATGGAAAAGAAGAATCCGCTGCGAATTACAGAAACCATCCTCCGTGACGCGCACCAGTCTCAGGCTGCCACGCGTATGCGCATCGAGGATATGCTCCCTGCCTGCGAGCTCCTGGACAACATGGGCTACTGGTCGCTGGAGTGCTGGGGCGGTGCGACGTTTGACGTCTGCATGCGCTTCCTGAACGAGGACCCGTGGGAGCGCCTGCGCACCCTGAAGGCCCACATGCCCAAGACGAAGCTGCAGATGCTCTTCCGCGGCCAGAACATTCTGGGCTACAAGCACTATGCCGACGATGTCGTCGAGGAATTCTGCCAGAAGTCCATCGAAAACGGCATCGATGTCGTCCGCGTCTTCGATGCGCTGAACGACATCCGCAACCTGCGCAAGGCTGTTGAGTCCGTGAAGAAGTACGGCGGCTGGGCCGAGGTTGCGCTGAGCTACACCGTCAGCCCTGTGCATAACGACGATTACTTCGTCGGCCTCGCCAAGGACCTCGAGAAGATGGGCGCAGATTCCATCTGCATCAAGGATATGGCGAACCTGCTGCTGCCGCTGCACGCCTATGACCTCGTGCGCAAGCTGAAGGACAGCGTCTCCGTGCCCATCCACCTGCACACGCACAACACGGCCGGTACCGGCGACATGGTCAACCTCATGGCCTGTCAGGCCGGTGTGGACATCGTGGACTGCGCGCTGTCTCCGCTTGCCAACGGCACGTCCCAGCCCGCAACCGAGTCCCTCGTGGCGACGCTGCAGGGCTCCGACCGCGACACCGGGTTGGACCTTGCCAAGCTGAACGAGGCTGCCACGCACTTCCGCAAGGTCGCCGACAAGCTGAAGAAGGAAGGCTTCCTTGATCCGAAGGTCCTGCAGGTCGATACGAAGGCCCTGATGTATCAGGTCCCCGGCGGCATGCTCTCGAACATGCTCGGCCAGCTCAAGCAGGCAGGTCAGGAGGATCGCTATTACGATGTTCTGGCTGAGGTGCCCCGCGTCCGCAAGGACTTCGGCTATCCTCCGCTCGTCACCCCGACGAGCCAGATCGTCGGCACGCAGGCCGTTATGAACATCGTCGCCGGTGAGCGCTACAAGATGGTTCCGAAGGAATCCAAGGGCCTGCTCCGCGGCGAATACGGCAAGCTGCCCGGTAAAGTAAATGAGGAAGTCCGCCGCAAGTGCATCGGCGATGACAAGGTCATCACCTGCCGCCCGGCCGACCTGCTCAAGCCGGAGCTGCCGCAGTACCGCGAGGAGTCCAAGGACATCGCCCGCTGCGAGGAGGACGTTCTGTCCTACGCCCTGTTCCCGCAGGTCGCGCGCAAGTTCATGGAAGCCCGCAACAACCCGAAGCCCGCAGAGCCCGAGAAGAAGGCCGCCGATCCCAATGCGGTCCGCGAGCTCTATGTCGAGGACCTCGGCAGATAAGCCAAACAGCAAAAGCCCCTCCCGCCGCCCGGCGGAGATGCCCACCGCCGGCACCCCCAGCCGCTGGGACAGCATCTCCAGGTCCACCTGGATACCATGGCGTCGAGCCTCATCCATCAGATTGACGCACAGCACCACCCGCTGGGTCAGCTCCAGCACTTGGAGGGCCAAAATAAGATTACGCTCCAGGCATCCGGCGTCGCATACCACCACCACCGCCGAGGCCTGGCCGCTGGCGATATAGTCCCGAGCCACCTTCTCCTCCGGGGAGAGGGCCGCTAGGGAATACGTACCGGGCAGATCCACCACCGTCAGGTCCCTGCCCCGCCACTGGCACTGTCCCTGGGCTGTCTCCACTGTCTTGCCTGCCCAGTTTCCCGTATGCTGGCGCAGGCCTGTCAGGGCGTTGAACAGAGTGGACTTCCCCACATTGGGGTTGCCTGCCAGGGCAATGGTCACCCCCTTACTCATGGCACGGCCTCGCCCACAACGGGATGGACCAATTCCTCCCGCTCCAACTGAACTCCTTCCGCATCCGCCCGGCGCAGGGCAATGAGGGCGCCCCGGATGAGATAGGCTCCCGGGTCACCTGCCGGGCTGCGGGTCACGCAGGTCACCCGGGTCCCCCGCACCAAGCCCAGGTCCATAAGCCGGTGCTCCATAGTGGGCCGGGTGGATATCTCGGTCACATAGCCGCTCTCCCCCACGGGGAGGGCGGCCAGAGTCAGCGTTTCATACATGGTCGTTCGCTCCTTTCGGAGGGCCGCCCTTACGGACGGTCCGCACTCTATCCTACGGTCTTTCCCCTCCCTTCGTGCCTGTGCGAACACAAAAATGCCAGGGTCCCAGCCCCCTGCCAGCTAAAACCAGCCGCCTTACCGGCAAAAAGGACCCGCGGCTCAATGGTGAACCGCGGGTCCTTTCTCTACAGCCCCAGTGTGATGCCCTGTCCATCGGACAGGCCATCTTTTTTCAACATATTTTCCAGTACCTCCACGTCGGCGGCAATGTCCAGCGCGTCATCCTGGAACAGCTTATCCAGTTGCTTTTCAAACCCGGCCACCACCTGGTCCATCATCCCCTCGATGCGGGCCTTCGCCGCGGAGATATTCTCTCCCTCGATCCCCTGGGCCTCCAGCTGAGCATAGGCCCGGAGTATTTTCAGCGTCGTAGGCAGATAATAGTTTAGGAAGGTCCTCAGTTGCCCCTGCCGGTTGGGGTGCTTCTTTTGATAATCCAGAATTTTTCCGGTGATCTCCTCGATACGGTAGATCTTAGCGCTCATCTCCTCGTCGGGGATCTCGTCGTTGACCTGGCGGATCTCCCGGAGGATGGCATCCTCCCGCTGGGCATCCTGTTCAGCCTTCTCCTGGGGATCGGCCTCTTCCTCCGGCTCTGGCGCGCGGTAGCCCATCTCGGTGAGATAGAGCTTGCCCTCCGCCATGTCCAGATAGCCTGTGGGCAGGATGCCCTTGGCCAGCATATGCCGCAGATCCTTGCACAATTTGCGTACCGACACGTCAAAGGCCGCGGCCATCCGGGCCAGGTCCACCTCACGGTTGGCGCCGATGTAGGCCAGGTAGTTGACATACCGCTCTCCCCTGCCCCGGCCGCCGATGCCCGCGATCAGCATGGCCAGCCCGCCCAGGAAAAACAGTCCGCAGGCCGCCAGGGACACCAATTCATCTCCATAGAACCCGTAGGAGAGGGCTTCCATTGCGATGGACAGAAAGCCCAGGCCGAAGATCCCCGTGGTAACGGCGCCGCCGATGATGAGGCCGGTGCTGCCGTTAGACTCAGAGGCGGCTTTTTTCTTGGCGTTCTTTTTGTCCCCGGCAGGCTTGGCCTTGGAGGCGCTGGATTTCTTGGCCGTTCCGGACCCCTTTTTCTCCGGACCGCCGAATATCACGGTCTTTTCGCCCCCCGCCTTGTGATAGGTCACATTGGCGTGGGCGCCGTTGTTTTGGGCGCTGTCCCGGGTCTGCTGACCGTCCTCCCAATTCACCTGCTCCCATTCCTGGCTGTCATAGGGGTGGCCAGCCTGCCGCTCCCGCTCGATGTCATAAGGATGGCGCTTTACACCGCCCTGCCAGTTTTTCCCCCGCTTTCCGCCGCCCCGCAGCTTGCTGGCCAGCCAGATCAGCGCGATGATCCAAGTCACCGGCGTGGGAATGCAGAACAGCACGATAATGGGGATCCAACTGCCCCAATCGTTCCCGCCGCCGTTTCCGCCGCCGTTTGCATGATAATAGGTCGCCATATCGTTCAGTTCTCCTCTTTGACAGGTTGCGCCAGTGATTTGCGCCAGCGGTTGGACCAGGTGTAATACATGCCCACAGGCACAGAGATGCACGGAGCAATGGCACAAGCCACATAGATGCCCTCCACACCCCAGAAACGCTCAAACAGAATGGAAAGTACCACCCGGAACACAATACAGTTGGCAAAGGAGGACAGGAATACCCACCAAGTATCTCCCGCCCCCAGCATCAGGGCATGGTAAACCAGAAAAATGGCATAAAACACTTGTCCCAAAATCTCTATCCGCAGGTTGAGCACCGCATAGTGAATGGCCTGGGGGTCGTCGGTAAACGCTCCCACCAGCACTGGGGCGGCCAGTTCCACTACTACGATAATCACCGCCGCCATGGCAAGGGCCATGCGCATTGCCGTGTACATCACCTGTTTTCCACGGTCATACAGCCCCGCCCCCAGGTTCTGGGCCACCATGGAGGCCGCGGCGGTAGACATGGCGGAAATAAACATGCCAGACAGGTCCTTGATCTTGCCGGAATAGGCGTTGGCCGCGGAGATGACCGCGCCGTAGTCGTTGATGAGATAGGTGACCACCAGCCAAGAGATCCCCGCCACTGTCATCTGTACCGCACAGGGAATACCCAGCCGGAGGATCACCCGAATCTTTCTCCAGCGCAGGCGCAGCCGGTCCCGGGCAAAGGAGAAAAATTCCCGATGGCGCAGCAGATAGCCCAGGCACAGGGCAAAGCTGATCGCCTGGGCGATCACCGTGGCCCAGGCAGCTCCCGCAGTGCCCCAGCCCAAAGGCCCTACAAATAACAGATCTAACCCTACATTAACGGCCACCGATATCATCACGCACCGCATTGGCGTCTGTGAATTACCCATAGCCCGCAGCACCGAAGCCAGCGCGTTATACCCGTAGACGAAAAACAGTCCCCAGCCGGCGGCAGCCAAATAATCGGTGGCCTCCTCCAAGGCAGGCGCGCCCATAAGCCTCATAAACGGTCCGGCAGCCAGACACACCATCACAGACACCACCGCACCCACGATGGCAAATAAAGCCAAGAAAGATCCGGTCGTTTCTTCCCGGTTATCCTGGTCCTTGGCTCCGAAGTACTGTCCTACCAAAATGTTGCCCCCATTGGACAAGCCAATGGCCACCTGAGTCAGCAGAGTGATGCACTGGGAACCATTGCTTACACCGGAGGCCCCGGTCTCTCCCAAAAGCTGGCTCACCACCAGCATATCTACAATGCTGTAGATTGCTTGGAGCAGGCTGGACGCCACCACGGGAAGGGCGTAGTGGATAAGCTGGCTTCCCACTCTGCCCCGAGTCAGATCATGCTGCGCGGTCAATGCCATGGATGGTTTGTTCCTCTCTATGCCCAAGCCGCTCCGCCTGGACGGGATGTATATCTAGCTGATCCGTTCAATGTATTTTATCATATACCAATTCCTCTCGGATGTAAAGTACACATCCGTAGTCCTGGACCGCTTTCCCTTAAATTCCACCTATTTTGCAACTATTTGTAACCGCTTTGTAGTTGTCTTTCCCCCAGTGGAGTGGTAGAATTTCAGTATGCCAAATTCTGATTTGGAGGTACAAGCTATGAATGATCCCGCGCCCAAACGGCTCGCGAAAAAGAGATTCAGAGGCCCTGCGATCGCTGTCGCCGTTGTGGCGGCGGTCTTGGCCCTTGTCGCGGGCGGCTATTTTGGGCTGTGCGCTTGGGTTCAGGGCAACGGCTTGCTGCTGCCCGGCACCACCGTCACCGGCCTGCCCGGCGGACAGAGCGTAGACTTAAGCGGCTTGGACGCCAACGCCGCCGCTCGGCTGCTGGAACAGCGGCTGGAGTCGAACCTGTCCAGCCGTTCCCTCACGGTCTCCTATGGCGATGGTAAGTCCGCCCGGCTGGAAGGGGACCTGCTGGAAGCTGACCCCTCCGTTCCCATAGACAGCGCTTTAGCCGCCAAGGACAGCCAGCCCTTCTACATGCTGGGTCTGCTCTGGCTGGGCCTTGGAGACGGCAGCCAGCATACCGCCTCTGCCCTGGCGCTGACCGAGGCGGGCCGGATCCGGGTGGAGTCTCTGGTGGGCCAGATCGCCCAGGAGCTGTACGTCGCCCCGGTAGACTTCACCTATGCGCTTACGGATGAGTCGGTGGAGCTTACTCTGGGTACTGACGGGCAGCAGGTCGACCAGGAGGCTCTGGTTCAGGCCATAATCGATGCCCTCACTGACGGACAGGAAACTCTGACCGTCACACCTGAAACGGCCCCCTCCGCCGAGCTTACCGGCGAGATCCTCAGCCAGCTGGTCTATGTGGCTCCCCAATCGTCCACCGTGGGTGCGGATGGCAAGTTAACCCCCACGGTAGTTGGTCACAGCGTAGATGCCGCTGAGGCTCAGGCCATCCTGGATCAAACCCAGCCCGGGCAGACTTGCTCGATCCCCCTGATTTTCCTCCAGCCCGATTTGGACGCGTCGGAGGAACTGCTCTACCGGGATAAGCTGGCCGAGTCGGAAACCTATATGTCCGGTCCGGAAAACCGGCGCACCAACATCCGTCTGGCCGCCGCGGCGGTGGACGGCACCATTCTGATGCCCGGCGAAACCTTTTCTTATAATAAAATCGTAGGCGAACGCACTGCCGCCAAGGGCTACAAGCCCGCCACCGTCTATGTGGGCGGCCTGGACAAGCAGGAGCTGGGCGGCGGCATCTGCCAGCTGGCCTCAGCGCTGTACTATTGTACGTTATACTCCAACCTGGAGGTCGTTTACCGCACCAACCACCGCTTCGCTGTCACTTACGTCCCCCACGGGCTGGACGCCACCGTGGCCTGGGGCAGCATCGACTACAAGTTCAAAAACAACACCGACTATCCCATCCGCATCAGCGCCTACACCGAGGGCACCAACCTTATCGTGGTGTTTTACGGCACCAAGGCGGACGACAGCTATGTGGAGATGGAAACCCGGCGGCTGTCCTCCACTCCCTACTCCACTGTCTACCAAATCGACGAGTCCCTGCCTGCCGGGGAAACCAAAACAGTGACCAGCGCCTATACCGGCTATAAATATGAGGTGTACCGCTGTGTCTATGATGGCGATGGGACTTTGATCTCCCGCACGTTTGAAAACACCAGCACCTATGCCTATCGGGATAAAGTCATCGCCGTCAGCCCTGCGGACGCGGCCCAGTATGGCTTGGCTCCGGCCGTCAATCCCTCGGTGGAGCCCAGCCCTTCTACCCAGCCTTCGCCGGAGCCATCTCCTACCCCCTCTATGGCTCCATCCGCTCCACCCTCAGAGCTGCCCTCCGAGGCGCCCTCTCAGGCAGTCTCCCCCGACCCCGCCATTTCTCCAGATTCCTCCTCTGGCATTCCCCTGGACTGACCCCATATATCACATTGGCGGGACAAACCAAAGCTTTGGTTTGTCCCGCCGTCACGCAAAGGAGTACATCTTCCCATGTTTCAAGGCTTTTCACCGGAGACCATTGAGTTTCTCTGGGGCATCCGGTTCAACAATGAAAAAACCTGGTTTGAAGCCCACAAGCCGGACTATCTCAAATACCTGTATCAGCCCATGAAGGAGCTGGGGGCCGACGTGCAGGACAAGCTGCTGGAACGCTTCCCCAAAAGCCAGCTCAACTTGAAGATCTCCCGCATCTACCGGGACGCCCGGCGGCTGTTCGGCCGGGGACCCTATAAAGACCACCTATGGCTGACCCTGTTCCGCTGGGACGGCGGGGAGGAGGGAGCCCGCCCGGCGCTGTGGTTCGAGATCACGCCCGACGAGTGGAGCTACGGCATGGGTTTTTGGTGCGCCAAAGCGGCGGTCATGGAACAGCACCGCGCCCGGATGGACCGGGACTGCAAGCCCTTGCTGAAGCTGGCCAGCCGCTTGGACAAGCAGGATATCTTTGTCCTGGAGGGGCCAGAATACGCTCGAAAAAAGCAGGCTCCTCATCCCAAACTCACCGATTGGTACAACAAAAAATCCTTGTCCATCGGCTGTACCCGTCCCCTGGACGAAGGACTCTACTCCCCTGCCCTGGTGGACACCTTGGTGGACGGCTTCACCTTCCTCATGCCCTACTATGACTACTTCTCAACCTTGTGGGCGGATGGGGAGATCCCTGGACGGCCCTGACCAGTTCTTGCTTTTCCCTAACTTATCAAGAAGCCCCTCCTATCCCAAGGAGGGGCTTCTTGATATATGGTCACAGGATCTTATGGGCGTGGCGGGTGACATGGCAGCCCAGGTTCACCGCGCAGGGCAACCCGGCGATGTGGGTGCCGCAGGTGTAGATGGACACCCAAAGGGCGGTTGTGGTCCCCCCCAGTCCCTGTGGGCCAATGCCTAGGCGGTTGACCCGCTCCAGGATGCGCGATTCCATCTCCGCATAATAGGGGTCGGGATGATGCTCCCCCACCGGCCGCAGTAGCGCCCGCTTGGCCAGCTCCGCTGCCACCTCCGAGGTGCCGCCCAGCCCCACCCCCACAATCACCGGAGGACAGGGGTTGGAGCCTGCCCTGGCCACACAGTCCACGATGTGGTCCTCCACCTGTTCCTGGGTGACAGAGGGGTTGAACATCCGCAAACTGGACATGTTCTCGCTGCCAAAGCCTTTGGGGGCCACGGTGAGGTCTACCCGGTCCCCGGGAACCATGCGCAGATGGAGGATGGCGGGGGGATTGTTGTTGGTGTTGCCCCGGCGCAGGGGGTCGGCCACCACCGACAGGCGCAGGTGCCCGTCCACATAACCCCGGGCCACCCCGTCATTCACCGCGTCCCCCAGGCTGCCCCCGGTGAGATGGCAGTCCTGTCCCCAGTCCACAAACACCACCGCCATGCCGGTGTCTTGGCAGATGGGCAGGCCCTTGGCCTGGGCGAACTCATAGTTCTCCCTCAGATCGCCCAAGATCGCCCGGCCCACACCGGACTGCTCGGTCTCCATAGCCTTGCAGATGGCCACCCGCAGATCCTGGGGCAGAATGGTGTTGGCCTGGATGCACAGCTCCCGGACTGCGTCGGACAACTGCTGGAACGTCACTTCTCTCACAACGGCACCTCCTGGCCGTCGATCCATACATACTGGACCCGGCTTTTAACGTCAAAGGGGTGGCCGGACATAACCACCACATCTGCATCCTTCCCGATGGTGAGGGAACCCAGCCGGTCGTCTAACCCGGCCATGCAGGCGGCATTAATGGTAATGGCGGCTAAAGCCTCCTCCTCGTCCATCCCCGCCCGGGCGGCCAGGGCAGCGCACAGGGGCAGGTATTGGATAGGGGTCTCCGGGTGGTCGGTGCAGATGGCCACCCGCACCCCCGCCGCAGCCAGCGCCGCCGCGTTCTCCATGGCCAGCCCCCGCAGCTCTGGCTTGGAACGGTCGGTGAGGAAGGGACCGGTGATCACCGGCACTCCCTCCTTGGCCAGAAAATCGGCAATGAGCCGCCCTTCGGTACCGTGGACGATGGTCAGGTCCAGGCCGAACTCGCGGGATAGACGCACTGCTGTGGCGATATCATCCGCCCGGTGGGCGTGGAAGTGGGCGGGCACCCTCCCCGCCAGCACTGGGATCAGGGCCTCCAGCCCGGCATCAAAATCAGGCTTGTCCCGTTCCTCCAGCTCCGCTTTTTCCTGTTTATATTGATATTCCTGGGCCTTGGCCAGCTGCTCCCGGATGAGGGCGGCAGTGGCCATCCGGGTCATAGGAGCCGTCTGGCGGCCCTTTCCATGGATCCTCTTGGGATTCTCTCCCAGGGCGAATTTCATGGCCGCCGGGGCGCGCAGGGTCATCTGGTCGGCGATGGTCCCCCGGGTCTTGAGGGCCACCATCTGGCCGCCGATGGCATTGGCGCTGCCCGGCCCGGTGACCACACAGGTCACCCCGGCCCGCCGGGCCTCCGCGAACGCCTCGTCCATGGGGTTAACACCGTCCAGCCCCCGCAGCTGGGGCGTACAGGGGGCAGTCTCCTCATTGACATCCTCCCCCTCGAAGCCCACAGCGGTGCCGATCATCCCCAGATGACAGTGGATATCCAAAAAGCCAGGGAGCACATGCCCCTCCTGAACGTCCACCACCGGGCCGAAGTGTTCCTCCGGCGGCAGAGCATCCATGCCGCCCACTCCGGCGATGCGGCTGCCCTCCACCCAGACATAGCCCCGGTCAATCACCGGGCCGTCCATGGTGTGGATGACACCATTTTTGATAAGCATGGTCCTTCCTCCTCTCCTCCCTCAGAAGGGGTGGATCACCGGCCTACGGCGGACGTAGGTGGTCACGCCCGCAAAGCCCGCCTGGCGCACCAGTTCCGTCCCCTCCCGGATGCCCGCCGCCACATCCTGGGGCCGGTGGGCATCGGAGCCGATGGTGACATACCGGCCCCCGCAGTCCCGGAACCAGCCCAGTACCTGCGGCCAGACCTCCAGGTCCTGCCCCCGGTTGGTGTTCACCTCCAGGGCGTGGTCCGTCCGAGCCACCTGAGTGAAGATGTCCCGGACCCGCTCCTCATAGTCTGCCAAGGATAACGCCTGCCCGTCCCTGGCCATATACCGCAGGGGATAGACGATGTGGGCCAGGCTGTCGTAGCAGTCGGGGCAGTCCGTCACCAGGGCCCAAGTGCTGTCCAGGGCGTTCTCCAGCGCCCTGCGGCACTGGGCCAGGCCCCCGGAGAAATCGGTGTAGTAGAAGTCGATGTTCTCCTCCGCCCCCACCCAGTTGTGCAGGGAACCCAGCACGAAGTCCAGCGCCTCCGGGTTGCGGACGGCCAGTTCCAGCAGCGCTTCGGGGTATCGGCCGGGGTGATCCAGCAGAGGCTGAGCCTCCGGCCGGCTCTCCGCTAGAGTCTGCAGCTCATTGGTCAGCGACTGGGGAATGTCATGGCCCGGCCACAGCCCGTTGTAAATCCGGGGCAGAAAGAAGATGGCCGCACCCAGCAGAACGCCGGCGGCAAACAGCTTGGGCAGGAGGCTTCGGCGTTTTCTCCGCCGCCGGGCGGAGCGGGAGCGCCGGGGGGCATCATAGGGGACATCCGGTTCCGGACAGGCGTGCATAATAGCATCATCCTCTTACGAACAAAGTGTTGGTGCGGCAGGGAG
>URQA01000071.1 GCA_900549885.1 uncultured Eubacteriales bacterium | reverse complement strand
GGCCCGGAAGCCTTCGCTTCCGGGCCGGGTGGTTTTGCTCCAGACAGCCTTTGTGAAAATTTTCGCATTCTTTGGTTGACGGCGGGGGCGGGATAGGATAGAATAAGCACGCGAAAAGAACTGGGACGGGCTGGGCATGCGCCTGGCCCGGATGGGAAGGAAGGGCTGGGGCGCGTCTCCGGCAAAAAAGACCGATACCAGAGAAAAGAACAACGAAAGGAGCATGAATTATGGATTGCACCCGCAAGCTTACCCAAGGGGTGTATTGGGTGGGCGGCAGCGATCGCCGTCTGGCCTTGTTTGAAAATCTGTTTCCCGTCCCCCGGGGCGTTTCTTACAATTCCTATCTGATTCTGGACGAAAAGACCGCCCTGATGGACACGGCAGACATAGCCATTCTCAGGCAGTTTATGGATAATGTTTTGGGCGCCCTGGACGGCAGGGCGCTGGACTACCTGGTGGTGGATCACATGGAGCCAGACCACTGTGCTGCCATTGACGAGCTGTGCCGGCGTTTCCCGGAGATGAAGGTGGTTGGAAATGCCAAGACCTTCAATCTGATGCGCCAGTTTTATCAGATAGACCTGGCCGGGCGCACGGTGGAGGTGAAGGAGGGGGACAGCCTGGACCTGGGCAGCCGCCGGCTGACCTTTGTCATGGCCCCCATGGTCCACTGGCCGGAGGTGATGATGGCCTATGAGGAAACAGAGGGCCTGCTGTTCTCGGCAGATGCCTTCGGCACCTTCGGTGCTTTAGATGGGGTGCTGTTTAACGACGAGGTGAACTTCCCCCGGGATTGGCTGGATGACGCCCGGCGGTATTATGGCAACATCGTGGGCAAGTACGGCCCTCAGGTCCAGGCAGCAGTAAAGAAGCTGGCCGGCCGGGATATCCAGATGATCTGCCCCCTCCACGGGCCCATCTGGCGCAGAGACACTCCCTGGTTGTTGGACAAGTACGGCCAGTGGAGCGCCTATACCCCGGAGTGCCAGGGAGTGGCCATCCTCTACGGCTCCATGTACGGCAATACGGAGTGCGCCGCCCAGCGGCTGGCGTGCGCCTTGGCGGACGCGGGGGTGACAGAGCTGGTTGTCCACGATGTATCCAGTACCCATGTATCCGACCTAGTGGCCGAGGTGTTCCGGTATAGCCATCTGGTGCTGGCCTCCCCTACCTATAACAGTGGAATATACCCGGCTATGCTGAATTTTCTCCACGATATGAAAGCCCTGAACCTGCAAAAGCGGACGGTAGGCCTGGTGGAGAACGGCTCCTGGGGTCCCATGGCCGCCAAGCACATGACCGCCCTGCTGGGAGAGATGAAGGAGATGACCGTGCTGGAGCCGGTGGTCACCATCCGCTCCGCCCTGAACGGGGACAGCCTGGCCCAGCTGGACCAGCTCAAGGATGCCATCGTGGGATCTCTGGGAAGGACCGGGGAGTAAAGAGAAATCCCCCTGCAGGAAATCAAAAGCGCCCCGGAGGTGAGATGCGCCTTCGGGGCATTTTTTATATAACGATTGCATCGGCAGCCTTATACGCTTCGTCCCAGTCCCGCATAACGTTAAAGCAGACTTGAGATTTCCCTCCTGTTCTGTAGGTGTAATATCTGCTCTGGGCGGCACCTTAGCGCATACGATGTAGATGGGCAGGCTTGCTGTACGCCATTTGCGCAGGTGGATGGTGAGCACATTCTGGCTGACAACACCTGTTGTTTTTCTATGCGCTGAACCGCTTGATCCAAAGCGTCAGGTCCTGGAGGATCAGAGCGGCATCTGGTCACTGCGGGCGGGGATAGCAGGACCAAGTGCCGGACCGTCATGCTTGCCGGTGAACTAGATGGCAGATTGTAGTGCTGCATCAAGCATAATAACGTGGAAATGTAAAATAAAAGAAGTGGGAGCAAAGTACTCTGCTCCCACTCAAAAGGTCCCGATTTTTGAACGTATTAGCCGAAGTAACGGTCCAGCAGACCCTTCAGAGCCTTGCCGTGGCGGGCCTCGTCGCGGGCCATCTCGTGGACGGTGTCGTGGATGGCGTCCAGGCCGTTCTTCTTGGCGCAGATGGCCAAGTCCACCTTGCCCTGAGTAGCGCCGAATTCGCAGTCCACACGCCAGGCCAGGTTCTCCTTTGTGCTGTTCTTCATGTTGGGCTCCAACTCTTCGCCCAGCAGCTCGGCAAACTTGGCTGCGTGCTCGGCCTCCTCATAGGCAGCCTTCTCCCAGTACAGGCCGATCTCGGGATAGCCCTCGCGGTGGGCGATCCGGGCCATGCACAGGTACATGCCCACCTCAGAGCATTCGCCGGTGAAGTTGGCCTTGAGCTGCTCCAGGATATATGCCTTGTCCTCGGCGCTGATATCAGAGTTGTTCTTCACGGTCTTGGCGTAGACGCCGTACTCATGCTCGGCGGCCAGCTTCATGTCGCCGGACTGCTCGATGAACTTGGAGCCAGGCACATGGCACACAGGACACTCGGCGGGGGGATTCTCGCCTTCATAGACATAGCCGCAGACAGGACAAACCCATTTTTTCATAATCAAATCTTCCTTCCACAAAAAATTTGTTTAGACAGCTTGAGAATGTGAACACTCCCTACAGGTGCCATAGATATGCACCTCATAGGATTGCACCACAAACCCATATTCCTGACCAAAGGGGACGATGGTTTCCTCCGATACGCAGTTGGGAAGGTCCAGCACCGCGCCGCATTGGTTACAGACAAAATGAGAGTGCGGAGAGATACGAGCGTCAAACCGCTCTTGCCCGTCCACCACACCTACTGATTTAATGAGCCCTTCCTCCGCCAACTGCTTGAGATTGCGGTAGACGGTGCCGAGGCTGACGTCCGGGTACTGTTCCCGCATACGCTGATAGACCCAATCCGCCGAGGGGTGGCATGTGGTGGAACGCATCAGCGTCAGCATGGCGTCTCGTTTCCGGCTGCGCCTGATGATAGGCATAAGGTTACCTCCAAACGATAATCAGTATCACTATTGTTAGTATACAATAAGAATCTTTGTTTGTAAAGAGAAAATTTAAAAATTTCAAATATTTTTTCTGCAACAGCATACCCGGGGAGGGGAACAGCGTGGGCTGTCCCCTCCCCGGGTATGCTATGAGGAGCATGAAACTTGAACAAACGTATCATACCGCAGGCATCTGAAATTTCACTGAAATTTTCAGAAAAAACTTTTCTTTTTTTCGGTTTTCCTCTATGCTATAAGGGAAAAGCCGGATTGGGCCGGCTTTGGGAGGACAAGCCATGCTGAAACAACTGCGCAGGAAATTTATTTTGATCAACATGCTGCTGGTGTCGCTGGTACTACTCGTGGTGCTGACGGTCCAAATGGTCACGGCTTGGCGACAGGTGACGGCTCAGAGTGAAGAAGCTCTGCGCCGGGCAGTGCTCTGGGGAGAGAGCGGCCCGGACCGCTGGCAGGTCGGAGGAGCGATTATAGGGGGTGACAGCCCGCTCATGGTGCCGGTATTTTGCGTCATCTTTAATTGGGACGGCACGGTGAGTATGGTACTGGACAACTATGTGGAGATCACGGATGCAACGTTGTCCCAAGCGGTGTCCGCAGCCCTGATTGGCGGCGAAGACCAGGGCATTTTGAAGGAATTGGACCTACGGTATTTACGGGCAGTCACGGGAGGAAGCCTGCGGATCGCCTTTGCTGATATGGGCTGGGAACGGTCAGACCTGAGCCGGCAACTGCTCACCTCCCTGCTGGTGTTGGCTGCGGCTTTGGTAGGATTCTTCTTGATCAGCTTGTTTTTATCACAGTGGGCCCTGCGGCCCATCGAAAAGAGCTGGCAGCAGCAGCGGCAGTTTGTGGCGGATGCCTCCCACGAGCTGAAAACGCCGTTGACCGTGCTTCTGGCAGATGCGGATATCCTGCTGGCCCACCCAGAGCAGACCATTGACAGCCAGCGCAAGTGGGTCGAATATATCCAGGATGAAGCCCGGCGAATGAAGGAGCTGGTAGAGGATCTGCTGTTCCTGGCCCGGAACGACAGCGCTGCGGAAAAGGAGCGGAAGCGGCAGCCGGTAGTCCTATCCGACGTGTGCTGGAACTGTATGCTTTCCTTCGAGCCGGTGGCCTTCGAGCGGGGGGCCCAGGTCAATGGAGATATTGACCCTGAGGTTCGGCTATTAGGGGACGAGGGGCAGTTGCGCCGTCTGGTCACCATTCTGCTGGATAACGCCTGCAAATACTGCGGGCCGGAGGGAACTGTGGACCTGTCTCTGAAACGGAGCGGTGACCGGGCGGTACTCACGGTGCACAACACCGGGGAGCCCATCCCGCCTGAGGCGCTGCCCCACCTGTTTGAGCGGTTTTACCGACAGGACTCCGCACGGGCCCGAGAAACCGGGGGGTATGGCCTGGGACTGGCCATCGCCGCATCAGTGGTGGAGCGCCACCGCGGAAAGATTTCTGTGACTAGCACAGCGGCCGAGGGGACGACCTTTACCGTTTCCCTGCCGACAGAGCATGAGCGTGGGATTGGAGGATCGGAATGGATCGACAGCTGATCGCGTTTTTGGACCACTTTGGGGTGCCCAGGCACTATCCCGCCGGGTCCATGATTTTTCGCCAGGGCGAGACGGAAGACTGCCTGTATTTTGTCCGGGAGGGGATGGCTCTGGTGTCGGTGGTCACTCCGGAGGGGAGGGAGCGTAACGTGCTGATCTCCTGGCCAGATCACTTTTCTGGACTGGCCACCTTCTTTGAGGGCAATCCCCACCGCTCATCCGCCGTGGCACTGGTGGACTGCCTGGTGGTGGTAATCCACCGGGATTCCTTTACCCGGTGCTGCGCAGAATATCCGGAGATCTGGGGGCTTATTGCCCATGAGCTGGCCTGCGAGGTGGGACTGTTGCTCCAGCAGACAGTGGACAGCTCCTTGCTGTCTGCCGAAGAGAGGGTGGCCCGATTCTTCATCCGGCGGTATGCCGAGGGACATTGCCAAGTCACGGATGAGGGAGTGGTGATGGAGTTTACGCAGACTGTCATCGCCCAGGTGCTGGGGCTGTCCCGCTGGGCAGTAAATCAGGCGATCAACAATATGAAGGCCAGGGGGTGGCTTGCCACCCGATATGGAAGGGTTATTATCCGGGACATGGATGCGCTGCTGAATTTCAGCGCAGACGAGCCGAATAGTTAGCCAGCAAACAATGTTTGCCGGGTATTGTCACATTTAACTGAGAAAAATGCATATTTTGTCTGTGAGGTTTAGCGGCTTGCGGAGAATCGTTTGCTGTTTGGCCAACAATTCAGAGGGGAAAAGACCGCTATACTGAAAGCACAACTTCAGTATGGAGGGTCCGAATATGACCAATCAAAGCAATGTAGTAGAAAAGCCCGTCTGCTCCCGATGCTGGCAGCTGGCGGAGAACCTCAATGGCCGCATCTCCCGCAGCGTGGATATGGTGGATGACAGCGGGGAACTGGCAGACGAACTGGAGGCCCGTGGGGTAAGTGTGCGGCTGGTGGCCGATTATGACGGCCTAAAGCAGCCCAACAGCTCTTATGCAGAGCTGGACCGGGCCAAGCTCAAGGCACTGCTGGAGCAGTGCTCCACCCAGCTGATTCTGGTAGTAGCCGAGCCTGAGGGCACCGTGGAGGACCGCAAGCTGGGTGTAACTGTGTGCAACCAGAAACGCCGGAGTATCCTGTCCACCCTGGACAGCCTCAATGTCAGCTATTCCTACAAGACGATCCTCAGCGGCGCGTTGGGCTGCTTTGTGGTGGAGGGGCTGGCGAAGCGATAACTTATGAGAGCGATCATTGACTTCCACACCCATCTGTTTCCGGAAAAGGTGGCAGCCCGAGCGGTGGCCGGGATGTATGAGTACTGTAAGATTCCCTATCGGACCGAAGGAGACTTGGTCCATCTGGGCCAGGCCATGGCCCGAGAGGGCGTGGCCCTCAGCGTGAACATGCCCGTATGCACCAATCCGGCCAAAGTCCGCTCCTGTAACGAGTTTGCGGCTAAGGTCGCCGCCACGGCCCGCTTTGCCTCCTTTGGGTGCCTGCACCCGGCGATGAAGGGCTGGCGAGAGGAGCTGCGCCAGTTCAGAAGCTGGGGACTCATTGGGCTGAAGATCCACAACGACTACCAGGAGTTCTTCTTTGACTCCCAGATCTGTCAGGATATGATTGAGGCCGCCTATGAGGAGGGGCTGATGGTGCTAGTTCACGCCGGGGCGGACCCCGTCTCCCCTGGGGTGACCCGCTGTACCCCCCAGATGATCGCCAAGGCCATGCCTCTGCTCCGCCAGGGTACCTTTATCGCCGCCCATTTGGGGGGCCACCTGCTGCTGGATGACGCCATGAAATATGTCATTGGTTCTGAGGTGTATATCGACAGCAGCATGGCCGCTATGTACTACTCGGACATCCGGTGCAGGCAGGCCATCCTGGCCCACGACCCGGATCGGGTGCTGTTTGGCTCCGACTCTCCCTGGGACGACCAGGCCGCCGCCGCTCAAATCATCCACCGGATGAGACTTGGCGATGCGCTGGAGAAAAAGGTCCTCTGGGGCAATGCTGCACGCCTGCTCCAACAGGCCGGGGTTACGCTGCCCCGGAGGGAAGATGCGGCTTCCGCATGACGCTGTAAAACGGCAGGGTGATCACAAAGGGGAAAAGGACCGTTCCGCGTTTGGCGGAACGGTCCTTTTTGATGGCAAATTGATGGGAGCAGCCTAAATCTCCGGGGTTTTCTCCGGCCCTTTCCGGCGGGAACGGAGGGGCGCGCCGCCGCGGGCGGGCAGGCGATATACCATGAAGTAAGCCGCAGCACACAAGATCAGGGCAGCCAGGATATCCAGTACGGAGTGCTGCTTTAAAAACACAGTGGAAATGCTGATGAGAGCGGCGCACACCAAGAAGAAAGCTCGCCAGCCCGGGGCGGTGAACCGCTTCACATCCCAGGAGGCAAATAGCACCGCCAGCGAACCAACCACATGCAGGGAGGGGCACACGTTGGTGTTGGTGTCAAACTGGTAGAAGTGCTGGAGGAACCGGGTGAGAGCGTTATCCCGGGGAAATTCCGCAGGGCGCAGGTGCTGGGTGTTGGGGAACAAGAAGAAGATAACCAGCGCAGCAGAGTAGGTGAGAATGATGAAATACATCATCCGGCGGAACGCATGCACATCAAACAGCAGGGTGTACAGATGCATCCCAACCAGAAAGACGAACCAGAATAAGTACGGGATGAGAAACCACTCACAGAAGGGAATATACTCATCCAAGGCGCAGTACATGATATGGTACTCATCCACCTCTACGCCACGTTCCGCAAACCAGAACAGCAAGCCAAACAGAGGCCAGTAGAGTAGTAGCTTTAGGTGTCGAAACGAATCTGTATTGAGCCGGCTGGGGCGGAATTGACGGTAATCCACCACTGGTTTCTGATGTGTCATAGCAGCCTCCACCTGCAGCGCCCAGACAAATGGGGGTAAAATCTCCGTGCATAAATGCACGGAGAAACCGCCCGGGCGGTTTCTCAAAGGTAGCTATATTATAGTGTACGGAAGGAAAAAAGAAAAGAGGTAAATTCTTAAAGTTTCTTTACGATGGCAGTTCTTCCGCAAGCTCGCGGGATCTGCGGCGGAGGCCGGACCCGCTGAGGGAAAGCGGAACGGCGCAGTTTATAGGATGAAAAGATTAAAAGACCGCCTTGAGCAGATTGCCGCGTGATTATCCATATGAGTGAGCGTTGCTTGGATGAATTCGAGTGAGAGACAGAAGAAAAAGGATGACCGATCCGGTCGAACCGGAACGGTCATCCTTTTATGCCGAGCTGGGGCAGGACGGTCTGCGGGTACTGCGTCAGCCGTCCTTCAGGCAGTTGCGCTTGATGCCCAGGATCTCCCGGGCCTCCTGGGCAGTGGCGATCTCCCGGCCGGCCAGCTTGGCCAGCTCCACGGCCCGCTTGACCAGCATCTCATTGGTGGCGATGATCTTGGTGCCGTCAGGATTCTTGCCGTAGAGGATGTTGTCCTCCAGACCCACCCGCAGGCCGTCGCAGCCCAGGGACAGGCCAGCCAGCATCATGGGCATGTGGGCCTTGCCAATGCCGGACACGGACCAGGTCGCCCCTGCGGGCAGCTTATTCACCAGGAAGGCCAGGTTCTCCGTGGTGCCGGGCATGGAACCTCCCACCCCCATGATAAATTGGATGTGGGGGGGCTGGGGGATATTCCACTTGTTGACGTAGTACATGACGGAGTCGATGTGGCCGGTGTCGAACACCTCGAACTCGGGCTTCACGTCCTCTTTCACCACCTCCTGGCTGAGCAGATTGAGGAAGCGGGGGCTGTTCTCAAAAATGTAGCTGTTGGACCAGTTCAGGGTGTTGGGGTCGAAGGAGCACATCTCCGGGTGGAGGGCGGCCAGGTGCTGCAGGCGCTTCTGGTCCTCGTACTCGCCGCCGGAGGTGGTCAGGTTGATGATGATGTCCACGTTCTCCTTGGCGCACAGCTCCCGGGTCTTTTCCACCGCCTCGGTGAACTTCTGCAGGCTCATGGACTTGTAGCCGATCTGCATCTCGCCGTCCACCACCTTGTCCTCCCGGACGTGGATGTGGGCGATGGAGGCTCCCGCCTTGGCGCAGGCTACGATCTGCTCGGCCAGCTCATCGGCGGTGTAGGGGACGGTGGGGGCCTGGGCCTTCTTGGTGCCGGCGCCGCATAGGCACACCTGGATCATGATTTTGTTGGATTTAGACACGTTTACCACTCCTAACAATGAAGTTCAAATGATTTTCTTCGGGAAACCGGAGCGTCAGTCGCACATCTCAAGGACGGTGGCCTGGCCCATGCCGCCGGCGATGCACAGGGTGGCAAGGCCGTATTTCAGGCCCCGGCGCTTCATTTCGTGGACCAGGGATACGATAATCCGGCAGCCGGAGGAGCCTACGGGATGGCCCAGGGCGATGGCCCCGCCGTTGACGTTGATGATGTCCATTTTGTCCTCCCAGCCCAGCAGCTGGATGCAGCCCAGGGACTGGGCGGCAAAGGCTTCGTTTAGCTCGATGAGTTGGATGTCGTCCATGGTCAGCCCCGCGTTTTCCAGGGCTTTGGGCACGGCGTAGACGGGACCAAGGCCCATCAGCCGGGGGTCGCAGCCGGCGGTGCCCATGCCCCGGATCTTGGCCAGGGGCTTCATGCCAAGCTCTTTGGCCTTCTCCTCGCTCATGAGCAGCACGGCGGAGGCGCCGTCGTTGCGGCCGGAGGAGCTGGCGGCGGTGACGGTGCCGGTAAGCTCGGCAGAGCCGTACAGCCGGCCTTCCTCGTCCTTGCGGATGTTGAAGCAGGGCTTGAGCTTTGCCATCTTTTCCTCATTGGTGTCCCGGCGGGGGAACTCGTCGGTATCAAAGACGATGGGGGGCTTTTTCCGGCCCTGGGGCACCTCTACGGGGACGATTTCGTCCTTAAATTTGCCCGCGTCGATGGCGGCCACCGCCCGGCGCTGGGAGGTGAGGGAGAACTCGTCCTGCGCTTGGCGGGAGATGTGCAGCTCCTGGGCGATGTTCTCGGCGGTAGCGCCCATGTTGTACCGGCCGTACATCTCCTGGGGTTGGGAGCGGAACTGCCCTTCGGTGAGGGCGTCCACCAGCTCGGTATTGCCGGTGCCCAGGCCCCAGCGGGCATTGCGCAGGTAGAACACCGCGTTGGACATGGACTCGGTGCCCCCGGCGATGACCACATCGTTGAGTCCGCACATGATGCTCATGGCGCCGTTTTGCACGGCGGTCATGGCGGAGGCGCACTGGCGCATGACGGTGTAGGCGGAGGCGGTCTCCGGGATGCCCACCTTCAGGGCGGCCATCCGGGCGATGTTGGGTTCGTCGGAGGTCTGGCGGCAGTGGCCCAGCACCACCTCGTCCACCTCCTTGGGGTCAATGCCCGACCGCTCCAGGGCGCCCTTGAGCACCGCGCAGGCCAGGTCATAAGCGGACAGAGGCTTCAGGGAGCCTCCCATGCTGCCCACCGCCGTCCGGCAGGCGTCCACGATGACGACGTTTTTCATACAAAAGTCTCCTTTGAAAAGTCCATTCAGGCTGACAGAAGGATTGAGGCGACTTGCCCAGGCGGGAGAGGGCAGTCCTTGGCGGGAGGGGACGAGCCCCTCCCCCGCCGCTGGTCACACCCTCTCCAGGTAAGTCTCCGCCACGTAGTGGTCGGCGTCGGTGAAGGCCTCATAGGTCACGCTCTTGAAGCCGTCCATGGTGATCTCGATGGTGAATTTCTTGTTCTTGGGCAGGTCCTCGAACTCCCAGTCGCCAGCCCAGTTGGTGTCCATCTCAAAGACGGTACCGCACTCGCAGGTGGCTTTGACGTGGGCGCCGATGGCCACCTCTTCCTCTTCGGCGGGCAGGAACACGGTGCCCGCCAGGAAGCGGGAGGGGATGTTCAGGTGGACCACCGAGGATCCCTGGTTTCCCAGGCACTCCAACTGGGTCACCTTGCCCTGGGCGATGCGCTTGGAGATCTCGCTGTTGGGGTCGTCCAGGTCGCCGAAGATCAGGGCCTGGTTGGGACAGGCCTCCACACACCGCGGTTCTTTGCCGGGGTAGTCCGGATCGTCCAGCAGGTGGGCGCACATGGTGCATTTCTGGGGGATCTGCTCCTCCTCGTTCCAGTACACCGCGCCCACCGGGCAGGCGTCCACGATCTGCTTCTGGCCCTTGGCCTTGACGGGGTCAATGATGACGATGCCGTCGTCGCGCTTGTATACCGCCCCGTCCTTGGCCGCGGCCATACAGGCGGGGTTGTCGCAGTGGGAGCAGGGGGTGGGGACGGTGGCGGTCTTGATGCGCCGCTCGTTGTCGCCCCGCTCCCACTCCCGAATGTCCATCCAGAACTGGCCCATATGGGGCTGGGCCTTGGAAACGGTGGTGTCCCAGCCGCAGTGCTCGTCCTTGCAGGCCATAAAGCAGGCGTAGCAGGCCATGCAGCGGGCGGAGTCAATGGCAATGCCGTATTTCATCTCACTTGGCCTCCTTTTCGCCAAAGAGCCAGTCGGCCTCGGCGGATGTTTTTTCGCAGCGGAACATCTGCTGGGCGTCCACCGCCTCCAGAATGTGCTCGAAGCCCTGACCGGGATTGGGGTCAGGCTCGGCCTTGCAGATGTCGATGTTGCAGGAGTTGGGCACCATGGCGGGAATATAGTCGCCCATGAGCCGGCCCGGGGTCAAAATGTTGATGCAGCCGCCCTTGTCCGCGGAGACCTCGCCGTACTTCACCGGGTTGTAGATGCCGGAGGAGGTGTAGGCATGAATGGTCTCGGGCATGACCCGGCGGGTGATGTGGGCGCAGCACAGCACGGTGCCCCGGCCGTTGAACAGCGCCACGATGTCCCCCTCTTGGATGCCCTTGGCCTGGGCGGTCTTGGGGTTGATGCGGCAGATGAGGTAGGGGTTGCCGTTGACGATCTTCCGGTTCTGGGGGATTTCCCACAGCCAGGTGGCGTGCTGCTGATAGTGGGTGTGGTAGTCGAACCGGGGGTGGGGGGAGATCATCTGGTAGGGGTACTTGTCCGCGGACATGGACTTGTGGCCCTCCCAGGAGTCCTTGTACTGGGCGATGGGGGTGCGGATCTCGTCGTCCGGCTCCCAGTACAGCAGGGACTCGGACACAAACTCGAACTTGCCGGACAGGGTGCCCAGCTTGCACTCCTCCTGGAAGATCTTGTGGTTGGGCGTGTTGCAGGGCCGCTCCTCGGCGAACCACTGGAAGCCGGGGTACTCGTCCCATTTCTCGATCAGGCCGGTCTTGGGGTCCTTGTTTTCTTCCTTGTAGGACACCGGCGGGATATAGTAGCCCTTCTTCTTGAAGTCCTCCCAGCTCATGTGCTTGGGCAGGTCGGAGAACTGGTAGAAGCGCTTCACCCAGCCCTCTTCGTCCCGGCCCTCGGTGAAGGCCTCGCCCCAGCCCAGGCGGGCGGCCACCTGGGAGAAGATCCAGAAGTCGGAGCGGGAGTCCCACAGGGGCTCGATGGCCTTGTCCTGGTAGACGATGACCTGCCAGGAGTTGCCGGTCTGGGAGTGGGAGCAGTAGCCGCCATTGCCGGAGTTGCCCACCTCGCCGATGTCCACCCGCTCCAGGTTGGTGCAGGCGGGGAGGATCACGTCGGCCATGCGGCCCTCGGGGTTGAGGTGGATGTCCTGGTTGACCACAAACTCCAGCTTGGGGGACTTGTACATCTTCACCCACTTGTTGGTGTCCAGCATGGTGCCCATGAAGGAGCCGCCATACCGCCAGAACATATGGACCTCGCTGCAGCCGGGCATGGGATAGACGTGGCGGGTGAACTCAAAGTCCAGGCCGCCGCCGCAGAAGCCCTCGCCCAGCCATTCGTAGTGGCCGTCCAGCACCGCGTCGGGCAGGTTGGTGCGGTACAGGGTCTGCTGGACCTCGTTAACCGCCGGGTGGTCGGCCACAGGGGCGTTGGCGATGGAGGACAGGGGGTCGGAGTAGCCGCCGAACCAGAAGTTGTAGTTCATGGGGCCGCCGCAGGTGCCGGTCCACATATTGCGGCCGGGCTTGCCCATGCCCTGCATGGCCAGCAGGGAGACGATGAGACGGGCAAAGTCGGTACCGCCGGTGGTGCGGCACACGCCGCCGAAGCCGCCCCGCATGCCAGAGCCAGCCATGGTGCGGGTGGAGGCCCAGCG
>URQA01000070.1 GCA_900549885.1 uncultured Eubacteriales bacterium | reverse complement strand
CCCGCCGCTGCTCTGGCGAGCTACTTGGGGCAGCCCCTCCGCCCGGCTGAGCAGCTCCCGGGCTGGTTCCAGCAGGGCTTTCCCCGCCGGCGTGAGATAGACCTTGCGCCGATCCCGGACAAACAGCTCCACTCCCAGCTCCCGCTCCAGCTCCGCGATCTGGTAGCTCAGGGCAGGCTGGGAGATGTACAGCTGCTCTGCGGCCCGGCTAAAGTTCAGATACTCCGCCACCTGGAGAAAATAACGCAGCTGCTTGAGTTCCATAATCTTCCCCTCCGACCGTTTTCTATCTCTATTATATCAGTAGGAAGCTGACGCCGCAAGTGTCCACTATTCTCCCAGTTGCAGTGTCACACCAGTATAATAGTGGGCAATAATCTCCTGCCATGTGCTGCCTGCCTGGGCCATGGCATTGGCTCCATACTGACTCATCCCCACGCCATGCCCATATCCGGTCACGGAAAAGGTAAACCCCGACTCCCCGTACTCCACCTGGAAGCAGGCCGAGCGCAGGCCGAATAGGTTACGGACCGCTCCCCCCGACAGGGCTACGCCCCCCACTTTTACCTGCGCCACCCGGCCTGATGCGGTGAGTGTCAGGTCGGAAAACCATCCGGATGGGTCTCCGGACAAGTCCGATTCCGGATATGCGGCCAGCACCAGCTCCCGCACCTGGTCCGCCGTGAGGGTAACTGTCGTATGGTAGTTGGGCACCTCGTCTCCCTCAGGGCTGTCTACTGACACCAAATAGGGCAGGCTGTTGCCCCATACTGCAGCCGCATCCTCCGTCGCTCCGGAAGAAGAGGAAAAAAACACCGCCTGAATGGGTGCTCCCTCATAGGTGGCTACCATACCATCAGTCGTGGCCACTGCGGCGGCAATTTTGGCGCTGTATTCTTCCGCTAGGGTTCCCCAGTTCTCCGCCGCCTGCTCCGGTGTAATGTAGGCCTGGCAGCAGGAGGAGTCGGTGCACACATCTGCCCCCTCGTGTCCGCCGCCGTGAGACGCCTTCCACCGCGTATAGGTCCGCGCGCACACCGCCTGCGCCGCCAGAGCCTGCGGTTCAAAAGAAGCAGGCATCTCCGCTGCTGTCACCCGCCACAGGTAATCCGCCATGGTCTGTTCCTCTACGGTCCCATCCGCCAGCAGTACCCGGACAGTATCGTTGCTGTCCTTTTCCCCGACGGGCACGGTTGAAGGCTGAGGACTGTCCACGGCCGGCACCGGACTGGCAGGCAGCACCTGTGGGTTCTCTCCTTCTGCCGGCGGGGTCGCCCACAACAGCGGCAGCACAAACAGCAGCACACCTGCCAGCAGCCCCGCCAGCAACGGGGGGCGCACCGATTGCCAAAACTCCATCTCCTGCAAGTTCATCCCCTTTCTCCTGCATTTCTTTCCGCTTACTTTAGGTTCTTACCTGTATTTTCGCAGCTTCTTTTCCATTTTGTGCATTGACTGAGCCCCTTTATTGCGCTAAAATAGAAAAGAAACCAATTCTCATAAAGGAGGCTGCCGCTATGTCTTTCCCATCCACCCCTCTGACCGGCGACGAACAGGCCTTGTCCTATATTCAAGGAATATGCAGGCAGTACGCTCAATATCACAAAATAGATCCTTCTGTGTATGAGCGCTATGGCGTCAAGCGCGGCCTGCGCAACGCTGACGGCACCGGCGTGATGGCGGGCATCACCCAAATCGGCAACGTCCGCGGCTACTATATCGAGGACGGAGAGAAGGTCCCTATGGACGGCCAGCTCATCTATCGAGGCATCAATGTTCAGGACCTCATTGGCGGCTTCATGACCGAGGGCCGCTTTGGCTATGAGGAGACCGCCTACCTGCTCCTGTTCGGCACCCTGCCCACCCAGGCGCAGCTGTCCGGCTTTCGGGACCTTCTGGCCCATTTCCGCAGCCTGCCCGCCAACTTTACCGAGGATATGATCCTCAAGGCCCCCAGCCGGGACGTGATGAACAAGCTGGCCCGGTCCACCCTGGCCCTGTACTCCTATGATCCGGATCCGGAGAACAAGGCCCTGGAGGCGGAGATGCTCAAGGCCGTACAGCTTATCGCCCGCTATCCGGTGATCGTGGCCCATGCCTTTGCCTGCAAGCGCCACTATTATGATAACGAGTCCCTATACCTCCATCGCCCTCAGGAAGGGCTGAGCGTGGCGGAGAACTTCCTATACTCTGTTCGGCATGACAACCAGTTTACTCAGGACGAAGCCCGGCTGCTGGACCTGTGCTTGGTGCTGCACATGGAGCACGGCGGCGGCAACAACTCCGCCTTTGCCTGCCGGGTGCTGTCCTCCTCAGGCACGGATATCTACTCCGCCATCGCCGCGGCGGTGGGCTCGCTGAAAGGGCCTAAGCACGGCGGCGCCAACATGAAGGTGATGGAGATGTTCGGCCACATCGAGCGGGACGTGTCCGACTGGAAGGATGAGGACGCTGTCTCTTCCTATCTGGAACAGCTTCTCCGGCGGCAGGCCGGGGACCGCTCCGGCCTCATCTACGGCATGGGTCACGCCATTTACACCCTGTCCGACCCCCGGGCGGTCCTGCTCAAGCGGTTCGCCCGGCGGGTGGCGGAAAAGAAGGATATGCTGGACGAGTTCGAGCTGTTCGAAACCGTGGAGCGCCTGGCTCCCGAGGTATTTCATCGGGTCACCGGCCAGGACAAGGTCATGTGTGCCAACGTGGACCTGTATTCCGGCTTGGTGTACAAGATGATGGGCATTCCCCCGGAGCTGTACACCCCCCTGTTTGCCATCGCCCGCATCGTGGGCTGGTGCGCCCATCGGGTGGAAGAGGTTTACAACCCCTATGGGAAGATCATCCGCCCAGCTTATAAGGCCATCTCCCCAAAGCAGGCTTTCATCCCCCTGACTCAGCGGGAGTGACCTGCGAAAAAACATCAGCGCCGCCCGTCGTTGCCGGGCGGCGCTGATCCGTTATTTCCTGTTCCCTGCTTCCAGACGGTACCCCACTTTTCGCAGGGTGTTGATGGCGGCAGCAGAGCCTAAATAGAGTAGCTTTTTGCGCAAAAAGGAGATGTATGCCTCCGCGTTGTTGTCCTCCGCCTCCGACTCCAGCCCCCACACCCGGCTGATGAGTTGATCCTTGGGGATGACCCCGCCGGGGGCGGACATGAGCAGCCGGAGCACTTCAAACTCTTTGGGGGACAGGCGCACCGATTTGGTCCCACAGTTCAGAGTATGGGTCGCCAGCTCTAACCGCAGGTCGTAGCAGGTGAGCTCCTCCAACGCCACCTCCCCCTGTCTCCGGGTGAGGGCCCGCACCCGGGCCAACAGCTCTTCCGGAGCGAAGGGCTTAGTCATATAGTCATCTGCTCCGCAGTCCAGACCAGCCACTTTATCTGTCACCTCGCTGCGGGCGGTGAGCATCAGGATGGGTGTGCCGTTTTTCTTCCGCCGCAAGGTTCGGGCAACTTCATAGCCGTCGATTCCCGGCAGCATCACGTCCAGCACGATCACATCATACTGCCCGCTCTCCGCATAGGCCAGCCCGTCGCCGCCGTTATACACCACGTCCACCCTATAGTTCTGCTCCCGCAACAGCTGGGCCAACGTTTCCGCCAGCCGCGCCTCGTCTTCTACTACCAGCACCTGCATCTGTACCGCCTCCCTGCGGGCCGCTGCCCGGCCCAGCCGTTCTTTTTCCTCCCGGAACCATTCCGCCCCTTTTCCTGCATAGGATACCACTTCGCCCTGAAATCCAACTGAAAATTCCCTCGTCTTTTCTTCCCCATCGGGCAGAAGCGGAAATCGTCCCGCAGTTTTGCATCGTTTCCTGCATATTTTCCTTGCAATCTTTCCCTTTATGCACTATTCTATCAGGGGAGGGAGTGACATGTATGACCACACCGAGGTGGGCAGTCGGGGCTACCTTACAGAAGAATTTCGCCTGTTTCATCTCCGTGATCAAAAGCAGCTCCAATTGGACTACCACTACCATCCCTTTGATAAAATCGTCATTCCTCTGTCCGGCCAGGTGACCTATCTGGTGGAGGGATGCACCTACTATCTGCGGCCCTGGGACATTCTCCTGGTGGGACGGGGCGAAATCCACCGCCCGGCAGTCGACCTGTCCGAACCCTACGAACGCATGGTACTCTGGCTGCGGCCCCGCCTGGAAGATGGCAGTCAAGAGCTGCTGGACTGTTTCCAGCGTATCCGGGCGGGCGGGCCCCGCCTGCTCCGGCCGGAGCCGGAGGCCCGTCCGGGCTATATGTCCCTGCTGCATGACTTAGAGCAGGCCCAGCACAGCCGGGATTTCGGCCATCAAGTGCTGGCCCGGACCTATTTTCTCCAGCTGCTGGTCTTTCTCAACCGCCAGCTCCGGGCCGCGAGCGGGCACACCCCTGGTGCCGTCCTGCAAGACCCGAAGATCCAACAGGTGCTGGACTATATCAACGCCCATCTGAGCGCGGACCTGAGCGCCGCGGCCTTGTCCCAGGTGGTTTATCTCAGCCGGTATCACCTGATGCGCCGTTTTAAGGCGGTCACCGGCCAGACCTTGCACCAGTACGTGGTGCAAAAACGGCTTATCCGGGCTGTCGAACAGCTCCAGGCCGGCGTACCCGCCGCCCAGGCCAGCCAGCAGGCCGGCTTTGGCAGCTATCCCGCCTTTCTCCGGGCTTTTCGTCAGACTTACCACGCTCTGCCTAGCCAGCTCAAGGGCGGACAGGGGACATCTATCTGATCCGGCGCGCTTTATTTCCCGATTCGGCTGTTTTTCTCATAAGCGGTCACCACGGCCTGGGCCGCCAAGGACCGGAAAGCCCCCTGCTCCAGCTTGGCCACGCCGGCGATGGTGGTGCCCCCGGGGGAGCACACCGCATCCTTGAGCTGCCCGGGATGCTTGCCCGTCTGAAGCACCATTCCCGCCGCGCCGGCCACCATCTGGGCCGCCCAGGCCTGGGCCTTATCCCGAGGCAGTCCGATCTGAACGCCGCCGTCGGCCAGGGCCTCAATGAACAGATAAACAAATGCCGGTCCGCAGCCGGAAATGGCAGACCCTTGATCCAGCTGCTGCTCGGTCACCCGCTCCAGCAGGCCACAGCGGCCCAGGGCCTGCTCCAAGCCGGCGTAATCCTCCCCGCTCACTCGGGGACCTGGGGCGATCAGCAGCACACCCTGGCCAATGGCCGCGGGGGTGTTAGGCATGATGCGCACCACCGGCAGCTCCAGCCCGCCGCGGGCGAGCATCTGGTCCAGCGCTTCCAGCTGGATGCCGGCAGCAATGGACACCACCACCCGATGCTCTCCCGCCTGGGCCCCCTCCCGCAAAGCGGGCAGCAGCCCTTCCAGCACAGGCCCAAGCACCTGGGGCTTCACGCACAGCATCACATACCGCGCTTCCCGCACCGCCTGAGCGCCGCTAGCCGCCACCTGGCAGCCCGTCTCAGCAGACAGAGCGGCAGCCGCCTTCTGGCTCGGCTCGTAAATAAGAACTTCCTGTGGGTCCAGCGCCTTGCAGGCCCCGCGGACCAGAGCGCCGCCCATGTTGCCAGCGCCGATGAACGCAATGTGTTTCATAGCATATCCTTCCTTTTCTCAGCATCTGTCTGCCCGGTCTGAGCCGAGCCTGAAGCTTGACGGGATTCTCCTGGGGTCACGTTCCGCACGGTCAGCCGTCCGTCCGCCACGGTAAAACGCACCTCCAGCCCGGCAAAGGGCAAGCCGTATATCCGGGCCGGGTCCCTCTGGTAGGCGGGCCTGGGATCTTGAGCCAGTACTCCCTTCAGGGCTTGGCGCTTGTCCTCCGGCACCCGGACGAGCAGCTCCGGCGGGAAGTCTACCGTCAATAGGTAATCTTGTCCCTGGGCGGCAAATCCTCCCCGAGCGTCGGGATGGCAGTCCGCATAGGGCACATAGGGTTTGATGTCCAAAATGGGCGTGCCGTCCATCAAATCTGCCCCCGTCACCCGGAGTACTGTCCCTAAACCCTCTACCCGCTCCACCGCCGCCAGCTTCACACAGGACAGTCCGATGGGGTTTGGCCGGAAGGGAGATCGGGTGGCGAACACGCCCAGCCGAATGTTCCCTCCCAGGCGGGGCGGCCGCACTGTGGGGGACCATTCCTGCCGCCTGGCCTGGGAAAACTCCCAAATAAGCCACAGGTGAGAGAAGCCTTCGATGCCACGCAGAGCCTCCGGCTCCCGAAATTCCGGCTCAAATACCACTGTGGCCGTCAAATCATCCACCAAGCCGCTCTGTCTGGGAATCCCAAACTTCGTTGGAAAGTCTGAACAGATGTGGGCTACCGGACGCATAAACCGCCTCCTTTCCCGCGCCAATGCGCGGGTTTCTTTATCCCTTTACTACGAGAATCATTATATCAGGCGGCAGTCCCGGATGCAAGGCTCTGCCGCCTGTTCCCTGTTTTGCGACCGTCAGCGCGCAAACAGAAAATCTCAACCACAAGGGAGGTCCCGCCCATGCTTCTGCTCGCCTTATCTATGGTGGAAACTGCGGAGGAAGCCGCCAAATTAACCCGGTTGTATGAATTGTACAGCACCGAGATGTACCACGCCGCCAAAAATATTCTCCGCAACCACCATGACGCGGAGGACGCTATGCAGAACGCTTTCGTTCAACTCATCCGCCTGCTGGATCACATCAAAGATCCGGAAAGCCCCAGTACCAGGGCTTATGTCATCAGCGCCGTCCAGAGCCGGGCCACCGATTTATACCGCTACAAACAGCGGCGCCGCGCTGTGTCTCTGGACGAGTTGGAGGCGCTGTCCGTTCCGCCGGCCCCGCCCGATGTGCCCGGCATGAGTGACATTGACCGCGCCATCGCCATGCTGCCCGCCAATTACCGGCAGGTTGTGCTTCTTCGTTATCTCTGGGGCTTTTCCAATCAAGAGGTGTGCCGCATCCTGAACATGAGCGACGCCAATGTGAAAAAGACGGTTCAGAGGGCCAAAACCAAACTGGAACACATTATTGCGGAATGGGAGGCTGACTCCAAATGAAAATCACAGATGAACTGCTCTACGCCCATGCGGCCGCAGGCCAGGCACTTTGGCTATCCACCCTGCCCGATCCGGCGGAGCTGGACCCTTTCGTCCCCTCCCGCTGGTTTCAGCGGAAGATGAAAAAGCTCCTCCGCCAGTGCCGCCGCACTCCGAGGGTCAACGCCGCCATTCGCTATACCAAGCGGGTGGCTTTGGCCGCCCTTGTTTCAGCAGTGGTCATCTTTTCCAGCCTGATGACGGTGGCCAGCTTCCGCGCTAAGGTAGTGGAAGTGATTACAGAGGTCTTTGACACGCTCACCAGCTACATTTTCCGCCCCGGAGAGGCAGAAAGTGCCCCGCTGTCCGAGGTGGAGTTTGGCTGGCTGCCAGAGGGGATGGTGGAGGTTTTTTCTGAGTCAGATGAATACTTTCGTTATATAAGATTTGAAAATAACACGAGTTTTCTAATTTTTACTCAGGAAGTAGTTGTAGATAATTCAGCTATACGAGATGTCGAAGATTCTGAGTTCGCATATGTAGAGACAATTCCACTCCACGGAACGACGGCAAATTTCACTACCAACAAAGGTTTAAATAGAATAGTTTGGACCACAAATCGAAATATCATTGTTGTTCAAGGCAATCTTTCACATGATGATATTCTATTAGTTGCAGAAAAAATTATTTTTAAAAGTTAATAACTGACTTGTCTCAAATCACCTTCTTTCTTTCGTTACATTCACTAGAAAGGAGGTGATTTTATGCACAAAATAAAGAAGTGTCTATCGATTCTATTGGCTACAGTATTATTTATGTCTATTGTTTCTTCTTCCTATGCCACAAGTAGCGATGTAATGCCTTATATGGAGCATATTTCATATGGCCGTTGTTCCCTCAACATCAACAATTCTACTGCGTCAGTCAGCGCGTGGGTTCAAGCCTATGAAGATGCTACAAAAACTGAAGTTTCTGTGGAAATTCAAGAACAATTCCTGCTGTTCTTCTGGAAAACTGTGGACACTTGGAGTTCCAGTAGCAATGGGCCATATTGCCGAGTAACTGGCTCTACATCTGCAACTAGCGGCAATGTCTACCGGGCTGTGGCTACCGTGACCGCCTGGGTAGGCAACGACTCCGAGACTCAGACCATTACGACTGAAACCGTCGTAGCCGACTAACCCTCTGCCCTGGGCTATCAAGTGCGAAATCTCACTTCTCGCACCTGTGGTCCAATGCCAAAAGGACCCGCCGATTTTCGGCGGGTCCTTTTTCTATTTGTCCTATCTTTTTCAAGGTTTTCCCTGTTCTGTCTCAAAACGCCTCTTTCCCATCGTTACCATGCAATGGGAAAAGGGGCGTTTTTCATCCACCCCGTGTCTGCCCCCCTCCCTGGCCAGGCAGGTGTAGCGACTGCAGCGGGCTTGGAAAAAGCGCGGCCGAAACTCCGGCCCGGTTGGTCGGCCTTTCAGGCCCCACCGTCCCCTTAATTTCCCTTATAATGTCTATAAGGAGGAATTTTTGTGGAACTAAAGGAGAATTTGTCGAAAAACCTCATCCTGCTTCGGGGCCCAAAAAGTCAAGCGGTTTTCTCCGAGAAGCTAGGGGTGACCAAGTCCACCATCCAGGCCATCGAAGCCAAAAAATCTGCCGTCCGTCTGGACACGCTGGATATAATTGCTCGGAACTTAGGTCTACCAGCTCCGGCCTTGCTATCCGAGGAGCTTACTTGGGAGGGTGCGAAACTGCTGCCCTACATCCTGGAACGGGCCGAATGGTTTGTTCAGCTCTCCAACCGAGATCGGAACGACATACTATGCTGGCTCCAGGACACTGTAAATGTGTGGCAACGCATTCTGGGTAATAGAAAGGAGGAATCAAAATGATAGACCGCTGGCGTAAGCTGCTGCTCTGCCTGGGCATCACTCCCAACTATAAGGGCTTTCACTTTCTACTCACCTGTCTGGAACTGCTTCAAAACGACCCGATGGCTCTACTTCAGGTGACAAAATCCCTCTACCCCGTCGTGGCTAAGCACCACAATACCTCCTGGCGCACTGTAGAGCGGGACCTTCGCACCGTGGTGAACCTATCCTTCCAAGTCAACCCCACTTATCTGGGCACACTGGCCCGGCGCTCCGTCTCCGAACGGCCTACGGTCTCCCAGTTTCTAGCTATTCTCATGGAGTCCTCAACCTGAACCTATCTGCCCCTGCTGCGGACCTGGCCTCCCACAGCAGGGGCTTTTGCTACAGCAACTGGTCCAGCAGCCCGCGGCACCCCTCCAAAACGTCCCGGTATGTGGTCTCAAAATCTCCGGTATACCAGGGATCGGCCACCTCCTGCCCGGGACGTCCGGCATAGTCCAGCAACAGATGAACCTTACCTTCGGGGTCTCCCCCCAGTATTCGGCACATATTGCGCATATTGGCTTTATCCATGCCGATGAACAGATCATAGGCGCTATAATCCTGTGCAGTCAGCCGCCGGGCACAATGATTTCCGTAGGGCACGCCATGTCTGGTTAGGGTCTGTCGGGCAGGTAAATAGACGGGATTCCCCAACTCCTCCGCACTAGTGGCCGCAGAACGGATGGAAATTTGATTCTCTGCCCCTGCCCGCCGGACCAAGTCCTTCATGATATATTCCGCCATGGGACTCCTGCAAATGTTGCCGTGGCAGACAAATAAAATTCGTTTCATTGTATTCCCCCTTCTTCTCTGCCTGATTACACTTAGGATTTTTACCTTCCCGAGTGTATCATATCCAGAACCAGATATCCACTGTCAGTTTCCCACCTCTTGCCTAATCTGTTCCCAGCCTAGTGCAATCCTCTTTTTTCGTTTGCCAGATGTAATCAAATAGAGTATGATATTAATTGCGGTGATATCGGTCCAAAGCCGTTGCCCGCAACCTAAATGAGCAAGGGGCGCATCCATATGTGGGCGGAGGAAAGCGTTTTTTATCAGATTTATCCCCTGGGCTTCTGCGGTGCGCCGTGGATTAACGATGGTATTCAGGCCCACCGCATCGGCAAAATCGGGGACTGGGCAGAGCATATCCAGCAGTTGGAGGCCAATGCAGTCTACCTCTCTCCTCTGTTCGACAGCGACAGCCATGGTTATGACACTCGGGACTACTGCCGAATAGACCCCCGCCTGGGCACCAATGAGGACTTCGCCCAGGTTTGCCGCACCCTCCACGACCACGGCATCCGTGTGGTGCTGGACGGTGTGTTCAACCATGTGGGCCGGGGTTTCTGGGCTTTCCGGGACGTGCAGGAAAAAAAGTGGGCCTCCCCCTACAAGGACTGGTTCTACATCGACTTCGGCGGCAACTCCAACTACAACGACGGTTTCTGGTACGAGGGCTGGGAAGGCCATTATGAGCTGGTAAAGCTTAACCTGCAAAATTCGGCGATGGCAGATTACCTGCTGGACTGTATCAGGTTTTGGGTAGAGCAGTTCGACATCGATGGTCTGCGGCTAGATGTGGCCTACTGCCTGGACAAAGGATTCCTGACCAGGCTGCGTCAATTCACCCAGAGTATCAAACCTGACTTTTTTCTGGTGGGGGAAGTCCTCCATGGAGACTACAACCAATGGGTAAACGACCAGATGTGCCACAGCTGCACCAACTACGAATGCTACAAGGGCCTTTACTCCAGTCTTAATGATTTAAACCTTTTTGAGATCGCCTATAGCCTAAAACGCCAGTTCGGCAGTGAGTCCTGGTGCCTCTACCAGGGCAAACACCTGTTGTCCTTTGTGGACAATCATGACGTCACCCGGGCCGCCAGCATCCTCCTAGACCGCAATCATCTCCCCCTGCTATACGGCCTGCTCTTTGGCATGCCAGGCATCCCCTGTATCTACTACGGCAGTGAGTGGGGCGCGGAAGGGAGAAAGGCCCCTGGCAGCGACGCTAACCTCCGCCCTTGCTTCCCCCAGCCGGAGTGGAATCGCCTCACAGGCCAAATTGCCGCCATGGCGAAAGCCCGGCGGAAGAGCCAGGCTCTATGCCAAGGGGACTATCGGGAAGTGCTGCTCACCAACCGGCAATATATCTTCCAGCGGCAGGTGGAGGGAGAGCGGGTGCTGGTGGTGGTCAACGCCGACAGCCAACCCTACACCGCCCATTTTGACGCCGGCTGCGGCCGGGCGGTGGACCTGCTCACAGGAAAGAACCACGACTTCGGTGGAGGCAGCGAACTTCCCCCGTACAGCGTGGCCTTCTGGCGGTGTGAGCGGTGATGATGAGACAGGAAGCGCCCCGGCGGAATCTCCCGCCGGGGCGCTTTTGTCATATGAGGTGGTCACATCCAGAAGCGGCCGGCAAAGCAGGCACGGAGGATTGAGGCAACCCCTTCTAGGATCAGGGTGACACCCAGCACTGCGCCAAGAGCCACCGCTCCTGCCACTGGGTCCAGGAAGGAGATGACACCCGCTGCAATCAACAGCAAGCCCAGAACGGTAAACCAACCCCAGCCCCGCACGCCGGCCCGCTGGAGATCAAAAGAGTTGACGAACCGGGTAATCCCAGTGCACACCAGCCACATACCAAAGACAAAAGGCAGTGTCAGCATGGTAAACACTTGATTAAAGAGGATGAATAGCGCCAGGATTACCGTCAAGATGCCATCCATTAGAAACCAACCAGCTCCATACATCCTGTTTTTAGCCCCACAGAAGATAAAGATATCCACCACACCGGATACCAGCATCACCACACCTAAAATCGCCGCCAGGGAGGCTAGCGCCGCCTCTTCCCATATCATGCACAAGACCCCTGCTATCATCAGGAGAACACCGGCCACGCCCCACAATCCACGGTAAATCGTTTTTCTCATTGTGAGCACTTCCTTTCTTTTTTAAGGATACTGCCAGATTGTGTCCAAACCTGCTTGTTTCTGTGAATAGATCGTAAATATTAGCACTCACACCCATTGAGTGCTAACTCCCTTAAATGCCTTCTCCAAAAACAGAACAGCCGCTTTTTTCAGCGGCTGTTCTGAAGTCGTCTATTTCCCATCATTGGGATTGAAAGTCTCGTAGGGCCTGTTCGTCCCGGATCCGTTGCTCTTCAAGCGACTGGGCCAACAGTATATCCTTGACCTGTATGGGTCCATCGGTTTAGCGAGTGCTAATCTATCACAAACAGTCCCATTTATCAAGGCTTTCTTGCTCCTATCCTCCCATCTATCCCCAAGGCTCACCACCTACTCCCATCGTAGCAGCGTTAAAAATAAGGTAAGGCCCGGCAGCCTCTCCCAGACCGCCGGGCCTCTCCCCATCAGATCGCCTTTCCCCTCTCCGGGAAGGGAATCACAACGGCGCTCCCTGTTTCCGGTTCCGATGAAATAAACTTATCAATCCCAGATAGCTTGTCAATCTCCTTTGCTCTGGTATCATCTAACAAGTGGGTGTAAATATTATAGGGATCTGCAACTCCCTATCCCTGCCGCACTTGTTATCTCGGCAGTTCTATTTTACCCCTAGCAGGGTTCTCCGTTAATCCCCCTGTATTAAGAAATGCCAATTGGGGCTGTCCCATCTATCCCTAGTTCAGGTAGTTACTGGGGTCTTTGTTATCCCGATGTCCTATTTCCGGTCTCGGTAGTGGAGGGGGAATGTCTCCCCCTTTTGCCAGAATTGTTTTTATTGTTATTTCAGACCCACAGCCAACTCCAAAATCCTTTGGGTCACTCCCAGAACCCCCAGGATCCCA
>URQA01000069.1 GCA_900549885.1 uncultured Eubacteriales bacterium | reverse complement strand
CGGAGAAAATGATTCCTATTTTCTTTGCGCTTGCGAGCGCAAACTCTGCGAGGCTCTTTATACAAACTGAGGAAACTCTGACGATTTCCTTTGCCTTCAGCTGGGAAGGCTTTTCGACAGACTGCGGTGGGGCTGCCGTTAACAGCAGCCCCACCCGGAATATTGGAACTTTTGGCACAGAAGCACGTCTTACAGGTGCAGCACGCGTTCCTTGATCTCCTGCGTTCTGCCCTGATTCCAGAACTGCGTGCCGATGTAGCCGCAGGTGCGGCGGGCGACATTCATCTTGCTCTGGTCGGTGTTGCCGCAGTTCGGGCAGGTCCAGACGAGCTTGCCGTCCGCGTCCTCCAGCACCTCGATCTCGCCGTCGTAGCCGCAGACCTGGCAATAATCGGACTTTGTGTTCAGCTCGGCATACATGATGTTGTCATAGATGAACTTCATGACCTCGAGCACGGCATCGATGTTGTTCTGCATATCCGGCACCTCGACATAGCTGATGGCGCCGCCGGGCGAAAGGGCCTGGAACTGCGACTCAAAGGCCAGCTTGTCGAAGGCGTTGATCTTCTCCGTCACATGGATGTGATAGGAGTTCGTGATATAGCTCTTGTCCGTCACGCCGGGGACGATGCCAAAGCGCTTCTGCAGGCACTTGGCAAATTTGTAGGTCGTGGATTCCAGCGGCGTGCCATAGAGGCTGAAGTCGATGTGCGTTTCCGCGCGCCACTTGGCGCAGGCCGCGTTCAGATAGCGCATAACATCCAGCGCAAACGGCGTCGCCGAGGGATCGGTGTGGGACTTGCCCGTCATATACTTCACGCACTCATACAGGCCCGCATAGCCGAGCGAGATGGTCGAATAGCCGTTGTAGAGGAGCTTGTCAATGGGCTCGCCCTTCGGCAGGCGCGCCAGCGCGCCATACTGCCACAGGATGGGGGCCGCGTCGGACAGCGTGCCCTTCAGGCGCTCGTGACGGCACATCAGTGCGCGGTAGCACAGGTCCAGCCGCTCGTCGAAAATTTTCCAGAACTTGTCCATTTCCTTGCCGGAGGACAGCGCCACATCGACAAGGTTCAGCGTCACGACGCCCTGGTTGAAGCGGCCGTAATACTTCGGCTTGCCCGGCTCATAGTTCCCGGCGTTGGCCACATTGTCCCAGCCGTTGCCGGAGGAATCCGGCGTCAGAAAGCTGCGGCAGCCCATGCAGGTGTAGACATCGCCGTTGCCCGGCGTCTCGCCCTTCGAGAGCTTGAGCTCCCGCATTTTCTTTTCGGAGATATAGTCCGGCACCATGCGGCGCGCCGTGCACTCCGCAGCCAGCCGCGTCAGGTAGAAATACTTCGAATCCTCGTGGATGTTGTCCTCCTCGAGCACATAGATGAGCTTCGGGAAGGCCGGGGTGATCCACACGCCCTTTTCGTTCTTCACGCCCTGATAGCGCTGACGGAGCGTCTCCTCGATGATGATGGCAAGATCATGCTTCTCCTGCGGATTACGCGCCTCGCCGAGGTACATGAACACCGTGATGAACGGCGCCTGGCCATTCGTTGTCATGAGCGTGACGACCTGATACTGGATGGTCTGCACGCCGCGCTTGATCTCCTCGCGCAGGCGCTCCTCGACGATCTTGGAAATACGCTCCTCCGCGGCCTCGGCCCCGAGCTCACGGATCTCGCGCACCACACTCTCGCGGATCTTCCGGCGGCTGACATCCACGAACGGGGCCAGATGCGTCAGAGAGATGGACTGGCCGCCATACTGGTTCGAGGCGATCTGCGCGATGATCTGCGTGGCGATATTGCAGGCCGTGGAGAAGGAATGCGGCTTTTCGATGAGCGTGCCGGAGATGACCGTGCCGTTCTGCAGCATGTCCTCGAGATTGACAAGGTCGCAGTTGTGCATATGCTGGGCATAGTAATCCGCATCGTGGAAGTGGATGATACCGGCCTCATGCGCCTCGACGATGTCGCGCGGCAGCAGGATGCGGCGCGTGATGTCCTTCGAGACCTCGCCCGCCATATAGTCGCGCTGCACGGCGTTGATGGTCGGGTTCTTGTTGGCGTTCTCCTGCTTGACCTCCTCGTTGTTGCATTCGATGAGGGACAGGATGCGGTCGTCCGTCGTGTTGGACTGGCGGACGAGACTGCGGGTATAGCGATAGGTGATATAGCGCTTGGCGACCTCGAAGGCCCCGTGCGCCATGATCTGGTCCTCGACGAGGTCCTGAATCTCCTCGACGGACAGGCTGCGGTTCATTTCCTCGCAGCGGATCGCAACGGCCTGCGCGATGCGGTCGATCTGCAGCGGCGTCAGGCGCTCGGCGTCCTCGGCCGCATTGTTGGCCTTTGTGATGGCCACGATGATTTTTTCGATTCGGAACGTCTCTTCCGCTCCATTTCTCTTGATGATCTTCATGGTATTCTCTCCCTGGGCTTTGCCCGTTTCTCTGTGTTACTCCGAATTTTCGATCCTTTCAGAACGATCTCAGCCGTTTCCCGCTGCGCATTTTTTTGAGGCAGTGCAGCATCCGGTCGTCGTTCACGCCCCCCTATTATACTATATCTTGTGGTTATTTCAAGTCCTAACCACAATATTTTCCAAAAAACTTTTTAACGGGCCGGAATGCCTTTTTTCGCAGCAGGGCTTTCCTTTCCGGCAAAAGCGCGTTATAATGAATATGAACTTACGCTCTGGAGTCATGATTATGAAACGAATCGTCACCATGCAGGACCTGTCCTGCATCGGAAAATGCTCGCTGACCGTTGCGCTGCCGGTGCTCTCCGCCATGGGGCTGGAATGCGCCGTGCTGCCGACGGCCGTTCTCTCGGCGCACACCGCCTTCGAGGGCTTCCGCTATGAGCCGCTCTCGCTCACGCCGGTCGCAGACCACTGGCAGCAGCTCGGCCTGCAGTTCGACATGATCTACACCGGCTATCTCGGCGGCAGAGCTCAGGTGGATCAGGCGCTCGACTTCTTCACGCGCTTCCCCGCCATGCGGCTCGTGGACCCTGTCATGGCCGACCACGGCGCGCTGTATGCCGGGCTGGAGCCGGACTTCCGGGTGTGCGACGAGGCGGAGAGCCGTGCTCTGGGCCAGCAGGCCATGGAGACCGTACTGGAGCGCCGCTATCAGACCATTGAGGATGACAGCGGCTTCCAGGCTCTGGTGGACGCCCTGGCGGGGGACCGGGACGACCAGACCATCGAGGAGGTGGTGCTTGATATCCACCGCCGGGTGCAGAGCCATCCGGACCCTCTGCGGTGGCTAGAGGAACGGAGGGAGGACTTTGCCTTTTCTCTGGATGCAATGCCGGAGCACACCCCCTGGGGCCGGCTGCTGCTGGACGATGGGCGGGCGCTGGCAGACTACTGGGCTGGAGAGCTGGAGATGCTGGGGGAAGAGTTAGCCTTCGACCCCGTGCTAGAGACCAACTACGGTGCCTCCCTGGCGGCCACCACCGCCCACCTGCGGGCGCTGTCCCAGGCCATGGGCCAGGGGTGGGACCGGGCGGCTGAGCTGTTCCCCGTGCCCTTTCCCCGGGTGGGAGCGAAAAAAGGGGCGGACCCGGCGCTGAAGGAGCGGGCAAAGGTCCTGCGGGATCTATGCAAAAAACAGGTGACCAGGCTGGGGGAGCGGTTCAGCGTGTCCGCCCAGGATGCCATGGATGACCTGCGCTCGGTAGCCCCGGCTATGGTCACACTATTAGAGGTGACGGCGGAGTACGACCGAGAGCTGACTGCCCTCAAGCGCCGTCGCCATCTCATCGACTTTGCCGACGGGGAGCACCTGACGGCGCGCCTGCTCACCCGGGAGGACGGCCAGCCCTCGGCGTTGGCTGCCGAGTGGTCCCGCCGGTATGTGGAGATCATGGTGGACGAGTACCAGGACACCAACGCGGTGCAGAACGTCATTTTCGACGCCCTGTCCGCCGGGGACAACCTGTTCATGGTGGGGGACGTGAAGCAGTCCATCTACCGCTTTCGCCTGGCAGACCCCACCATCTTCCTGGACAAATACGCCCGCTATGCCGACTACCGGGTGGCGGAGGAGGGAGAGGGGCGCACGGTGCTGCTCAGCGCCAACTTCCGCTCCCGGCCCGAGGTGCTGGAGGGGGTCAATTTTCTTTTCTGCAACGTGATGACCCAGGCTGTGGGGGAGATGGACTATACCCCCGACGAGGCCCTGGTCCCCGGCCGGGCGGACCTGCCCCCCGACGGGCGGTACTGCGTGGAGCTGGACTGTGTGGACCTTACCGGCCTCACCGACGGGGAGGACGGCAGGGCGGACAAGGACTTGGTAGAGGCCCGGGCCGTGGCGGCCCGGATCGCCGCGCTTCTCTCTGAGGGCCTGCCCATCGGGGAGCGGAGCGTTACGCCGGAGGACATCGTGATCCTGCTGCGCTCTCCCGGCCCGGTGCTGTGGGCCTACACCCAGGCGCTGAATGAGGCGGGTATCTCCTGGCAGGCGGAGGAGGGTGGAGAATTTTTCGGCACCACTGAAATTTCGGTGGCTCTGTCTCTGCTTCAGGTCATCGACAACCCCCGGCAGGACGTGCCCCTGCTGGCGGTGCTGCGCTCCCCCCTGTACGACTTCTCCCCCGACCGTCTAGCCCAGCTGCGCGCCGGAGGGGAGGGGATGGTGTACGACTGCCTGACCGCCGCCGCGGCAAGAGGGGAGACGGACTGCGTCCAGTTCCTGGACACCCTGTCTGAGCTGCGCACCCTGGCCGCTGAGGAGAGCAGCCACCGGCTGCTGTGGGAGGTGTACCGCCGCACTGACCTGCTGGCGGTGTTCTCGACCATGCCAGATGGGGAGCGGCGGAGGGCCAACTTACTGGCCCTGTACGACGCCGCCCGACGGTTTGAAAGCGCCGGACACAAGGGGCTGTTCGGCTTTCTGGCCCATGTGGGCCGGATGATGGAAAACGGCCTGACCCTGCCTGTGCCCTCCGCCTCTGGGGGCGGGGTACGCATCCTGTCCATCCACAAGTCCAAGGGGCTGGAGTTCCCGGTGGTGTTCCTGTGCGGACTGGAACGGCAGTTCAACGAGGGGGACTCCAAGGCCACGATTTTGTTCCACGACAAGCTGGGCCTGGGCCCCAAGCGCACCGACCGGGCGCGGATGGTGCGCTATACCACCATCGCCCGGGACGCGGTGGCCCTTCGCCTGCGGCAGCAGCTGCGGGCGGAGGAGCTGCGGCTGCTGTACGTGGCTATGACCCGGGCCGAGCACAAGCTGTTCCTCTTCACTGCTGTCAACGGCCGGGGGGAGAGCCTGAACACCCTGGCCCTCCAGGCCCAGTGCCCGCCCCCCCCTCAGCTCATGGCACAGGCCCGGTCTATGGCCCCTTGGGTGCTGATCCCCGCCCTGTGCAGGCCAGACAGCGCCCCGCTGTGGGAAAATCTGGATTGCGACCGGCCTGCCCCGCCGGCGGAGCTGGGACCCCGGTGGGACATGCGTCTGGTGCCGGGAGAGGATTACGAGACACCTCTGGCCCGTTTCGTCCCCCTGGCGGGGGAAAACGGGGAGGACGCCCCGGAGCCAGGTCCGGGGGCGGAGAAGCTGGCCGCCCGGTTCGGTTGGACCTATCCCCACCAGGCCAGCGTGGACATGCCTTCCAAGCTCACCGCCACCCAGCTCAAGGGCAGGGAGAAGGACACAGAGGTGTCTGAAGAGGCGGAGGCGCTGTCCCCCCAGCGGACGGTGCGCACCCTCCGGCGGCCTATCTTTGAGAAAGAACGCCCTCTCACCCCCACCGAGCGGGGCACCGCCCTCCACTTGGCCATGCAGTACCTGGACTACGCCAGGACGGACACGGAAGAGGACATCCGGGAGGAGGTGGCCCGGCTGGTCAGCGGCCAGTTCATCACTCCTGCCCAGGGGGCGGCGGTGGACACGGCGGCCATCCGGGCGCTGTTCGCCTCCCCGTTGGGGCGCAAGCTGCGCACCGCCCCCCAGGTGGAGCGGGAGTTCAAGTTTTCCATGTTGGTGGATGCCGCCGACTATGACCCGGCGGGAGAGCCAGGGGAGAAGGTACTGCTCCAGGGCGTGGTGGACTGCTGGTTCCGGGAGGAGGACGGCACCGTCACGGTGGTGGATTTCAAGACTGACTGGGTGACGGACGAGACAGTGACGGCCCGGGCGGCGGAATACCGCCCCCAGCTGGAGGCCTATACCCGGGCCTTGGGCGAAGGAATGGGGGCGGCGGTAGGCCGCCGGACGCTCTGGTTCTTCGCAGTGGGACGGGAAATTTCCTGGTGAAAAATCAAAAAAGCTCTTGCATTTTCCCCTTTCCCGTGGTAAGATACATTTTGCGTTTACAAGGGGACTTTGCGCCCCTATGACTGATTTCCGACAGAAAGAGGTGAATTCCATGAAGGAAGGCATCCATCCCAACTATCAGCAGACCACCATTACGTGCGCCTGCGGCAACGTGATCGAGACTGGCTCGACCAAGAAGGACATCAAGGTGGAAGTCTGCTCCAAGTGTCACCCCTTCTACACCGGCAAGCAGAAGATGGTGGACACCGGCGGACGTGTCAGCCGCTTCAACAAGAAGTTCGGTCTGGAGTAATTTGTCTTTCGAAAAGCCCATGTCTTCGGACATGGGCTTTTGTGTTTTCGGGAATGGCCCCTCGCAGAAGCGGCCCACGGACAGGAGCAATGTTTATGCACAACTATATCGTTGAGACAGACCGCCTCATCCTGCGTCCCCTGACAGCAGCCGACGCCCCGGCGGTGTTCGCTTGGGGGAGCGATCCAGAGGTCAACCGCTACATGTCGTATCCCTTGGAGCGCAGTGTGGCGGACGCGGAGGCTTGGCTGCACGTAGTGGAGAAGAGCGGGCCGAAGGATGGCTATGACTTCGGCTTTGTCCGCCGGGAGGATGGTCTGCTCATCGGTTCTGGCGGAGTCTATCCCTGGTCGGACGGGCGGACCTGGACCTTTGGCTATAACCTGCGCCGGGACTGCTGGGGCCAGGGATACGCCACCGAGGCCGCCCGGGCCATGCTGGCCTTTGCTGGAGAAACGCTGGGGGCCAGAGCATTTGTGGCGGAGCACGCCGTGGACAACCCTGCCTCCGGCCGGGTGATGGCCAAGTGCGGCCTGGTCTTTGACCATTTTGGGGAATACTCCAAGCTGGACGGCAGCGAAACGTTCCAAGCCAAGAGCTGGCGTCTGGAACTGGAGTGAGAGCCCCGCCGCCGGGCGCATATACTAATATCAGAATGAAATCAGGAGGGACTGTCATGTTTGAAAAAGTAGACCCCAAGACCCTGGATTTTAACGTCTTTTCCGCCATTGGCGACCAGTGGATGCTCATTACCGCCGGGACCAAGGATAAGTGCAACACGATGACCGCCTCCTGGGGCGGGCTGGGAATCCTGTGGGGCGCGCCCATGGCCCTGGCCTATATCCGGCCCCAGCGGTATACCAGACAATTTGTGGATGACAAGGAATCGTTCACCCTGTCCTTCTTCTCCCAGGACTACCGCAAGCAGCTGTCCCTGTGCGGCTCGAAAAGCGGCCGGGACATAGACAAGGTGAAGGAGTGCGGCTTCACCGTGGCCCAGGCCCAGGGGGGAGCACCCTATTTTGAACAGGCTGACTTGGTATTCGTGTGCCGCAAGCGGATGGTCGTGCCCATGGATCCGGCGGCCATGCCCCAGGATGTGAAGGAGAAGTGGTACGAGAATGACTACCACATCATGTACTGGGGCGAGATCGTGGAGACGCTGGTACGGAAGTGAGTCCAAAGGCAAAGCCTTTGACCTTTAGGGCCCTGCTTTTGACGTAAGGAGAATGTTATGTTTGAGGAACAGAAGATCAAGGAAATCAACCAGGCGGTGCTGGTGGGGCTTAACTGCCCGGGGCTGAGTCCAGCGGAGAACGCCAGCGAAGATTCTTTGGAGGAGTTGGCCGCTCTGCTGGACACCGCCGGCGGCACCTGCCTGGGCACGGTGCTGCAGAACAAGAACAGTCCCGACCCCCGCACCTTCATCGGCGAGGGAAAGGTGGAAGAAGTCCGGGAGCTGGCAGGAAGCCTGGGGGCGGATCTGGTCATCTTTGACAACCCCCTGTCCCCCTCCCAGCAGCGGGTGCTCACCGAGGAGCTGGGGGTGACGGTGATGGACCGGGCGGGCCTTATTCTGGACATTTTTGCCAAGCGGGCGAGGACCAGCGAGGGACGGCTTCAGGTAGCCCTGGCCCAGTACAAATACCTGCTGCCCCGGCTCACTGGCATGTGGAAGCACTTGGAGCGTCAGGAAGGCGCCATTGGCACCCGCGGCCCCGGCGAGACCCAGCTGGAGAGCGACCGGAGGCACATCCACCGGAAGATTGCCAAGCTGGAGGAAGAACTGAAAGACGTGCGCCGGGTCCGGGCCACCCAGCGGGACCGCCGGGAGAAGAACGAGGTGCCGGTGGTTGCCATCGTGGGCTATACCAACGCGGGCAAGTCCACCCTCCTGAACGCCCTCACCGGCGCGGACATCCCGGCCAACGACCGGCTGTTCGACACCCTGGATACCACCACCCGGACGCTGGAGATCTCCGACACCTGCAAGGTGCTTATCTCGGATACCGTGGGCTTCATCTCCAAGCTGCCCCACCAGCTGGTGGACGCGTTTAAGGCCACACTGGAGGAGTTGACCTTTGCCGATCTGCTGCTCCACGTCATCGACGCCTCCGACCCCAACTGGCGGGAACAGGCTGACGTGGTGGACAAGCTGGTGGTGGAGCTGGGGGCGGCGGGGACGCCCCGGCTGGAGGTGTTCAACAAGTGCGACAAGCTGGACGGGGACATCCTGCCCCACGGGGAGGACATTGTGTCCATTTCCGCCAGGACCGGGGCGGGGGTGGACCGGCTGCTGGCTGCCATAGAGAACCGCCTGGGGGAGCGGGTGCGCCGGGTGACCATCCACATCCCCTATGACAAGGGCGGAGTGCTGGACCTGCTCTACCAGCAGGCCAGAGTGGAACGGGTGGACTACGCCGCCACCATCGAGGTGGAGGCCCTGTGTCCGGAAAAGCTTCTGGGCCGTCTCGGTCCCATGGTGGAGGGGTGGGTGCCTCCCAAAGAGGACTGGGAGGACTGAGCCGGACTGCTTGACACAGGCGGCCCTGCCCTGTATACTGAAATAACAGCATGTTGAAGGAGGTGCCTGGGACGGATGTCATTCCTGCTGAGAGGCTAGCTGGCTTGTGAAACACGGCATTGGGGTCCGCGGTTTGCGGGGCCTTACTTTGTCGTGCCTAAAACAAGCGGCAGGTGTGACAAAGGCCCAGGGCCTTTTATCCCTTTCCGCGCCTGCCTCCCCCCGGTGGGGAGACAGGCTTTTCCATGGAACAGAAGGAAACGGTCCCCCCCTGCGGCGGACCGTTATGGACCGCCGGACCGCGCAGTTCGGCCCGCGCGTCCCGCGAGAAAGGAGCAACATGTCTCATAACATACCGACAAGGTCTCTCTGGACCTATGACTTCACAATCATCACCCTGGGCAGCGTGGTGTCCATGGTGGGCAGCACCCTGTCTGGCTTTGCGATCAGCCTCATGGTGCTGGACTACACCGGGTCTACCTGGCTGTACGCCCTGTTTAATGTCTGTTATCAGCTGCCCATGCTGGTAGCCCCGTTACTGGCCGGACCTTATCTGGACCGGATGAGCCGGAAAAAGGTGATCTACCGGCTGGACTATCTCTCTTCCACCATCTACCTGGCCCTGTTTTTCCTGCTGCGGAGCGGTTGGTTCCACTATCCGGCGATGATGGGCTTCTGCCTGCTGATTGGGGCTATCAATGGGGTGTACGTGGTGGCCTACGACAGCTTTTACCCCAACCTTATCACCGAGGGCAACTACTCCAAGGCCTATTCCATCTCCAGCATGCTCTGGCCCATCGCCGCCATGACCCAGCCCATTGCCGCTTGGGTCTACGATCAGCTGGGGACGGTGGTGCCGCTGTTTGCCTTTAACGCGGTGTGCTTTTTCACCGCCGCCTGCTTCGAGCGCACCATCCGATACCAGGAGACGCACATGGACCAGGCCCTGCCTGCGGACGGGCTGGGGACATTGGGACGATTCACCCGGGATTTCCGGGAGGGCTGGTCCTACATTGCCGGCGAAAAGGGCCTGCTGGTCATCACGCTGTATTTCATGGTATCCAACTTCTCCGGCATGGGGTGCAGCACCCTCCAACTGCCATTTTTCAAGAACAATGCTGCCCTGTTCGCCGCCTGGCCGGTGGCGGTGGTGACGCTGTACACCATCGTGTCCAACTGCTCGGTGGTGGGGCGGTTTATTGGCGGGCTGATCCACTACAAGGTGCGTTTTCCCACCCAGAGGAAGTTTGCCATCGCCATAACCGTCTATCTGGTAGTAGGCGCCTTGGATGGGGTGATGCTCTACTTGCCTGTTCCACTGATGGCGCTTGCCTTTTTTATCTATGGCATGTTGGGAGTGACCTCCTATAACATCCGCATCGCCGCCACTCAGTCTTACATCCCGGACACCAAGCGGGCCCGCTTCAACGGTACCTTCACCATGCTGTGTTCCATCGGGAGCATTGGCGGGTCTATGGCGGGTGGGGCGCTGGGGTCGGTGATGCCGGAGCGCCATGTGGCGCTGCTGTTCTCAGCAGTTTCGGTCATATGCGTGTATCTGTTCATGTTCCGAGGGCGGCGCCATGTGGCAGCCATCTACAACCGGGACCTGTGAGAAAAACAGAATATGGGACGATTCGACGGCTCTTTGGAAAAAGAGCCGTCGCCCTTTTGTTCAAAAGGGAAAAATAAAAAAATTTTTGAATAAAAAGAGGGTTTTATCCTCCTTTTGTAGTATATCTAAATAAGAAATTATACAAGGAGGCGGCGCCGCGTGACCATTCGGGAACAGACGGAAAAGCTGGAACAGAAAACCCTGTCTCCCAGGGCTTGCCTGTCCACTCAGACGAAAGGACGGGCGGTGGAAATCTCACCCTGTCCCATACGCACCTGCTTTCAGCGGGATATTGACCGAGTGATCCACTGCAAGTCGTTCCGGCGGCTCAAGCACAAGACCCAGGTGTTCCTCCAGCCGGAGGGGGACCACTACCGGACCCGAATGACCCACACGCTGGAAGTGGCTCGCATCGCCCGTACCATGGCCCGGGCTTTGCGGCTTAACGAGGATCTCACTGAGGCTGCCGCGCTGGGACACGACCTGGGACATACTCCCTTCGGCCACGCCGGTGAGCGGGCGCTGAGCCGGGTGGTGGAGGGAGGCTTCCGCCACTATGAGCAGTCCTTGCGGGTGGTGGACCGGCTGGAGAACGACGGGGCGGGACTCAACCTGTGCTATGAGGTGCGCCGGGGCATCCTGTGCCATACCGCCGGAGAGCCGGCGGAAACTCTGGAGGGCCAGCTGGTGCGCTTTGCCGACAAGATTGCCTACATCAACCACGACATCGACGACGCCATGCGGGGCGGCATCATCTTTCCCACCGACATCCCGGTACATATTTCGGAGACGCTGGGATTTACCCACGGCGAACGGCTGGATACCCTCACTATGGATATCATTGAGAACAGCCGTGAAGGAAACGCCATCCGGCAGTCGGAGCACATTGCCCAGGCAATGGCGGAACTGAAGCAATTCATGTTTGACTCCGTCTATTTCAACCCCTTGGCCAAGGGTGAGGAGGGCAAGGCGGAGGATATGATCTGCCTGTTGTTTGATTACTACGCCAAGCATACGGACAAGCTGCCCCCGGAATACCAGGACATCCTGGTGCGGGAGGGGGCGCAGCGGGCGGTGGTGGACTACATCGCCGGCATGACGGACAGCTACGCGGTGGAGACCTTCAGCAACCTCTTCATCCCCAAGGGATGGATGGTGAAATAAGGGCATGGTTCAGGCGAAGGGGGAAGAGATTATGGATGTCCTTTCCCTCCGGGACTGCCCGGAGCAGATGGAGAGATTCATCGCCTGGTTCCAGGACAAATGGGCTACCCCGGACAGCGCCATGGTATACCGGAACTGTATGGAGCACTGTATTGGCTCTCCTTCGCCTCTGCCCCAGTGGTATCTACTGACGGAGGGAGAGCAGGTGTTGGGGGGCGCGGGTCTCATCGTCAACGATTTTATCAGCCGGGGAGACCTGTGGCCCTGGTTGTGCGCCCTGTATGTGGAGGAGCCCTTCCGGGGACAAGGACTAGGAGGGAGGCTCATCAGCCACATCTGCGGACAGGCCCTGGCTCTAGGTTACCACAGTATCCATCTGTGTACCGGCCATGTGGGCTATTATGAGCGATATGGCTTTGTCCATGGGGGCACTGGGTACCACCCCTGGGGGGAGAGCAGCCGCATCTATAGCCGTCGATTATAGAGGAGGGATGGATTGTGGAGGAATACCTGATTCCAACCCGGACGGCCCAGGCGGAATTTGTGGAGAAGCGGTCCACTTTTATCGGCCACGTCTGGCCGGTGGACAGCGAGGAGCAGGCCAGGGCGCACATCGAGGAGATGAAAAAGAAATACCACGACGCCCGGCACAACTGCTGGTGCTATCTCATCAAGGACGGGCCGGTGCGCTACTCCGATGACGGTGAACCCCAGGGCACGGCGGGCCAGCCCATGCTGGCGGTGTTCCAGAAGGAGGGAGTGACCAACGCGTGCTGCGTGGTCACCCGGTACTTTGGCGGGGTCCTGCTGGGTGCGGGCGGCCTGGTGCGGGCCTATACCC
>URQA01000068.1 GCA_900549885.1 uncultured Eubacteriales bacterium | reverse complement strand
GCTGTTTCCAGCGGAAAGAAATACGTCGCCCTTTCCCTCTTTCAGCATTTTAAAGCCTACAGTCAGAGAAGAATCACTTTTCGCCCGGATCGCCTTTGTCTCCCTTCGGGCCGGCAGGCCCAGCAGGGCCGACATCTCCTTTAGGCCCGACAGGGCCGCGATCACCCTGCGGCCCCATGGGGCCAGGATTTCCCCTCGGGCCCTGGGGGCCGACAGCACCGGGGTCACCCTTCGGCCCCATATCGCCTCGTATTCCCTGAGGCCCTCTCGGCCCTTGAAGCCCCATCATTCCCCGTGGCCCTACGGGACCAGGACAGCCCATCTCGCCTTTTTCCCCTCGGATTCCCTGAGGGCCGCGCTCACCCCGCGGCCCCTGAGGCCCTTGGGGCCCAGGTGCGCCCTGAGGTCCTGGAATCAGTCGCTCCTCAGTCAGTACAGGTGTATAGCAGGGCTTATACCCATAACAACTCATGGAATAGACCTCCATACGAAAAGAATTCCTGTTGTTTCTTTACCTTGGAAGCTCACATATGTGCTGCGTCGGCCCAAGGCGCATCTGAATGCCATAAACTGTGGGGCCTGGCTTGTGCAATTCAGCACACAGGAATCGAGCCTCGCAAGGCCTCTACATCCTATGCGTTCGATTTGCACCTTGATTATTCCATATGGATAGAGGAGGGGAGGGGTACGTTGAAAAATGGCTGTCCTCAGCTCATGGGATCGCCGTTTATGCCGCTTTGACCCGCGCTAGAGAGGCGATACAAGCCATGGACCAAACGTTTACAGCTCCGCCAAATTCCGTTCCCAAAGCGAGGCTGGACGCTGTGTTATGTCTCAGGGGGAAGGTGATGTAGGCGCAGGCAGAGACTATACAGCAGAAAGTGGTAAAATATGCAGCAGGGTATTGACATTGTGTCAGGACTGTGCTATGTTAAATGTGCTGACACTATGTCAGAATAGGGAGCCCAAGTTGGCACCGTTCAAGCTGCCTGCCGGAACCCGGTGAAGCCCATCGGGTAAGAGCTGACGTGCGAGTGGCATAGATAGATGAATGTTTTGAGGGAGGGATTGGCGATGAAGTCCAAGGTCTATTTGACGCGGGAGATTACACCGGAGAAGGTAGTTGAATTGTACCGTGCCTTGGGGGTGGCGCTGCCTGGTAGGGTAGCAGTGAAAGTCCACTCCGGAGAGAAAGGCAACCAGAACTTTCTAAGACCGGAGTTTTGGCGGCCCATGGTAGAGGCAGTGAAGGGCACCGTCGTGGAGTGCAACACCGCCTATGGCGATGCCTCCGGCGGAGTGCGGGACCACACAGAGTCCCACTGGAAGCTGCTGGAGGAACATGGTTGGACCAGGTATTTTCATGTGGACCTAATGGATGCCCAAGGGCCTGATCTAATTTGGCCTATTCCTCAGGGCAAGGTGTTGAGAGAAAACCACCTAGGCAGAAATATGGTCAATTATGACTCGATGCTGGTGCTGGCCCACTTTAAGGGGCACCCTATGGGAGGCTATGGCGGGGCGTTGAAGCAGCTGTCTATCGGCTGTGCCAGCCGGGCTGGGAAGGCATTGATTCACTCGGCGGGTAAGACGGATGACCGCTATGAGACCTGGAAGCGGCACGCCGACTTTGTGGCGTTCCCCGAGGCCATGGCGGATGCGGCTATGAGCGTGGTGGAACACTTCCAGGGAAAACTCGCCTTTGTCAACGTGATGAAAAACCTGTCTGTGGACTGCGACTGCTGCGCCGTGGCGGAGGATCCCTGCATGAAGGACATTGGAATCGTGTCCTCGCTGGACCCGGTGGCCATTGATCAGGCATGCCTGGATCTGGTGGCAGCCTCTGACGACCCGGGGAAAGAGCGATTCATGGAACGGGTCGCTAGCCGCAACGGCGTCCATACTATTGAGGCGGCCGCTGACTTGGGCTTTGGCTCCCGGGAATATGAACTGATCGAGCTGTGAGAAAAGGAGGAAATAAAAGTGAGCAAAATATTGATTACCTATTTCTCTGCCAGCGGGGTGACAGGCCGTGCAGCAAAGGAAATAGCGGAAGCTGTGGGCGCTGACCTATATGAGATCCGACCGGAGCAGCCCTATACTGCCGCCGACCTGGATTGGCGGAACAAACAGAGCCGCAGTTCCCTGGAGATGACAGATCCGGACAGCCGTCCAGCTATGGCCGGGCCGATGCCGGACCTTGGGGAGTACGATACTGTATTTGTGGGATTCCCAATCTGGTGGGGTGTGGAGCCACGGGTGGTGGACACCTTTTTGGACCGGAATGGCTTTGAAGGAAAGACCATGATTCCCTTCGCCACCTCCGGCGGCAGCGGCATGCCCTATGCGGAACGCCATCTCCACGGCCAGTACCCTGCGCTGCGCTGGGGACAGGGCGAGCTTGTCACCGCCCGGACCGCCGCATCCTGGGCCAAAAATGTCTTAGGGATGTGAGAAGATTATGCCAAAGGGCTCGGAAGAATTGACCAATGCCCGAAAGGAAGAGATTGTCAACGCCTGTGCCGCACTCTATGAAACCATGGGCTTTAAGGATATTACCATCCGGGATATCGGGGCCAAGACCTCCTTTACCCGGACATCCATTTACAACTACTTTCAGACCAAGGAAGAGATATTTTTGGCCCTTCTTCAGCGGGAGCACGAGGCGTGGATTGCAGATCTGGAGGCCATCCTCTGGAAATATGATACACTGTCCATCGACGGCTTTGCCCACGAGCTGGGACGCACCTTGGAAAAGCGGGAGTGCATGCTGAAGCTGGAGTCTATGAATCTCTACGACATGGAAGGGCGCAGCCGAATGGAAAATCTGGTGGCGTTCAAAGAGGTGTATGCCAATGCAATGGGGGCGGTTACCCGCTGCCTGGAACGATTTTTCCCTGCCATGTCGGCGGAGGATATCCGGGAATTTCTTTACGCCTTTTTCCCATTCCTGTTTGGAGTATATCCCTATGCCGTACCTACAAAGAAGCAGCGGGAGGCAATGGAGCTGGCTCAAGTGGACTATGCACGGTATTCCATCTATGAGCTGACCCGGTCCTTTACTCGGAAACTGTTAAAAGCATTCCAGTGACAGCGGGAAACCGGCGGCAACGTCTCAGCTGACGAGCGGGGGACCTGGCGTGACGGACGATAACCGTGAGAAGGGCGGGCGTTAGGCGGTGAGGGCTGTGGAACTGGAGCATAACCTTAGAAAAGCGACGCGGAATGAAATTTGCTTTGAGGTGTGATGCCGAATGGTTTATACGACATATTATGATTCCCCGGTGGGCAGCCTGCTTCTGGCCGAAGAGGATGGGGCGTTGGTTGGGCTGTGGATGGAGGGACAGAAATATTTTCTGGGGAGTCTGAAGCGTACGCCCAGAGAGGAACGGTGCACCCCGGTTCTAAGACAGACGAAGGATTGGCTGGAACATTATTTCGCCGGGGAACAGCCTGCCATTGGGCAGCTGCCCTTGGCGCCCAAGGGCAGTGCCTTCCAACAGGAGGTATGGCGCGTCTTGTGCGATATCCCCTACGGCCATCTGACCACCTATGGAGAAATCGCCCGAAAGATCGCCGCCCAGCGGGGACTTGCCTCTATGTCCGCCCAGGCGGTGGGCGGTGCGGTGGGACACAATCCAATTTCGATTGTGATCCCCTGCCACCGGGTGGTAGGGGCCGGCGGCAGCCTAACTGGCTATGCCGGCGGCGTGGAAAAGAAGCTGCGGCTTCTTACCCTGGAAGGCGTATCGGTGGAGGGACTGTCCATTCCCTTGAGGGGAACTGCGCTGTAGGAGAATTGCTCCATCTGCCTTTTGGGGGAACGGCAGCTCAAAACAAAATAAATGTTACACAAAAAGAGCCCGGGCGGTTGCCATGCCAATCGCCCGGGCTCTTTTTTGGCGCCGGACCGCGACTCCGGTAAGCGGCATTGATTTATGGAGAGATCCCGCTCTGGAAGAAAGCGGCGGAGGATCATAATTTTATCTTAATGCCGGGGGCGTGAACTTTATAATTTCATAGCAGCCTACATGGTATGATAACAAAATAAGGAGTGTACCTCTGCCGCTTAGAATAGGAGGACCACTGCATATGGGAAACAAAGGGATAAAGCTGCCAAATCTCCCGGGAGGGAGGGGCGACACAGCGCCTCAAGGCAGATTAAAGATCTTTTTTGGCTATGCCGCAGGAGTGGGCAAAACCTATGCCATGCTGGAGGCGGCCCACCAGGCCCAGAAACAGGGGATTGATGTTGTCGTGGGCTATGTGGAGCCCCACGCAAGGCCGGACACCCTGGCTCTGCTGGACGGATTGGAGGTCCTGCCGTGTAAGGAGATGGACTACCGAGGGATCAAGCTGAGGGAATTTGATCTGGACGGAGCGTTGCAGCGCAGGCCGCAGCTAATTTTAGTGGATGAACTGGCGCACAACAATGCCCAGGGATGCCGTCATACAAAGCGGTATCAGGACGTAGAGGAGCTTCTCCAGGCTGGGATCAATGTCTACACCACGGTCAATGTCCAGCACCTGGAATCTCTGAACGATCTGGTATCCTCGATTACCGGCATTGTGGTGAACGAACGGATTCCAGACTCGGTGTTTGACCGTGCCAGCCAGGTGGAATTGGTGGACATTGAGCCGGAAGAGCTGGTGAAACGGCTCCGGGCGGGCAAGGTCTACCGAGAGCGCCAGGCCAGGCAGGCGCTTCAGAACTTTTTCACGCCCGAGAACTTGGCCGCCCTGCGGGAGATTGCCATGCGCCGTACTGCGGACCAGCTGAACCGTTCGGCCGTGCACGAAGGGAACGAGAAGAGCGCGCGGGCGGGAGAACATATTTTGATCTGCCTGTCCTCTGCGCCGTCTAACGCCAAGGTAATCCGCACCGCAGCCCGTATGGCGGAGGCGTTTCACAGCGGGTTTACCGCGCTGTTTGTTCAGACGCCGGAGACAAAGGAGCTGTCTGGAGAAAACATCAAACGGCTGCGGGGCAACTTGCGTCTGGCGGAACAACTGGGGGCCCAAATCGCCACGGTCTACGGGATTGATCCGGCGGAGCAGATCGCGGAATACGCCCGGGTCAGCGGCGTGACCAAAATCGTGATGGGCCGCATGAACCATCGGCAGAATCTCATTTTGGGCAAACAGAGCCTGGCGGACCGGCTGATCGAGCTGACTGACCTGGACGTGTATATCATTCCGGATCAGCAGCCTCTCTATAAAAAGCCGCGGGCAAAGCTTCACCTGCCGGAGGCCCGCTTTACCTGGAGAGACACGGGGATTATGCTCCTGAGCCTCATTCTGGCCTCTCTGGTGGGGCTGGGCTTTTATCGTGTGGGCTTTAGCGAGTCCAATATCATTACCATCTATATTCTGGGCGTGCTCATTACCGCAGTGTGCACCAGCGGGCATTTCTACGGTGCAGTTGGCTCCCTGCTCAGCGTCGCTGCCTTTAACTTCCTCTTTACGGAGCCGCGCTTTACCTTTCAGGCCAATGCGTCCAGCTATCCTGTGACCTTCCTGGTCATGCTCTGCTCCAGCTTGATCGCCAGCTCACTGGCCAGCCGGGTCAAGGCCCAAGCGCGTCTGTCTGCCCAGAAAAGCTATTACACAGAGCTGCTGCTGGGAAGCAGCCAGAAGCTGCAAAAGGGCCGGACGGAGTGGGATTGCCTGCGCCTGACGGCGGAACAGCTCAACCGTCTGTTTGACCGCCCCGTTCTCTATGCTTTGAGCGCACCCGACCAGGAATTGAACTTCCGGGTGGAGCCTGCGGATGAAAAGGGGATTCTGTCCAAGCTTAATACAGAGGAAATCGGAGTGGCCAAGTGGGTCCAGAAAAACAACAAACACGCCGGAGCGACCACCAATACGCTGCCGGATTCCAAGTGGTTGTTTTTGTCTGTGCGGGGGACACAGGGCGTGATGGGCATCGTGGGTATCCCCATTGTGGGCTATGCCATCCCGGACGCCTTTGAAAAAAACCTGATGATCGCGATTTTGAGCGAATGCGGACTGAGTCAGGAGCGGATCCGGCTGGAGGAGGAGCGGAAAAAGGACGCGCTGCGCACACAGAAAGAGCGGCTTCAGAGCAATCTGCTGCGCGCGGTTTCCCACGACCTGCGGACGCCTTTGACCAACATCAACGGCAGCGCGGGAATTTTGATGCGGGAAGAAGAGCTGCTGGATACGGAGACTAGGAAAAAGCTCTACACCGCCATTTATGACGATACCAATTGGCTGATTAATATAACGGAAAATCTATTGACCGCCACCCAGATCGAGGCGGACCGGCCGACCTTGAGGGCGGAGCCTGAATTACTGGAGGACCTGTTCCAGAGCGCCGTCCAGAATCTGGACCGAAGGTCGGCGGACCACCACATTTCGGTGGACCTGGAGGACGACACGCTTATGGTATCCGTCAACGCAAGGCTGATCCAGCGGGTGATTATCAATATGATGAACAACGCCATCCAATATACGCCCAAGGGGTCCAATATCACGTTGAGCGGCAAGCGCAGGGGCGACCGGGTACAGGTGTGTGTGACGGACGACGGCCCGGGTATCCCAGACGATGCCAAGAAGCACCTGTTCGACCTGTTTTACACAGCTGAGCAGGGAAAGGCAGACTGCCAAAGGGGATTAGGGTTAGGCCTTAATCTATGCCAGTCCATTGTCACCCTGTACGGGGGAACCATTACGGTATCGGATAACAACCCGAAGGGGACCAGATTCCAATTTACTCTTCCGGCCGTTCAACCACAGAGAGATAGATAGGCATACGAGAAAGCAGGCGGATATTTATCTTTTATTAATACCGGCCTGCTTTCCTTAATCCCTATTTATGACCACTTGCGGTATGCTTATGAACGCGAATCGGGAGGCGGCAGGTATCTGCTGGCAGCCCATTTGGAAAGGAGAATCGCTTTATGATGGATGTTTTCATGGTAGGAACATTGGCGGTCAGCTTTGGCCTGGTTTGGCTGTTGATCCGCTGGTGCCAAAAGCAAGTGGACGATCCGCAATAACGCACGGATTAAGGTAGGAGGAATAATGTATGGGTATGATTTTACTCGGCGTTATCGTGGTACTGCTGGGCGGTTACCTGGTCTATGCGCTGGTACACCCCGAGCGGTTTTAAAGAAGTAAGCAAACAGAGGAGGAATATGGTATGCTTCAGCTGGCGCTGACAATTATCATCTTTTTGATCATTGTCATTCCGGTTGGGCGGTATATGTATCATATCGCCACATGGAAACACACGTTCGGTGACCCGGTGTTTGACCGGATCGACGGCGTAATCTACAAAATCGGCGGTGTTAATCCCCACAAGGGAATGAACTGGAAACAGTATGCTCTGGCCCTGGTGGGGACCAACGCCGTCATGGTGGCCATCGGCTACCTGATCCTGCGGATTCAAAGTATTCCGCTGTTCAACCCCAACGGCATTGGAAATATGGAGCCGACGCTGGCCTTCAACACCATCATCAGCTTCATGACCAATACCAACCTGCAGCACTATTCCGGCGAGAGCGGCCTGAGCTATCTCTCCCAGATGCTGGTCATCATCTTCATGATGTTCGTCTCCGCGGCCAGCGGCTACGCCGCCTGCGTGGCGTTCATCCGCGGGTTGGCTGGCAAGACCAAGGACGATGTGGGCAATTTCTTTGCCGACCTGGTTCGTATCACCACCCGCATCCTGGTGCCCTTCTCCATTGTGGGTGGCCTGCTGCTGGTGTGGCAGGGCGTGCCCCAGAATTTCGAGGGCAATATCGTGGTCGAGACGCTGGAAGGAACGCTCCAGACCATCGCCATGGGTCCCATTGCCGCCCTTGAGATCATCAAACACCTGGGCACCAACGGCGGTGGCTTCTTGGGCGCCAACTCCACCACGCCCCTGGAGAACCCGACGATTATTTCCAACCTGATCGAGCTGTACTCCATGATGCTTTTGCCCGGCGCATGCGTAATCACCTTCGGCAAGATGGTACGAGGCCGCAAGCGCACCGCGGCGGCTGAGGCCGGCGAAGGCGGCCAGGCTGCCATCGAGGGCGGCAGCAGCGTTGTGTCCACGGAAAATAGCGGCACCGGCGAGCGCCTGGGCCAGCGTAACGGTCTGACCGCCGCCATCTATGGCCGCGAGGGCCGCAGCATCTTCCTGGCCATGGGCATCATCTTCCTGATCGGCCTGGCGGTGTGCTACTTCTCCGAGCTGGCGGGCAACCCCGCTCTGGCCAAGATCGGCCTGGACCAGTCCATGGGCAGCATGGAGGGCAAGGAGGTCCGCTTCGGCATCGCCCAGTCGGCTATGTTCACCACGACCACGACTTCCTTTACGACAGGTACGGTCAACAACATGCATGATACGCTGACCCCCCTGGGCGGTATGATCCCGCTGCTGCACATGATGCTCAATGTGGTGTTCGGCGGCAAGGGTGTGGGCCTGATGAACATGATCATGTACGCCATCCTGGGCGTGTTTATCTGCGGACTGATGATCGGCCGCACCCCCGAGTACTTAGGCAAGAAGATCGAGGGCCGGGAGATGAAGCTCACTGCCCTGTGCATCATTATTCACCCCTTCCTGATTCTGGCGTTTTCCGCTCTGGCAGTGTCCACTGCGGGTGGCCTGGCAGGCATTACGAACCCCGGCTTCCACGGACTGAGCCAGGTGCTCTATGAGTACGCTTCGTCCGCGGCCAACAACGGCTCCGGCTTCGAGGGCCTGGCGGATAACTCCTACTTCTGGAATATCACCGCCGGACTGGCCATGTTCTTTGGCCGCTACCTGTCCATCGTGATCCAGCTGGCCATTGCCGGATCTCTGATGCGCAAGAATTTTGTCAATGAGTCTGCAGGCACTCTGCGGACCGACACCGTATCCTTCGCCGTGATCCTGGTGTTCGTGGTCTATATCTTTGCGGCGCTGACCTTCTTCCCCGCGCTGGCGCTTGGCCCCATCGCAGAGCATCTGACCTTGTGGGCTTAAGGAGGCGTTTCCAATATGAGTAAGAAACAGAACAAGAAGTTCATTACCCCTGAGATCCTCAGGGGCGCGGTCAAGGGAGCGTTTGTCAAGCTCAACCCCCGCTATATGCTGAAAAACCCCGTGATGTTTGTGGTGGAGCTGGGGTGCTTTATCACCCTGCTGCTGTCCATCATCCCCGGCTTGTTTGGGGATGCGGACGCAGCCTCCCTGCGGACCTACAACATCATCGTGTGCGTCATCCTCTTTGTCACCGTTCTCTTCGCCAACTTCGCGGAGGCCGTGGCTGAGGGCCGGGGCAAGGCCCAGGCGGCCAGCCTGAAAAAGACGCAGAAGGACACTGAGGCCCATTTGCTGGACGAGGATGGAAATGAGACAATTGTTTCTTCCAGCGAGCTGAAGAAGGGCGACGTGGTCATGGTGGTGGCCGGCGAGGTCATCCCCGGCGACGGCGAGGTCATTGAGGGAATCGCCTCGGTGGACGAGTCCGCCATCACCGGCGAGTCCGCCCCTGTGGTGCGTGAGAGCGGCGGCGACTTCTGCTCCGTCACCGGCGGCACTACTGTAGTGTCCGACTGGCTGAAGATTCGCATCACCTCCGAGCCGGGCAACAGCTTCCTGGACCGGATGATCGCCTTGGTGGAGGGTGCCTCCCGCAAGAAAACTCCCAATGAGATTGCACTGAACACCCTGTTGGTGTCTCTGACCATCATCTTCCTGGTGGTGGTGGTCACCATGTACCCCTTCGCCGTGTACAGCGGCGTGCAGATCCCCATTTCCACCCTGATTGCCCTGCTGGTGTGCCTGATTCCCACCACCATCGGCGGCCTGCTGTCCGCCATCGGCATTGCGGGCATGGACCGTGTCACCCGCTTCAATGTCATTGCCATGTCCGGCAAGGCGGTTGAGGCCTGCGGCGATGTGGACACCATGATTTTGGATAAGACAGGCACCATCACTTTCGGCAACCGTCTGGCCGCCGATTTTTACCCCGTGGAGGGTGCGCAGCGCAGCGACCTGATCCGCTGCGCCGCCCTGACCAGTCTCCACGATGAGACCCCGGAGGGTAAGTCCACCCTGGAGCTGGCCCGCCGCCTGGGCGACAACAGCGTAGAGCAGCCTGGCTCTACCTTCCTGGAGTTCACCGCGCAGACCCGTATGAGCGGCGTGGACCTGCCCGACGGCACCAAGGTGCGCAAGGGCGCTTCCGATGCCATTGAGCAGTATGTGAAGGAGCAGGGCGGCAAGGTTCCCGCCGACCTGCACACCCATGTGGAAGAGGTCTCCTCTCTGGGCGGCACCCCCCTGGTGGTGTGCGAAAACGCCCGGATCCTGGGTGTCATCTACCTGAAGGACACCGTGAAGCCGGGCATGGTGGAGCGGTTCCAGCGCCTGCGCGCCATCGGCATCAAGACCATTATGTGTACCGGCGACAACCCCCTCACCGCAGCCACCATCGCCAAGGAGGCCGGTGTGGACGGCTTCGTGGCCGAGTGTAAGCCTGAGGATAAGATCGCCTTGATCAAGAAGGAACAGGCTGAGGGCAAGATCGTGGCCATGACCGGCGACGGCACCAACGACGCCCCCGCTCTGGCCCAAGCCAACGTGGGCCTGGCGATGAACTCCGGCACCACCGCCGCCAAAGAGGCGGCCAACATGGTGGACCTGGACAGCGACCCCACCAAGATTCTCGAGGTCGTCGAGATCGGCAAGCAGCTGCTTATTACCCGCGGCTCCCTGACCACCTTCTCCATCGCCAACGATATCGCCAAGTATTTTGCGATTATCCCGGCGATGTTCAAGCTGGCCGTGCCTCAGCTGAATGTGCTGAACATTATGGGACTGACCACTTCCTACAGCGCCATCCTGTCCGCCCTGATTTTCAACGCCATCATCATCCCCTGCCTAATCCCCCTGGCCATGAAGGGCGTCAAATATCGCCCTATGTCCTCCGGCAAGATGCTGGCCCGCAATATGATGATCTACGGCGTCGGCGGTATCATTACCCCGTTCCTGGGGATCAAGATCATTGACTTGATCATCGCCCCGATCTTGGGCGCCCTGGGCTTCTAAGGAGGTTTCCCAAAATGAAAGAATCGAACAAGAAAAATGGGATGATCCATAATGTGCGCCAGGCCGTACTGGTAACCGTGGTCCTGCTGCTCCTGTGTGGATTTATCTTCCCGGTGCTGCTCAGCGGGCTGTCCGCGCTAATCTTCCCCCACCAGGCCAACGGGAGCCTGGTAACTGCGGACGGAACTGTCGTAGGGGCCAAAAATGTGGGCCAGGAGTTTACCGAGGATTACTTCATGTGGGGACGTCCCTCTGCCTATCACTACAACACCTACTATGAGGAAGACACCGACGGCGACGGCCAGGTGGAGCAGTACTACAACGACGGCAGCGAGTTTGCCGGCCTAAGCTCCGGCTCCAATAACTACGCCCCCTCCAACCCCGCCCTGACCGAGCGTGTGGAAGCCGACATCGAAGCGTTTCTGGAAAAGAACCCTGGCCTGACTCGGGAGGATATTCCCACCGATTTGATGACTGCCTCTGGTTCCGGTCTCGATCCGCACATCTCTCCCATGTCCGCTGAGATCCAGATCCCCCGGATTGTGGAGGCCTCTGGCTTGAGCGAGGATGTGGTACGGCAGATCATTGCCGACAACACCAATGGAAAGACCCTGGGCGTGTTCGGCGAGGAGACTGTGAACGTGCTGGGCGTCAACGTGGATATTGCCCAGGCCATGGGGCTGGTCAGCGACACTACCAAGTGATGTAAGCGCCACACAGCGGATCACGGAGGAAGCCGGTATGCAGTTTCATTTTGAAAAGACACTGGAAAAGCGGTTTGAACCGCAAAATCAAGTGGCGGATGGAACCCCTGCCTGGCGGGTGCTCTGGCTGGCAAAGGCGTTGCGGGACTGGTTTGGACAGCCCCACAGGACGTTTTATCAAAGTGGAAGCTGCCAGGTGCAGTTCGGTTATGAGGCGCTGTCCTTTCCCGTGTCCGACTTTGCAAGCTTCTTTGGGGCGATGGTCGGCGGGATCGGACGCGTCTGGCCGGTCCAGGTGTTCGGTCTGGGGGACGGCAATGAGCTGGTCGAGCTCTCTGTGATAGAGGACAACGGAACGTTTGCCCTTCGGCAGCGAAGTATTTCCGGTGTCTGGCAGGATGAGCTTCAGGATCTGTACCTGCATATCCAACTGCCCAGCCCGCATTCAGCAAGCGGGGTGTTCCGCTTGCTGAATGCGCTGGAAAAGGGGGCACCTGCCGCCGCCCTGGAGTGGGACTACGGGGAGTTCCTGGAGGGGCAGGGACTGTCGCAGACCGACCATACCACATCCTTTTGCTATGTGTTTCTGGAGGATGATTGGGACCAGGAAGATACCGTAGGCTATTTGGCCGGATTGACAGAGGCGCAGAAGAGCGACCTGTGGCGCCGGTTTTTGCAAGATCACCTTCACCCACCTGAGTTTGAATGGCTCAGGGACGCCCTGATCCGGGACTGTGTTCCCAACTGGATCGAGTGGCATTTGGCGCTCTACCGTCTGATGGAGCAGTTGGGAATTCACTTCCTGTGTCAGGAAGGGCATTTTCAGATGCTGGACGCAGCGGGCAAGCGCCTGTATTTCGGCGTGGACCACGCCGACGCGGCGGAGCAGATGCTAATGAAAATCCTCTTTCCTCTCAACCAATAACTCCCGGCGTCTAATCCGTGCGAGCCTGGTGCCCGGCC
>URQA01000067.1 GCA_900549885.1 uncultured Eubacteriales bacterium | reverse complement strand
CTGGGCTCCGCTCCCTGGGGACTGTCCCTTGCCGCTGGGGCCTCTGACCTTCCACCGGCCTCCGCTCCTTGGGGGCGCTTGTCGGCTGTCCCTGGGGCGGGACCTCCCGGTCCGGCCGGCCGTCTCTATTTTCCTTTGCGCTCTGCGTATTCCCGGCACCGGATTTCCTCTTGTGGTTTGGCCGGAGGGCCTGTATAAATTCATCCGCGCCCTGAACTCCGGCCTGTTCCACCTGGTCCACAGCATAGGAGCCGTTTTCGGCCTCCCGCTCTTTCCGCTGGTCCACTTCCCGGACCAGCTTCTCTTTCATCAGCCGTCCGGCCTGTCTGGGCGGACCGGCGCTTTTTCGTCTGCCCTTCGGCTTGCCCGCCTTGGGCTTTTCCTTGATCTCCGGCATGGTTCCTCCTTACTCGATACATTAAAAAAGAACTCCCCTCAATTTGAGGGGAGTTTTGACATGGCTTCACTTGTCTGTGGGAGTGGTGTTCCACAGTTGATACAGGGCCCCGGTCCGGGGAAACTCGTTGGCAAACGGGACAATAGCGCCGCCGACACGGAGCAGGCCGTGACCGGCCTCCGCGTTGGTGACATAGCCCATCTGGTTTTCCGAGATATTGAGCAGTTTCGCCAGCTCCGCCCGGTCTGTGGCGGCCTGGTTGAGAAGCACCAGAAACTCACTGTTGGCGAACATGAGCCGGGCCGTCTCGGAGCGCAGGCACTCCTCCACATTCTGCGTGGCGGCGGTCAGGGCCGCGCCGTACTTGCGAAACCGCTTCCATGCCTTGTAGAGGAATTGGGCGGAGTAGTAATACTTGAAAAACAAGTGGGCTAAACTATAGACGCCTTACCGCCTCGCGGCGGCGGGTTTTCCATAGCTCGCCCCCGAACCGTACTTACACCTCTCGATGTATACGGCTCTCTATTTATCCACCCTACGAATTTGTGATTGTTTTGTAGCAGTCCTCGCACACAATCAGCGTCTTGCGGCGCTTTTTCAACATAAATTGTTCCCAGGGCTCGTTGCCGGAAAGACTTTTCAGGTTCTTCACCTGGTAAATCATAACCGGGAGTTCATTTTTACAGCACAGCTCACAGTATCCGGTCATAAATCTGGCAATGACTTCCTTGGGTCGGATGGAGTATCTATAGTCCGGCGTTGTGTCCATGTCTAATTTAGACGGCGCACTTTTCCGGAAACCGTTATGGTAGAACTCGGCCCGTTTTATCCCGTGTTTTGTTTCGTATTCTATGCCAAATATGCGGTCTCTCGTATATTTCTTCTTGACTTTCGCTGCGGAGCACCGCATTTTCCTTGCGATAGTCTTATACATGCTGTACTCCATGACATAGCAAAACTTGTTCAGGACAGATACATTCCGTGCCAGACGATAATAGTTGTAGATACCCCGGATTTCTCCGTTGAATTGTGCGAGGATTTCAATAGGTTCTTTGTTTTGCAAGCCGTTCCTTGCCACAGGCATCCAAATTTCTTTCCCCGTGCCATCCTTTTGTATATTAAGCGCCCTATACTCTTGCAGTTTACCCATCCATTTTTCCTTTGGAAGCAGGAGGACAACGCGCCCATTATAGGCTCGCTTTACGCCGCCCTTTGTCTTTTTGACCGCCTGATTCTTGCTGATGGTGATGTCGTATCCCAGGAATCTTGCCTTGTCATGTCCGTGGGTAATCAGGGTTTTCTCAGGCGACATGGTGAGGTTCAATTCCTGTTTCAGAAATTCACTGACGGCGGTCTTGATTTGTTCGGCGTCCGCTTTATTTCCAATCACGCCAATTAGAAAATCATCGGCGTAACGGACATATAGAACTCTGCGATAGTTGGGGTCCATTGGCTCCCGACTGGGGGTAGATAGCAGGATTGCCTGTAATTTCTTCTGCATGACTTTGGCGTCTTTCCGTTCTTCTTCGCTCATGGTGTTCCATTTTTTGGCGTTTCGTTCTCTGGTTCGCGCATAGTGGTGGTTGGCATTGACATAGTCGTTGCTGAACCGCCGCTTGTCGCCCTTGCCGAATTGCGCCCGGAGCTTTTCCATGAACAGGTCCAGCTCGTTCATATAGATATTCGCCAAGAGTGGACTTACCCCGGAGCCCTGCGGCGTGCCACTGTAGGTCTGGTGCTTCATCCAGTCCTCCAGATACCCGGCCCGGAGCAGCTTCCAAATCAGGTCTATGAAAGCCTCGTCCTTTATCCTTCGTTTCAGAATGTTGACCAGGATGTGGTGGTCGATGTTGTCGAAACACCCTTTGATGTCGCCCTCCACAAACCAGCTGACGCCGGTGAAGGTTTTCTGTATCTGCGACAGGGCGGTATGACAGCTTTTTCCGGGCCGAAAACCATGAGATGTGCTTTGAAAGGTCGGTTCATAGATGCTTTCTAAAATCATGCGAACGGCTTCTTGTACCAGTTTGTCGTCTGCCGCCGGGATACCCAGCGGGCGCAGCCCGTTTCCACTTTTCTTGGGGATGTACTGCCTCCTGGCGGGGTGGGGTTGATAACTGCGGTCCCGCAGTTTTTTAATCAGGGACTCAATTCGCTTCAGGCTCATACCGCTGAGGGTAGCGCCATCTGCTCCAGCCGTCGTACTCCCCTTGTTCGCATATAGGTTCTGATAGGCCAGAAGGTAGAGCTGAGGGTTATACAGGTTGCGGTAAAGACGCTCATACTGGTAATGCGCTTTCTGCGCGTGCTTTCGTAGGGTTTCCAATACTGTCTGTGGACTTCTCATAGTGCCTCACGCACCTTTCCTTTTCAGTATCAGGGGATAAACTGCCACCCTTCGCCATGTGGACGCCATTAACGCCCTCGGACTACTATGGTGGCTCCGTGACCGTGCCGGATATTCAGGCCCAGGCCATAGCTGTTTCCAGCGTTCCGGTTTAGGTCATCTCCGGTTAGAACTATGCAAATTGGCCTGTTCTGCTGTCGGATGCGACTTCCGTCATTTCCCGCTGACTGCGGGCGGCTGATATGGATGTGTACGCATTTGGCGATTTACCTTCACCACTTGCCCATATCACACGGCGCATATAGTCATCTTTTCGCCGTGGCGGACGATAACGCTCCTCTGACTATCGTTCAGGCAGTTTGGCTTTCATCCTCATGCAGAACTTTTCATCTTGGCACTCAGTCGCAGCGTGATGACTGGCTGACTTATGCCTTTTCCGGCGTGCTGTGTTCCCCTTGGGATTTCTCTTGCGGGTAAGCCGGATGATGACAGGGTTTCAGATTTCACATTTTCCCTTCCACTTGCCAAAGGTGGAATTTGCATAGTCCCGCGCTGCCTGCGTTGCTTCAGGCGGCTTCCGGACGCACGTACACCTCATCCACGAATACCCAGGTGTATTTCCCGGCCAGGCGGTTGGTGGCTACCCGGTTTTGAATGGTCTCCATGGTGACGTTGAGGGCGGTGGGCTTCAACTGGTCCCCCATCTCGTAGAGGTCAAAAACAATGATCCGGCTGTCTATGTCCACGTTGGTCTCATGGGCAAACATATTTAAGGAGCCCTCCACGAACAGCTCGGAGGCCAGGGCCAGCTCCTGGGCCTCCCGTTCCGGCTGGCGCTTGATCTCGTTCCTCCAGTCGGAGAGGATGGGCTGGCGGGCCTTGCCGCCGCTCTTGATGAAGTCGTGGTACACGCTGGCGGTGCAGCGGTCAATGATGGATTTATGGAAAGCCCCCAACTGGCCCTCTCCCATCTGCTGTTCGCAAATGCTCATCAGCAGTTCGGACTTGAGGGCCACCGGGTTTTCCCCCATGCCGTAGCCTCTGGCGATTTCCAGAGGATTGATGTGGTGGCGGCTGTTTGGGGAGATCTCCAGGACGATCCCCCGGAGGGCCCGCACCAGGTCCCCATACTCGCGCTCGGCGTCGATGATGATAATATCATCATTGGTAGACAGGGCGATAAAGGTGATAAACTCCTTCATGGTGAAGGACTTGCCGGAGCCGGAGACGCCCAGGATGAAGCCGTGGGGATTGAGGAGATTCTTGCGGTTGCAGATCAGAAGATTTTTGCTGACGGCGTTGACGCCGCAGTAAATGCCCCCCATGTCCTGAATCTCCTGGACGCGGAAGGGCATCAGGGAGGCCGCGGCCTCGGTGGTCAGCGTGCGGGTCACGTCGATGGAGCGCAGGCCATAGGGCAGGGCGGTGTTAAAGCCGTCCTCCTGCTGGTATCTGAGAATGGAGAAGTCACACAGGGACTTGGAGAGCAGGGTCTCCGTGTCGGCGTCGAGCTGTTCCAGTGTGTCGGCCATGTGCAGCAGGGTCACATTGGCATAGACCATGCGCTGATCCCTGGTGCTCAGATCGTCCAGAAATTCCTTGGTCTCCGCCCTCTGCTGTTCCAACTCATAGGGGACCACGGCGGTAAAGTTGTTCCGGGCGTTCTGCCTCTGCTGCCACCTGGTAATATCGCTCTCAATACCCATGATCTGAGACTGCACATCCCGCACCGCTTCGTCGGTGGGGACCGGGAGCAGGTCGATGGACAGCACCAGCGTCCGGGGGAAGTCGGCCATACTGGTAATCATGTCGTCCTTGATGTAACTGGAATACTTCCGCATGAACAGCACCCGCCCCACTTTGCCGCCCAGTTCAAAGTGGTCGGAGAGAAACTTCATGCCGTCAGGGGCGATGTAGTCTTTGAAGCTGTGCCCCAGGCGCATGGAGGCGTTCAGGTCAAACTTGTAAAACTGTTCCTCGCCGGGCCGGAAGAAGTCGTGGAGGATGCGTAGGCGCTCATAGGTGTCCAAGGCTTTCGCGCCGCTGTCCAGACGCCCCAGGTTTTTCGAGAGGTCGGCGTCTACCCGGTGGAAAAATGCCCTGGCCTCCTCCGCGTTCTTACGGGCCACGGAGACGGTGATGTACTTGTCCTGGATGAGGTTGTTGCTGGCCGCCGCCTTTTCCGTGAGCACCCGGTTGTATTCCCGGCGGTACAGGTCCAGGTCATCCCCGCACTCGCGCATGAGGACGCTGTGCTGAAAGTCGGAGCTGTTGAGGCGGCGGTTGTGAATGGTGATCTTGGTCACGGCGTCGGTGGGCAGGCTGTTGAGGACGCCGCAGTAGGATGTGAACATATCCCGCTGGTCCTCGTAGGAGGCCAGGGAGTAGTTGATGTCCGCAAAGCGCCAGGTCTGGCTGAATCTGCCGTTGACCTGCCAGATCCCATCCTGCCAAACCCGCTGGATGGGGATGGACTGCTGTACGCTGCGGGGGATCTTAAACGGGACACGCTCGCCCCGGTTGGCCGCGGCAAGAGTTTTACGCATGGCGGCGCGCCCCCTTTCTGACTGGGGCCGCATAGGCCGGGAAAAGGGAGAGAAATTGCTTTTTCATAGGGACCTCCTTCAAAATGGACGGAAAGAGGCCATGACGGTCCGGCACCCAAATCTGCCGCGCATCACACCCCTTTCCGCTGAAATCAATCGCCGCTGCTGCGGACTGAATTGGAACACGATGGGGGGAGCCGCCAAAAGTCCCCTCAAATTGAGGGGACTTTCAGCCGTTCCCGGCGCTCAGGGTTTCTTTCCTGCTCCCCATATCTTTCTCTGCTCCGGCATGGCCTGGAGGTAGATATTCTCCGCCCGGTACACACGGGGCCCGGCGCACAGGACCTGGGACTTGAGAAACGCCCAGACAAACCGCTCAAAGGTCAGGCCGTTGTAGCGGAAAAAGCCGGTCACAGCGATGGGGGCGGCTGCCAGGATGCACAGCCAACTGGCGGCCTCCTGGCCCACAACGCCTTTGAACATGAGGTAAACCCCAACCGCCGCGCCTACGGCCAGGGCGGAACAGAGAAATTGCCGCGTGGACAGGCCGAAAAAGATCGTCTCCCGGTGCTGGTGGACTTCCTTTGGAATTTTGATCTCCATATTGCTATCACCTCGAAAATGGATTTTTTTGACACGTTTTTTGAAATATGAGATAATATTTGTAGGAAAAACCATACATTTCAAAACAAATAGAGGAGGATTTTTATGTTTCGGAATCTGACGCTGGCACAGCAAATGTTCTTTTTCGTCCTGGCCGTGTTCCTGATCCTGCTGGTATTCCGCATCCTAGTAAAGCTGAAACTGGCTCCTGTACTGCTCTACGCCGCCTGCGCGAACCTGATCTTCCCTGAATGGGTGGCAGAGCAGAAGGCGCTGTACTGGGCCATCCTGGCCGGTCTGGTGCTGGTGACGATCTTCCGCTGGGTCGGCCCCAGGCTGACCGCGCACATGGAGGAGCAGCGGATCATGCGGGAGATCGTGGAGCAGAGCCGGGCGGCGGAGGCCATGGGGTATCGGAATGACCAGATTAGTTTTGAGGTCAAGGAAGGCACTCCGCAAATCAAAATCAGGCAGTAAAGCAACAGGGGGATGGGCTGCAAGCTCGTCCCCCTGTTGCTTTGCCGAAAGTCCCCTCAAATTGAGGGGACTTTTTATAGGCCGAACAATTCTCGCACAATACGCTCGGCACCCTTTACCAGGCCAACCAACACCAGCATATTGAAAATAGTCTCCGCGATGTACTGCCAGGCCATGACCACGGGGGTCAAGTTGGTGTCCAGAACCGGGGAACCGCTGGACATGAAGGCGGAAAAAATGAGGCAGGCCAGGACGATCACGGCCCCCTCCATGCACACGCCGATATAGGACTTGATGAACTGCTTCCCCGCGAAACTGGTCCCTTCTCCGGCGAAGGTCGCCAGAGGGATCGGGGCCAGGGCAGTAAAAATGTAGAGGCGGAAAAAGCGGCCATAGACCGTCATAATGAGGATGAAGGACATCACCGTGATAAACAGGTTGCCCAGCATGGCTACCAGCCAGAGCGGGATGCTGGCTAAAAAGCCGACGTTTTCAATGGCGTCCACCATCTCCTGGGGCACCGTCACACCGGCGGCAACCATGCCGCCCATTCCGCTCATCACAGACTGGACAATGCCGCCGCAGATGGAAAAAACCACGGTCATGATCTCCATGGCGGAGCTCACCGCCACCTTGGCGGCAATAAAGCGGATGAAATGGCGCAGGGCGTATTCCGGCCTTTGCAAGTCCCGGAAACTGGCTGCGGACTGGAAGATTCCCATGGCGAAAAACAGCACCAGAAGGCCGTAGCCCACGGCCTTCAGCCCCTCATTGATGCCGACAATGGCGTTCCATATATCGCCGCCCCGGAACTCCTGGGGCGTGGTGGTAATCAGGGACCATATCTCGGTCAACTTGTCGTTCCAAATCTCAAAGGCGGATTGCAGAGCCTGCACCACCCAGTTATCGCTCACAGCCCCCACCTCGTTTCTTTCTTGGAGGGGGCGGCTGATTGAAAATCAGCCCCGCCTCCTTGTCAAAGTCAGTCGCCCGTACCTTATGGACCGCCTCACGCCGGGAACAGCCGAAGTAGGACCGCACATGGATTTGCTCGTTTGGTGTCTGTACGGTCATCTTCCATGCTCCAAAGGGTGTCCTGGTACAGGAGAGAATTTTGTTGTACTTCCGCATGGCAGGTCACACCACGCCGATAGCGGACAAAATCTCCTTGGAAAAAGCGATGAGCAAACCACCGAATACGCAGAGGATGCCCTGGGTGCGCTGGGAGGCGTCGTGAGACTGGATGGACATACCCAGTTGGACGATGCCCCAGCCCAGCACGATCACGCCGACGGCCTTAATGCACGAAAAAATGAAGTCGCTGAGGTTGTTGACAATGGTAAGGGGATCGGTGTCGGCGGCCAGGGCCGGGCAGGCCAGGGCGGCGCACAGGGCCAGCATGAGGACGGCGGAGAAATAGAGGCGGTGGCCCCTTCCGGTCCGCCACTGAGAAAGGGTATTCGGCTGGGGGTGTTTCTTGTTCAACATGAAAATCAACCTTTCTTATTCCAGAATTTCGATGTAGTCCAAACTCTCAAAAGGCACGGACAGGTCGGCCTGGGCGTAAGTCAGTCCGGGGTGGTGAACGTAGGGCGCTGCCCCGCCGTCCTCCGTCAGTTTGATATAGGGGTGCTTGAGAATGTCATACTTCTTGTCCATCACAGGGCGTTCCCCCCGGATGAACAGCAGGGCGTAGTCGTTGTCCAGGGTCCGCACCTCGTCGGGGGTCATCAACTCCCGACCCGTCTGCTGGTAGCTGACGGAACTGGAGCCGTGGGAGCCGCGGGACACGCTGCGGTTGCGGGTGTCCAGGGTCTCCTTGCCCAGCAGCTCGGAGATATACTTGTGGGTGGACGGCTCATTTCCGCCCAGATACACCAGCGTGTCGGCGTTGCCCAAAAGCCCTTCCCAGTCATCCTTGAACAGGGCCTTGAGGGCGGAAATGTTTTGGAGTACAATGGTAGACATGATGTTGCGGGAGCGCATGGTGGCCTGGAGCTTGCCAAAGTCATCCGGCAGGGAGACGTTGCAGAACTCGTCCATCATCAGGCGGACCGGGACGGGCAGGGCCCCCTGGTGTACCTTGTCGGCCTGGTAGTAGAGGGCCTGAAAGGCGCAGGTGTAGAGCATCCCCACCAGGTAATTAAAGGTGCCGTCGTTGTCGGGGATGATGGCGAACACGGCCTGCTTGCGCTCCCCCATGAGGCCCAGCTCCATATCGTCCCGCGAAGTGATGCGGGTGATCTGAGGCAGGATGAAAGCGGAAAGCCGGACAGCGGCGCTCAATAAAATGCTCTTGGCTGTTTTTCCGGCGGCCTGCTTGAAAATCTTATACTCCCGCACGGCCACATGATCCGGTTCTTCCTCCTCTAACGCCTCAAAGAGCATATCCAGGGGGGATTGAAAATCATCGTCATCCTCTCTGGCCCCGCCGTTCTCGATCATATACATGACCATCTCCAGATTTTGTTCCTCCGGCGGGGCTTCATGGAGCAGATACAGGATGAGAGCGGTGTCCAGGGCGATCTCGGATTTCTCCCAAAACGGGTCGTTGTTGGTGGAATTTTTCGGTGTGGTGTTCTTAATCAGATTGTTCACCAGTTTCATAGCGTCCTTGTCGTCCTTCAGGTATGGGAATGGGTTGAAGGCGTCGGAGCGGTCGGTGTCAATGAGGTCAAACACCTTGATAACATAGCCCTTTTCGATGAGCAGCGGGGCCACGGCCCGCATCGTCTCCCCTTTGGGGTCCGTGACCAGAAAACTGCAATTCGCCTGCATGAGATTGGGCTTGCAGAAAAACCTTGTCTTGCCCGCGCCGGAGCCGCCGATGACGATTTGCAGGAGGTTGCGGCGGTGTACCTTTCCATTGAGGCCCATGCGGACATTTTGTGTGAGGATGGTATTCTGGAAGGGTGCCTTGTCCCGGTACTTGCGGTCGAGCAGCTTGGGACTGCCCCACTTGGCGGAGCCGTGTTCCTCACCGGGCCTCCTGTTCTCCCTGGTGGAGCAGTAGAGCACCACGGAGAAGCCGTAGATCAGCAGGGCTCCCAGCATGAATTTGGGGGTGTGAGGCGTCCAGCGGATGGCAAAGGGCCGCTCCAGCAGTCCGCTGAAATGGCCCATCAGGTCAAAGACAGTCATACCCTCCTCATAGCCGGAGGCCAGGAGGGCCGCCAGATAGAGGACAGGCAGGGTGAGCGCCGCCCACAGGAGAGGGCTTACGGTGTTGTTTCTACGCATAGAGCCGCCCCCTCACCGCTCCGGTCCAGGCGGCCGGTCCCGGCTGGCCGGGGGATGTTCCGGGTCTTGCTCCCCCAGGGCGTGGAAAATGGCGTTACGGTTATACCGGACTTCCTCCTGGGTCGCCCCTCCCATCGTAATAGAAGCATCCTCCAGGCCCTCGATCCGGCTGTTAGGCAATCGTGTGATCCGGCCATAGGTACAGCCATCCAGACGGGCCCCGTTGAAGTTCAGCCGCCCCACGGAACAGTCAACTGTGTTGCAGCGGGTCATACGACTGCGGAGAAAGGCCGCGGAATGGATGGAGCAGTCCCGGAAATGCGTGTTTGCCAGTGTGGAATCCGGGAATAAAGTAAATTCGATCCGGCAGGAGTGGAACTCACAGCCATATAACCTCGTATCCCAAAATTTCACCCCATACAGGCGGCATACATGAAAAGAGCAGTCGGAGAAATGAGAAAAGTTACAGTTGGCATTGTCCGGCATACAATAGAGCGTCACATGGTCAAAATAGCTTTCCTGGAAGAAATTACGCGGAAAACCTGATTTCGCTGCCCGATCATAGATCTGTTGGTCAATGACCTTCATGGGCCGGTCCATCTCCAGTTCTATGGTCTTGTACTCGAATTGCTTATGGCTGGGCCTGGTATAGGGGACGGTCAGCAGGGCCTTTTGCGTTTGAAAGTCCCGGATAGACTGGCGGAGCACCGCCACTTTCCCGGCATAGGCCCCTCTATCCGCTTTTGCCGCCCAATCCAGCAGGGGTTCCAGCGGCATATCGTTCCGGCCCTGGATATAGTCGTTTACATTCCGTACACGGCGGGCCCGGTTGCTGCCGTTGTACTGGATGGGGTCAATGTCCTCCAGCAGGTCAGCGATATTCTTGCTGATCTCATGGCTGCTTAAAACGGCTTGATAGTCTGGCATACGTTCCTCCTTCAAAAGGGGAGCGCCAAAACTCCCCTCAAATTGAGGGAAGTTTTGACGCTCCAGGATTGCAGCTTAGTAGCCCGTTCTGGGCAGGGGCTCCGGCTTGCCGTACACAGTCGTTACCCAGCGGCTGACGGCCTGGACCCACTGGCCGTTATAGACGCCGCCCGCGTCCGCCACATTGGTAAAGGAGCCGGAGGGCAGGCTGCCCACGGCGGTACAATAGAGATGGGGGGTCTCCACCTGGGCAAAGCCCGCGGGGGCCTGGCCGAACACGAACATAACCTCGGTCACGCGCTCATTCGCGGCAAGGCCCAGAGCCGCGGCGCTGGCTGCCAGGATATAATTCTTGCTGGTGGAGAGGTTATCGGCCAGAGTGCGGTACTCCCCGCCGTTCACACGATAGGTGATCTTATAGGTGCCGGGGAAGTTATACGTGCCGGTGACAACAGTGTCCAGCCGCACCTGGGCGGGGATGGTATCCCTCCAATAAAAACTGTCCAGCCGGACATTGGAGGTATTGGCGATGCCGGAGAAGGTGTAGCGCACCGGCTGGCCGCCCATGATCTCCTTGGGGCCGGTCTTGGTGATGGACACGCCGGTGGTCAGGCTCTTGTTTGTCACTTCAAAGCGCACGATCTGGCCCTCATGCTCCAGGTAGGCGGTCAGCTCGGTTTCGTTGACACCGTAATGCTCCGGGGCCTTGACCTCCCGGATGGTATAGCGGGAGAGGGGGAGCTGTTTGGACACGGCCAGCCCCCGGCTGTCAGAGCGAATGGTATCAACCAGATTGCCCGCCTTGTCGTAAATCTCGAACACGGCCCCCTCCAGGAGTGTTCCGGCGGGCAGGCCGGTGGTGGGGTTGTAGTCGGCGGACCGCTTGATAATTTGGATCTGGCCGGTGATGGGGGTATTCTCCCATTCGATTTCAGTCACTTCCCCCGCCTTGACATAGACGGTTTTCAGTTCGGTGTCCGGGAGATAGCCCTCGTGCTCCAACTCCCGGAGATAGTAGCGGCCGCCCTCGGTCAGGCCGTCAATGTAGACATGGCCCCTCTGGTCGCTTACATACTCCCCGATGGGGGTATGCCGGGCGTTATACAACAGGAAATGGACGCCGGAAATACCGCTTCCGTCCGCAGACGAAACCTTGCGAATGAGTATCCCGGAGAAGGGCGCATTGGTCACGGTCTTACGGGTGGTTTCTCCATCCTTCACTGTGAAATAGATGGGGGTGTCATCCAGCTTGAAGCCTTTGGCACTCTCGGTTTCCACGGCGTAGTAATCGCCGCTCTCCAGGGGCAGATATACCCTTCCACTCCGCCCGGTGGTCACGGTGTCCACCAGGGCGTCATCCGACACCCGGCGGATATCGAAGGTGGTGTTGGGGATGCGCTCTGTCTTGTCCGCCGAACTGACCTTGATGAGCTCCACACCGCCCACCGGCGTGTTGTAGAACCAGAGTTCTTGCGTATCATCCGGGTTGACCACCACGGTCTGACTCTGTGTGTCCGGGTCGATGGTATATCCGGGGATGCTCTCTACCTCAGTCACAACCACTGTGCCGGTGATGCCGGAGAGGACGATCTGGCCCTCCGCATTGGTCCAGTACAGGCCATTGGAGGACAGCTTGCCGCCCTCGTCCGGGAGATAGGTGCCGTCCGCGCAGGTGATCTTGAACTGTACTCCCTCCAGCGGGGCCTTATCCTTGCTGGACAGCTTGTGGATGATGAGGTTCCCCATAGGCTGGTTGCGGAACTCCACCGTGACGGTCTGGCCCTCTTTTACCTGAACCGTCTGGGGGGTGTCGTCCAGCAGGTAGCCCGGTTTGGCCCTGGTCTCCTTGATGACCAGTGTGGTGCCGGGCTCCACACCTTTCACCAGGAAGGTCCCGGTGGAGTCCGTCACAAATTTGCCGTTGGCGTCGCCCACCACGGAGCCGTCCGGTTTCGTCACCAGGAACTCCACATCGCTCAGGGGGGTATTGTCTGCTGCCGATACCTTCTTGACCAGGACGGCCCCCTTGGGGGCGTTGGAGAAATAGAGGGTCATAATGTCCTGGTCCTCGCCGGAGAGATAGAAAGACTGGGGCGCGGCGTCAATGACATGGCCGCTGTCACTCTCCAGCTCCTCGCAGATGTAGTAGCCCTTTTTGAGCCCCGTGACGGTGAAGGAGCCGTTGGCGGAGGTCACATAGGTCCCCACTACCGTTCCACCGGAGCCGCTGACCTCGCCGCCCA
>URQA01000066.1 GCA_900549885.1 uncultured Eubacteriales bacterium | reverse complement strand
AATTTCTTTTCTTTCAGCCGCTCCAGACTGCCCTTAGAGAGCAGAAAAATATAGCGGTCTTTCTCCAGTTTTTTGATAACGGCGTCTGCCGCCTGCGCCAGCTGATTGAACTTTCTGTCAATAAGCGCGGAAAGGATGGGCAGTCTGTTTTCGTCGATGCTGTCCAACACATCGTCGTAGTTATCCAGCAGGATCATACCCACAACGGTTTCCTGTTCCTCCAGTTCTTTTTCAAGCTGACAGGTTTTGGTGATGTCCACCATAATGAGGGTCAAAACTGCCCCCACAGCGCCGCTTTTGTCCACCACATCGCAGTGGTTCAGGGCGGCTTTGTAAGAACGGTCGCCTACGGTAACTCTCTGAGGTTCTCCGGCGCCGCTGGTTTTCCGCAGCACTTCAATGACGGGTTTTGCGTCCTCACTATTGGGGAACACTGCCGCGAAAGGCTCATTATACATCATGACCCTGCCACGAATATCCAGCACAGCGTAAGGAATGGGCAGATTTTGGGGAATGGAGAAATTTTCCCGAAGCACTGCCGTATCCAGAAAGCGGTTTTCCTCTGGCTCTTCCTGAGGCTCATCGGCAAAGAGGTCTTTGAGCATGGGGCGCAGGAAACTGCCTGCCACAATCCCCACCAATGCCCCTACGCCAAGGCGTACATCCAGCATCAGGCAAAGGATCACCACCAGCACAGCCACAACAATGACAGTTGGCATGGATTTGCTTCCTTTCTAATGGGGGATCAGACCTTGACCACGTCCACGGCCCGCAGGTTGTCGGCCTCACCCTTGTATCCACGGCGCACCAGCAGGTACACCAGGCAGGCAACCAAGGCAATGGCCACTACGGTAAACACGTTAAAGGACACATCGCCAGTGATGAGTCCGCCGATCTGGTAGACGATCAGGCTCATCACATAGGCGAAGCCGCACATATAGCCGATGGCGGCCAAAGTCCATTTGGCGTTGTTCATCTCCCGCTTGATGGCGCCCATGGCGGCAAAGCAGGGAGCGCACAGCAGGTTGAAGATCATGAAGGCGTAAGCCCCGATGCCGGTGAAGGCCGCGCCGATGTTGGCGGTCAGGTTTCCGGGATAGCACACCTGCATGGTGGACACCACTTCCTCCTTGGCGATGAGGCCGGTGATCGTAGCCACGGTGGCCTGCCAGTTGCCGAAGCCCAGAGGCGCGAAGATCCAGGCGATGGCGTTGCCGATGTTGGCCAGGATGGAATTATTGTTGTCCTCCACCATGCCGAAGGCCCCGTTCTCAAAGCCGAATCCCTGGAGGAACCACAGGACAATGGTGGACAGCAGGATGACCGTGCCGGCTCGCTTGATGAAGGACCAGCCCCGCTCCCACATGGAGCGCAGCACGTTCCCCGCGGAGGGGGCATGGTAGGCGGGCAGTTCCATGACGAAGGGCGCGGGCTCACCGGCGAAGGCCTTGAACTTCTTCAGAATGATGCCGGAGATAATGACCGCCGCCACGCCGATGAAGTAGGCGGAGGTGGCCACCCAGGCGGAGTTGCCGAACAGCGCCCCGGCAAACAGGGCAATGATGGGCATTTTCGCGCCGCAGGGGATGAAGCCGGTGGTCATGATGGTCATCTTCCGGTCCCGGTCCTGCTCGATGGTCCGAGAGGCCATGATGCCGGGCACACCGCATCCGGTGGCCACCAGCATGGGGATAAAGGACTTGCCGGACAGACCGAAACGGCGGAAGATCCGGTCCATGATAAACGCAATCCGGGACATGTAGCCGATGTCCTCCAGGATAGCCAGCAGCAGGAACAGCACCAGCATCTGGGGCACAAAGCCCAGCACGGCACCCACGCCGCCCACAATGCCGTCCAGGATCAAGGATTGCACGATTTCATTACAGCCGATGGCATTCAGGCCATTCTCGATGAGCACCGGGAGGCCGGGCACCCACACGCCGTACTCGTTGGGGTCGGGTTCGGGCACAGTCAGGGCCTGCTGATAAGTCTCCTCATTCACTTCCAGCACAGAGGTCTCGCCGGTCTCATCATCGTACAGGTATGCCTCAGAGCCACCGACCTCATAGGCCTCAATGATGGCAGATGCCTCCTCAAAGGCGCCGGAATCCTCGTCCCAAGCCTCGCCGTCCACGGTGAAGGGGACGAACCAGCCGTCGCCGAACAGGCCGTCATTGGCCCAATCGGTGAGGTGGGTGCCGATGGAAATGGTCCAGCCGCCCATGGCAATGGAGTACACCAGAGCCATGACCACCACAAAGATGGGCAGGGCGGCAATCCGGTTGGTGACGATGCGGTCAATCTTATCGGACACAGTCAGTCCCACGCGGCCTTTCTTGACGCAGGATGCAATGACCTTGCTGATCTGTTCATACCGCTCGTTGGTGATGATGGACTCCGCGTCATCGTCCAGAGCCGTTTCACAGTTCTCAATGGCCCGTTCCACCTTACTCTTGGCATCGGCGGATAGGGTCAGCTTGCCCATCACCTGGTCGTCCCGCTCAAACACCTTGACCGCATACCAGCGTTCCATTCCGGCGGGGACCGCAGAGGCAAGTACCGACTGGATATCCGCTAAGGCCGACTCTACCTGGCCTGCAAAAGTCAGCCGGGTGGGGGCGGATCGTTTGGCTGCTGCGTCCTTCGCCGTGGAAAGCAGCTTATCCAGCCCCTCACCCTTCAGGGCGGACACCTCCACCACCGGGCAGCCCAGAGCCTTGGACAGCTTATTGGCATCGATCTGATCGCCGTTTTTTCGCACCAGGTCCATCATATTCAAGGCCACCACCACTGGAATGCCCATTTCCATAAGTTGGGTGGTGAGGTACAGGTTGCGCTCAATATTGGTGGCGTCCACGATGTTGATGATGCCGTCAGGCCGTTCGCTCACTAAGTACTCCCGGGCCACTACTTCCTCCAAGGTATAGGGGGACAGAGAATAGATGCCCGGCAGGTCGGTCAGGGTAATCTCCTTATCCGCTTTAAGCCGTCCCTCTTTCTTTTCCACCGTCACGCCCGGCCAGTTACCCACCCGCTGGTTAGAGCCGGTCAGAGCATTGAACATGGTGGTCTTGCCGGAGTTGGGGTTGCCGGCAAGAGCCAGTCTAATTGACATAATGTGTTCCTCCTTCACAACACTTCACCGGAACTGCACACTCCATTCCGGCCAGCAGCTTGCGGCCCGCCAAATTCCACCGTCCGCCTTCCGCTTAGTATTGACAGAGTCTCTCATTTTGTGGAATTTGCAGGTCTCCAGTTAGTTTTGTCTAACTACCGAAGGTAATAAAAGACGCATCTGGGTCATGCGCCTACGCTGGAATTAAGTTACTTCAATGCAGTCGGCGTCCCCCTTGCGGATGGACAGCTCATAGCCGCGGACAGTAACCTCTACCGGGTCTCCCAACGGCGCAACCTTACGCACATAGATAGAGGTCCCCTTCGTGATGCCCATATCCATGATCCTGCGGCGGAGGGCACCCTCTCCGTGGAGCTTGACCACAGCAACAGTCTGCCCAACCTTCACATCCCTGAGTGTTTTCACGGCAACGATCTCCTCTCTTCTCAACTTACAGCAAAATATACGGTTCGCTCACACCATAATGCGGCTGGCCATACTCTTGCTCAGGGCGATCCGGGTGTCCTTGACATTGACAATGACGTTTCCGCCCATCTCATTGACCACGGACACCTTGCCCCCTTCTACAAAGCCAAGGCTCTTTAAAAAGGCCCGGACCTCATCCTTGCCGGTAATACGTTTGACAGTGCTCTCCTGTCCCCGGCCTAACATTGTCAGCGGCATAATTGGAACCACCCCGAGGCAATAGATTCGGTTAGTTCTATCTAACCAACAGTTAGTTTAACACTGTCCTTCTGAGTTGTCAAGTGCTAACCAAGATTTGTGGTTGTGTTATTGGCAGAATTATGGTACAATCTTTTTGGGTGATTTTATGCAAATTCATGAGTCTGCTGAAAACTATCTGGAGGCTATTCTGGCCCTGAGTGAAAAGGGCAACGTGCGCTCCATCGACGTGGCCCAGCATCTAAATTTCTCTAAGCCCAGCGTCAGCCGGGCCATGAGCCTGCTTCGGGAAAACGGCTATGTCATTATGGATGATGACGGCCTTCTCCACCTGACAGACACCGGATACGAGATCGCCTCGCGCATCTATGAGCGGCATCAACTGCTCACCACTTGGCTGACCCGTTTGGGGGTGGATCCCAAGGTGGCTGCGGAGGATGCGTGCAAGATTGAACATGACCTGAGCGTGGAGAGCTTTGAAGCCATTAAAAGCCACGTGAAAGATGTCGGTCAGAATTGAGAGAGGCAAAACGCCATGCTGAATCAGCATGGCGTTTTTGTTTTCCCGGCAAGGGGCAGCCCCCGCCTATTTCATCTCTTCCAGCTCCCGCTGGGTAAAAGGCCAGTTCTTGTAGTAATACGTCCGGTCTCCCTCTGTAATGGGCCGGACCACCCGGCATGGATTCCCCGCTGCCAGCACCATAGGGGGAATGTCCTTTGTCACCACGCTGCCCGCGCCGATCACCGCCCCCCGGCCAATGGTCACGCCAGGCACCACGGTCACGCTGCCGCCCAGCCATACGTCGTCCTCAATAACAATGGGTTGCCCGTACTCATAACCACTGTTCCGGCTGTCCGGATGGACGGGGTGCCCTGCGGTATACAAAGATACGTTGGGTGCAAGGAGCACGTTGTCTCCAATCGTTACCGGAGCCACATCCAAAATCACTAGATTAAAGTTGGCGTAAAAATTCTCTCCCACCGTGATATTGGCGCCATAGTCGCAATGAAAATCCGGCTCCACAGTGAGCTTCCGTCCAGTCTTTCCAAGCAGCTGCTTGAGCAGGCTCTCCCGCTCGCCCCACCGTTCCGGGGGTAGATGGTTGTACTCATAGCAAAGCCGCTGTGCCCGTTCCCGCGCCTCAGGCAGTCCGTCCAGCCAGGGCTTGTAAGGCAGCCCAGCCAGCATCCGCTCCCTCTGGCTCACGTTGTCTCTGTTTTGGTTCATCGGACTGGCTCCTCCCTCATTTCTCCGGCCAGGCTGCGGGCAAACAGCGCCCGCACCTCATCCAGATTGTCTGTCTGCCCCAGGGCCCACATCAGCTTTGTCACCGCCGCCTCCGTGGTCATGTCATAACCCTGGATGATGCCATGGGCCAACGCCTTCTGCCCGGCCTGGTATAAGGTGAAGTTACTGCTCTCATACAGGCACTGGCTGCACACCACCACCGCCATCCCCGCCCGGGCGGCGGCGTGGAGTTTTTCAATGAGATTGCGGCGGATGAAGTGGAGCCCGCCTGCGCCGAAGGCCTCGACGACCACCCCCCGGTAGTGCATCTTCAGCAGCATATCAAACACCTCCGGATCCAGCCCGGGGGTGAGCTTGATGAGGAACACCTCCTGGCACAAGCGGTCCCGCAGCACGCAGGGTTCTGCCGCCGGAGGCAGGGCCTCCTGCCGGAACACCAGGCCGGAGCCGTTCACTACCGCCGCCAGGGGCCAGTTGACACTGTCAAAGGCCCCGAAGTCGGTGGTGTGGGTCTTGACCGCCCGGCAGCCCAGCATCACCTTCCGGTTGAAGGCCAGAAATACTCCCGGCCGGCCAGAGGCCGCCATGGCCAGGGCGGTGCGCAGGTTGTCCACCCCATCGGTGAGGGGATGCTCAATGGGCAGCTGGGCGCCGGTGAGCACCACCGGAATTGGGATGCCCAGCACCATAAAGGTGAGCACCGAGGCGGTGTAGGCCATAGTGTCTGTGCCGTGGGAAATGACGATGCCGTCAAAGTCATTCCGCGCCTCGTAAACGTGGCGGGCGATGAGCCGCCACTCCTCCGGCTGAATGTTAGACGAGTCCAGCTGGAGAATGTCCCGCACCGTCAGATCATAGCGGTCGGCCAAGCTCCCCAGGTGGTGGGACAGGGTTGCCCCGTCCAGCCCGGGGGCCAAGCCCTCCTCCGTGGGCCGGGAGGCGATGGTCCCCCCAGTGGTGAGCAGTAAAATCCGTTTCATAGCGCACCTTCCTCATTGGCCGGTGACAGGATTCTGTCCCTCTCCAGCCAGCTTTGCGAAGTTCTTACAGTATAACCGCTTTCTCCAGAGTTTGCAACCGTATTTCCACCCTTCCCAGCCCGGTCAGCCTCATGCCGGAAAAGCAAGGCCCCTGCCCTCAGCCGGGGCAGGGGCCTTGCGCGTATTACTCAACGGTCTTGAGGCTCTCCACCATATCCACCTTTTTCAGGCGGAAGTGGGCTGCGATGTTTACCACCACGGAGAACACCACTGTCAGCGCCGCCGCCAGCACATAGGCGTAGGCCGGGGCGGTGCGGCCGAACATCACCAGGTCCACCTCCACCGTTACCACCATCCACGCGTGGAGGAACCGGCCCAGCACCAGGCCCAGCGCAATGCCAAACAGGGTCAGGAACACGTTCTCCCGGTACACATAGGCGGTGATCTCCCGGTCATAAAAGCCCAGCACCTTCAAAGTAGCCAGCTCCCGGGTGCGCTCGGTGATGTTGATGTTGGTCAGGTTGTAAAGCACCACGAAGGCCAGGGCCGCCGCCGCCAGGATAATAATGACCACCGCGTAGTTGATGGCGTTCATGCTGTCGGTGAAGGAGTCCCGGATGGTGGCGATATAGGAGTAAGACGCCACGCCATCCATAGCCATCAGATCGGCGGAAACCGCGTCTGACTCCGTCTGTCCCGTCCCGTCGGCGTAGGCCACCAGGATGGTGTTCATCTCCGCCCGCTCTTCAAACAGGGTCTCATAACAGTGTTCCGTCAGGTAGACATAGTGGTAGACATAATTCTCCACGATGTCCGTCACCGGGACCTGTACCCGCCGGTCATCCTGCTCCAGCGTGATGGAGTCCCCCACGCTCACCTCCAGCATCTCGGACAGCTTCTCGGTGATCACCACCCCGCTGTCGGTCAGCTCTACTGGCTGGTCGTCGGTACGGTGGCGCAGGTCGATAAACTGGGTGAAATTGTCCAAGTCATCCACCACAAAGAGGTAGCTGTTCTTGGCCGCGGTCCCCTCCACCGAGATGTCCGCCGTGCCCTGGTAGCACTCCAGATACCGTTCCACCGCCTCATTTCCGTCCAGATAAGCGGTCACCCGGCCCATCTGGTCATCCGTCACAGGATCCTCCAGACCCACAGTGGCGTCGTACAGAGAGATCTCATCAAATTGTTTGTCCAGAATATCGAAAATCGACTCATGCAGGCCGAATCCGGTGACGATGAGGGCGGTACACCCGCCGATGCCGATGACCGTCATCCAGAATCGCCGCTGATAACGAAACAGGTTCCGCATGGTCACCTTCCAGGTGAAGGACAGCCGCCGCCACAGGGGTTTGATGCGTTCCAGAAACACCCGCTTGCCTGGCTTGGGGCTCTTGGGGCGCATGAGGTTGGCCGGTGTGTCCATCAGGGTGGACAGACAGGCCCACAGCCCAGCTCCGGTGGTGCACACCACTGCCGCCAGCACCGCCAGTACACATACCACCGGCTGCACCTTGAACTGGAGAGCGGGGATATTATACATGATGTTGAAGGCATTGGCGATTACCGCCGGGATGAGGGTGCACCCCACCGCCAGCCCGATAAGCCCGCCCAGGAGGCTGGCCCAGAAAGCGTAGCCGATGTACTTTTTGGAGATGGCCCACCGGGAGAAGCCCAGAGCCTTGAGGGAGCCGATCTGGGTGCGCTGGTCCTCCACCATGCGGGTCATGGTGGTCAGGCAGGCCAGGGCCGCCACCAGGAAGAAGATCACCGGGAATACATTGGCCAGGTTCCCTACCCGCTCGGCATCCTGGGCGTACCCCACCACGCCGGAATTAGTGTTCCGGCCCAGAACATACCACTGGCACTCCTCGATATCGTCCACCTGGGCCTGGGCATCAGCCAGCTCTGTCTCCGCGTCAGCGATCTCCGCGTCGGCCTCCGCTTTTCCGTCCTCATATTCCTGAAAGCCGTCGGCGTACTCCGCCTCCCCGTCTTCCAGCTCCGCCAAGGCGTCGGCCAGCTCCTGACGGCCATTGCGCTCCTCTCGCTCCAGCTTGGCCAGGCCGTCCTCATACTCCACCCAGCCCTCGTCGATGGCCTGCTGGCCGTCAGTCAGCTGCTGGGCGGTGTCGTCCAACGTGACCTTGGTCTGGTCCAGCGTCTCCTTGGCCTCGTCCAGCTCCACCTTGGCCGCCTCCAGCTGGGCATAACCCTGATCCAGCTCCGCTTGGGCTGCGTCCAACTGCGCTTTTTGCTCCGCCGCCTGGGCCACCGCCATGTCGTAGTAGGGTGTGCCCACATAAGGCTCCAGCGCCGCTTCGTACTCGGCATAGCCCGCGTCCACCTGGGCCTGCTGCCCATCCAGAGCGGCCTTGCTTTCCTTATACTGGGCCAAGCTGTCCTCATACTGCTTCAGGCCGTCTTGATACTGGGCCAGACCGTCCTCATACCGTTCCCGGCCTTCGGCCAAGTCCGCCTCCGACCGCTCCAGCTGCTCCTTGGCGTCGGCCAGCTCCTGACGTCCGTTCCGGATCTCGCGGTCCAGGGTATCCTGGCCGTCATAGTAGTCCGCCCAGCCGTCATCCAGCTTTTCCCGGGCGTCAGCCAGTTCTGCCTGGGCGTCGGCCAGCTCTGTCTCTGCCTCCGTCTTCGCGTCATCCAGCTGCTGCCGGGCATCGTCCAGTTCCGCCTGGGCATCTCCCACCACGCTGTCGTAGCGCAGCTCGGCCCGCTGATCCGCCAGGCCGTCCAAACCGTCCAGATACGCCTCCAGCCGGTCCTCGTACTCATCCCCATAGCTGTCCAGCTCCGCCAGACCGTCAAAGGTGAAATAGGCCTCCGTATAGTAGTCCAGGTCAAAATTCTCTCTGGGAAGGTACACATAGGCGTCCACCGAGCCGCCGCCCAAAGTAGAACTGCCCCGGTCGGTGCCCACATACAGAGGGCTGTCCACCACGCCCACAATGGTGTACTGCGTCCGCTTCAGGCTGCCGGCGTTGTCCTCATCCAGAGCAAGCTCCAGAGTATCCCCCACCGCCAGATCCAGCTTGGTCAGCAGCATGGATTCCGTAACGCACTCGCCCGCCGCCTGTGGCAGCCGCCCCTCCGTGACTTCCAGCAGGTTGAGCGTCTCCGGCATGGAGCGCACCGCCACTACCGCGTCCTCCGCCGTGGCGTCCAGCGTCCAGCTTCCCTCCACGGCAGACACTCCATCCGCTTGGGCCAGAGCCGCCAGGTCATCCCCGGTCAGACCCAGGGTGGAGATGGCATATCCGTCCATCAAGTGTGTGCGGTCATAGTAGTTGTCCGCGGTGTACTCCATATCTGGCGCCGTTGTCCTCAGTCCCGCCAGAAACGCCACCGCTAGCGCCGAGAGCACCAAAATGGAGAGAAACCGGCTGAACGTGAACCGGACCTCCCGCACCGCGTCGGTGGTCAGGCGGTTCTTCTTTTTCCCCTTCCGGCTGCGCCGAAAGGGATCCTCTTTTTCTTTTTTATGCTCGGGCGATGGGAATCCGCCCTGCGCCGAGGTTTCGCCTTTGGCAAAACGCTCGCCCGCCTCACCCGCACCGGGTCCCGCAATGGGGCTTTCCCGGATGGGATTTTCCTCTGTTACCATTCGATCTCCTCCACCGGGGTTGGCTTGTCATTCAGCTCCATCTTGTCCACCTTGCCGTTTTTGATGTGGATGACTCGGTCGGCCATGGGAGTGAGGGCGGTGTTGTGGGTGATGACCACCACTGTCATCCCGTGCTGGCGACAGGTGTCCTGTAAAAGTTTCAAAATAGCCTTGCCGGTGACGTAGTCCAGCGCGCCGGTGGGCTCGTCGCACAGCAACAGCTTGGGATTCTTAGCCAGGGCCCGAGCAATGGCCACCCGCTGCTGCTCTCCCCCGGACAGCTGGGCCGGAAAGTTGTCCAGCCGGTGCCCCAGCCCCACGTGTTCCAGCACCTGCCGGGCATCCATGGGGTCGTCGCAGATTTGGGAGGCCAGCTCCACATTCTCCAGGGCCGTCAGGTTCTGCACCAGGTTGTAAAACTGGAACACAAAGCCGATATCGTGGCGGCGGTAGGCAGTGAGCTGCTTGGCGTTGAAGCCGCTGACCTTTGTCCCATCCACGGTGATGACTCCGCTGGTACAGGCGTCCATCCCGCCCAGCATGTTCAGTACCGTAGTCTTGCCCGCGCCGGAAGGTCCCACAATAATGGCGAACTCCCCCTTTTCAATGACAAAGTCCACCCCATCTACCGCCTTGATAGTCACTTCGCCCATCCGGTATTCTTTTTTTACGTCTACAAAAGAAATATAGCTCATTTTTCTCACCATCCAGCATCCACTTGCTCTATTTTTATACTATACTACCGAAGGGAAAGGGAACGCAACCGCTCCATGGGAAAATTCAAGGTTTGTTAACGAAAATTTTGTCTCCCTTCCCTCCGCTGTCAAACCTATGATCCGTCCTGCAAGTTATCGTTGACTAACTACAGCTGTTCCCATAAAATGAGTTTCATGATAAGGGAGTAGTCAACGGCATTCTGCCGTGGTCCGGTCAACACGCTGGCGGGGTGTCCGCCTGGCCGGTCCGTTGGTGATGAGACTTATCCGCACATGCGGGTATGGTCTCTTTTTTTGTTTTCCCGCATAGTCTGCATAGAAAGAAAGGGATCCGATTATGGGACTTGGAGAGCTTTTTCTCCTGGCGGTTGGCCTAGCGATGGACGCTTTCGCCGTGGCGGTTTGCAAAGGCCTGTCGATCCAAAAACTGAAACTGCGGCATGCCCTGCTGGTAGGCTTATGGTTTGGGGTGTTTCAGGCCCTGATGCCCGCTGTGGGCTATCTGCTGGGTTCCGCCTTTGCCGGGCTGGTTCAGGCAGTGGACCATTGGGTTGCCTTTATCCTTCTGGGTATCATCGGCGGCAACATGATCCGGGAGGGCGTGAAGGGAGATGCGGAGGACTGCGACCCCTCTCTGGCCTTCGGCACCATGCTCATGCTGGCGGTTGCTACCTCCATCGACGCACTGGCCGTGGGCATCACCTTTGCCTTTCTGAACGTGCCTATCCTAGCCGCCGTGGCTTTCATCGGGGTGGTCACCTTCGTTATCTCTGCCTTGGGCGTCAAGATTGGTAACTTATTTGGGGCCCGCTACAAATCGAAAGCGGAAATTTTCGGCGGCGCAGTCCTCATCCTCATTGGTGCAAAAATCCTGCTGGAGCACCTGGAGCTGCTGCCCTTTTGAAGCCGTCCAGATCCCATGGCAAAGGGAAACGCCCGGGCCAAGCGGCCCGGGCGATCGTTTTCCCTGGTTCGGAACATGGGAGGAAGGAGATTATGGTTGCAGTTAGTGTTGGCTAACTACGAATATAAATTAGCACACTTTAACTTCTTTGTCAACCTTTTTTGAAAAAATTTTTTTGGCAGCTCCGGCTGACTCGCCCCATGCACTCAGTCCGTCTCCGTCAAGCTATTATTTGCAGGTCTTCTGTCATTTCCATCCTCGTTTTCCGTTATTCTGAGATCATTCTTGCAATTTAATGGAGAATTTTCATGCAAAACAGATTTTTTTGCAATTTTCAAAATATACTCTTGCAAATTTCCCGGTGGCGTTGTAAAATTACTACATCATATTAAAGTGGCAAACCCATTCAAGGAAGAAAGGGAGACGACAACGATGTCTATTAAGAACCAATACCTGCTGTCCGTGCTGGACGGCCTGAAAGCCCGCAACGCCCATGAGCCCGAGTTCCTCCAGGCCGTGGAGGAGGTGCTGGAGTCCCTGGAGCCGGTGGTGGACGCCGATCCCCGGTACGAGCAGCAGAACATCATCGGCCGCATGGTGGAGCCGGAGCGGGTGGTCATGTTCCGGGTGCCCTGGGTGGACGACCAGGGCAAGGTGCAGGTGAACCGGGGCTACCGGGTGCAGTTCAACTCCGCCATCGGCCCCTATAAGGGCGGCCTGCGCTTCCACCCAACCGTCAACCTGTCCGTCATCAAGTTTCTGGGCTTTGAGCAGGTGTTCAAGAACTCCCTCACCACCCTGCCTATGGGCGGCGGCAAGGGCGGCTCCGACTTCGACCCCAAGGGCAAGAGCGACGCCGAGGTCATGCGCTTCTGTCAGTCCTTCATGACGGAGCTCTACCGCCACATCGGCCCGGATACCGACGTGCCCGCCGGCGACATCGGCGTAGGCGCCCGGGAGATCGGTTATCTCTTCGGCCAGTACAAGAAGATCCGCAACGAATGGTCCGGTGTGCTTACCGGCAAGGGGTTGAGCTACGGCGGCTCCCTGGCCCGCACCGAGGCCACCGGCTTCGGCCTGTGCTACTTCGCCGACGCCCAGCTCAAGGACAACAGTCAGTCCTTCCAGGGCAAGCGGGTGGTGATCTCCGGGTCCGGCAACGTGGCCATCTACGCCAACCAGAAGGCTACCCAACTGGGCGGCAAGGTGATTGCCATGTGCGACTCCAACGGCTATATCGTGGATGAGAACGGCATCGACTACAAGCTCATCCAGGAGATCAAGGAGGTCAAGCGGGCCCGCATCAAGACCTATCTGGACTATGTCCCCTCCGCCAAATATGTGGAGGGCTGCTCCGGCATCTGGACGGTGCCCTGCGACATCGCCCTGCCCTGTGCCACCCAGAACGAGCTGAACGCGGAGTCCGCCAAGGCCCTCATCGCTAACGGCTGCATCGGCGTATTTGAAGGTGCCAACATGCCCTGCACCCCCGAGGCCATCACCGCCATCAAGGGTGCCGGCCTGATGTTCTCTCCCGCCAAAGCCTCCAACGCCGGCGGCGTGGCCACCTCCGGCCTGGAGATGAG
>URQA01000065.1 GCA_900549885.1 uncultured Eubacteriales bacterium | reverse complement strand
TATCCAAATGGTTTGTCGGTTCATCAATCAGTAAAAAGTGTCCATCATTCAGAAATAGAGCGGCAAGCAGCACCTTGGTCTGCTCTCCATTGGAAAGCGTAAAAAATGGCCTCCAAAGTACATCATCACGGACTTCCAGATAGGATAGTTCTCTCAACAGCTCCCACTCTTCCGCCAGCGGGCAGACTTCCGAGAGAATGTCCGTAGTTAATCTGTTTTTGTTGTTCACAGGATATGGAAAGTAATCAAATTGCACAGAGGCTTGTATTTTTCCGTGGTATTCGTACTTTCCAAGCAGGAGATTTAGAAAAGTTGTTTTCCCTCTACCGTTTCTTCCAACAAACCCAAGTTTCCAATCTGTATCAATTTGAAAATTGACATTTTCAAAAATGTTATCATAGCTGGATGGATAGGCAAAGGTAAGGTTCTCGACTCGGATCATCGACATATCGCATTCCTCCTTTATTCCGGGGATAAAGAACATAAAATAAGAGCTGCAAGAAAGTCAATTCTTGCAGCTCGTCATAGCATAATAGTACCATTCCTTGTCGAGAATGATACAACTACAATATATCGAGTGAATAGACTTTTAACTTTCTTGCAATGGGCACAATGACACTGTAAAACACAGCATCACTGTATATTCCAATTTATTTGCAAGAAAAGTTAATCATCTTTTCACCTCACCTCTAATATTTATTTCAATATACCATAAGTAGACATATATGTCAAATAGAAAGGCAGCCATAGATGATAAGTTACCCCAGCAAAGGTGGCAAGCAATGCCCCTGGATAGCCATTCGGCTTCCGGCGCTGCTTGTTGTGGGAATCCCCCAAGCCCCCATGAACGCAGAATTTCATTCTGCGGCTGTGCGTTCTGTGAACGCTTTTGTCATACACAACAATAAGGAAAAATCAAACGGCTAAATTGCCGCCCGGTTCGTATGTAAACTTTGACGAAGAAAGTATACTGATGACAGCATACTTTCTTTCACTGCCAACATAGTCCTCTAGTCAGTTAATATCTATCGTTGATCTTTTGTCAGATATGGACGAGGACATAGCAACGCTCACTCAATAGACCGCCGACAATCTGGACGCTAGCCTTGCCGGTGCGGCCAGCACCGGAGAGTTGCCTGAGAAGCGATGATACAGGAAGCTTTTACTACTTCCTCGCCGTTACTTCGGAAGTCAAGCGTATGCTTCTAGTTGCAACATTATTTCTGAATGCAAGATCATGTTCTACAAAAATCATGATGGGAGAAAACTTCTTTATCAGATTTTCAATTTGCATTCGAGAATAAATGTCAACATAGTTGAGAGGTTCGTCCCATACATAAAGATGCGCTTGCTCGCAAAGGCTTTTTGCTATCAACACTTTTTTCTTTTGTCCCGCTGAAAAATCTTCCATTTTCTTTTCAAATGTCTCTGTCCGAGATAAGTATTGGTGCGTATAGCTGACCTTATTATTCATCTTCTATGAACGCCTATTGGAAAAAGAATAGGAGCAAGGTGTATTTCAATCTTGCTCCTTTCGGGAAATATATACTATACAGTTCAAAAAATGCACAATTTAGTTGATTGGCGGGGTAGAGGGATTACTTACCTTATAATAGTTGCTATCAATGATAATGTATGCTTCACTACCTCTATCTTCATAGGTAAAAGCATCTTTTCCGGCGACCTTAAATGTATAACTTTCTGCTCCCTCTACTGCCTCCGGTTCATCACAAGCAGTCAATTCCAAGTCATAAAACCAACTTATAAAATCATTTGGACCGTAGTTCTCCGAGCCAATCTCAAATGTAGTTTCTTTTCCTTGGGAATAGAAAGAACCAGTAATTAAAATTGTGGGTTCAGGAAATAAATACACTTCGGAAGCACTAATTGTCTTTTGACACGAAGCACTTGTCTTTTGACATCCCGCTAAACTCAACACACAAATCAATGCTAAAACTAATGCGATTAACTTCTTCATACAATCACGCTCCTTTGTTAATTTCAAGTTTGTCTAACTGTTTTATCATTTATATCGGCGAAAAACCCAGCAAAAAGTTCCGAACTATGGATACATCATAGTATACTTCAGTCTGTTTGTTTCACGCCAGAAATGAAAATTCACACTTTTATCTTCCTGATATACCTTTCAAGTCAAAGGAAATAGGCTTATCCTTTGAATTTGGCAAGCGGTATCTTGTTAGACTGATTAAATGTGTTAGCCAACTGTCCACAAGCCGCTTTAATCTCTCTACCATGAGAAACTCTCATGGTAACTTCAAGTCCTACTTGCTCTAATTGATGTTTGAATGCAACCATTTCCCGTTTTTGTGGAGTTCTAATTTTTGAATTGCTTGTTGGGTTGTATTGCAACACGTTAATCATAACATTTTTGCCCCGAAACCATTTTGCAAGTTGTCTTACATCTGAGGAACGATCATTTATACCTGGTAAAAGCAAATACGCAAATACAACTTTTCGATTATGTCTTTCAGAATAGGATAAGGCTTGCTTAACAACATCTTCAATAGCATATATGTGCATGTGAGGTATAATGCGATTTCTTGCTACTTGTGTTGCTGCGTGTAAAGATATTGTCAACTGAATTTTGAGATGTTCCTCGCGCAATTTTTTTAATTGATCAACCGGACCAACTGTTGATATGGTTATGCCATCGGTGGGAAAGTTAAGCCCACTTCTATCTCGGAGAATATGGATTGCTTTTATCAAGTTGTCATAATTGAATAAGGGTTCTCCCATACCCATAAAAACGATGCGGTTTACTTTTCGGCGCAATAATATAACCTGTTGTACTATTTCTGACGGCGTCAGATTACGAACAAAGCCATTGCGCCCGGATTCACAAAAAATACAGCCAACAGGACAACCGACTTGTGTACTCACGCAAACAGTTCCACCATCTCGTCGCTTGATAAAAACCGTTTCAATATATTTGTTGTCTTTCAGTTCATAAACATACTTTTCAGTATCACTACTTTTATAGATGTCTTTCACCAGCATTGATAGATTTTTTTTGCGTGGGGCTTGCTTATATAATTCTGAATATAAGGCTTTTGCTTCATTTTCTCCAATAACTTCCGACATTTCTTTATAAGTAAATCCGTACGGGTCATTCCGCACTTCCGTGGGCGTATATTTAGGTAAATATTTCATTTCTTTATCCTTTCTCTTAAAAATTAAAAATTTGTTTTTCGGTATTTTTGATTACAATCTCTAACTTTTCAACATCAAAGATATGTGTCAATTTGCATTTAGGGCAGAAAAGAGGAAAATCTTTTAATACCGTATTATGGAATACTTGAACTCTCTCCTTTCCATTACAAATCGGACATTTTTACACAAAAAAAGCAGGTCAATCCTCAACATGAGCATTGACCTGCTTTATAATGCAAATAGGGTATGACAAAGCCAAGGCATAGTTTTACTATGCCTATACTATGCCTATACTATGCCTATACGTCGTTAGTTTTTTGTATAGTATCCGCAAAATAAGCACGACAAAAAAGCCCATATTGAAATGGGAAAATCTCTTTTATTTCAATGCTTATCTAATACGAATGCTATGCAACATAAACGCCGTCTCCTTTTATATATAATTTCATATTATCAGGAAAATAGTCTACTGTCAATACATAACAGAATTTGTTTAAACTAATAATAGGAACTGTGTAGACAAATCTGAAAAGAAAGGTGAACAGTAGAATGCAATAGGATGAATGAATAATAGCAAAAAGGTGTGCGACGAGTTATATATCTCCCCAGGTTACCTTGCGAATATCGAGAACAAGGGACAGCAATCGAGTTTACAGGTGTTCTATGATTTTGTGACCCGGCATCATATTTCGGTAGATCAATTTTTCTTTCCGAACAGCAACGCGGAAAATCCACCGCACGGCGGTAGTTTGACGCGCTGCTAGACGGTATGAGCAATAAGGGCATACGGAGTATAACCGCAACGGCAAGAGAGATAACGGAAGTCGAAAAAGCAGAGGAGTAACCTCACAATATGGAAACCGGGAGATTTCAGCGCGTGGCGGCTGCAATCTTTTTTTGTGTCCAAAATCAAAGGAACACGCAACAAATACCGTCTTTCGATGGGGGATGGAGTAGATAGCGAGCAAAGCCCCTGGATAGCCATTTGGTTTCCGGCGCTGCTTGTTGAGGGAATCCCCCAAGCCCCCATGAACGCAGAATTTCATTCTGCGGCTGCGCGTCCGATGGACGCTTTTGACCATGACCAGCTCACCGCTGGTCGCGGTCTTTTTCTTTTTCGGCATCGTGTTCCGCCTCCATGTTTAAGAGCCGATCCACATTGGCCTTTGCTGCCAACAGCTCCCGCATTTCCTCGCGGGAGCGCCGGTACTCGGCATAGGTCTTTTTCTTTTTCTCCAGCAGCCGAGCATACTCGGCTTGCAGCTCCTTGACCTTGGGCAGCTTCTTGACCCCCATATCGTCAAAGGCTTTTTTGGCCGCCTGATGGAGCAGGAGTTCCTCCTCATGTTCCTCGCGGAATTTCTTGGAGTAACCGGCCTTCCGGTAAGCCACATAGGTGTCACGGGTCTTGGCATAGTTGATGATATGGGTCCGCAGCACAGCAATCTCCGCCATGCGTTTCTCCGCTGCCTTGATTTTTGAAGATAGCTCATTGTGGTGGGCCGTGGCCGCCGCAGCCTTTTCCTCCAGCACAGCATACTCCAGCAGGTTATGCTCGGTGAGATAGTTCACGGTCTGTGCCATCTGTTTCAGATTAAAAACCTTGGCCCACCGCACATACCCGGCACCTTTTCCGGCCTGGAGCTTTGCCTGGATGTCAACTAGCAGATTGACCTTGGACGGATCTGCCTGCTTGACCGGTTTCTGACGGGGCGTATGCTCCTTTTGACCGGCGAGGACAGCCAGCAGGTCCTCCAGGGTGTAGCCATCACCCAGACTGTCCAGACGGGCCACTTTGCTCCAGCCGGGGAGTTTCAAGCGGTAGGATTTGCCGCGCCCGGATACTTCGCAGCCGGATTCCCGGAGCAGCTTCAGCAGCTCGTCCAAATCAGCAGGCTTTTGTGCCAGGGCTTTATCAATGGCAACACGGAGCAATTCCCGATGGGACGGTTTCGCCTGGTCGCCCAGCCACTTGTTGTAGCTCTTTCCGTGGGGCTTGGGATTCTCTACAATGGACAGCCCGTTCTCAATGCAAATGGTGTCGCTCAAACGCCGGACAGCTTTCGTGCTGCCCCAAAAGTTGCGGAACTTCCGGTCACAGTCCAGATTGACCGAACTCCAAATGATATGATTATGGACATGGGCTTTGTCGATGTGAGTGCAGACGATAAAGGCGTGTTTGCCCTTGGTGAACCGCTTGGCAAACTCCACGCCCAACCGGTTGGCCTCCTCCGGGGTGATCTCCCCAGGACAAAAGGACTGACGGACATGGTAAGCGATCACATCGTCCGCTCCACGAACCCGTCCGGTGGCGGCGATATACTGGCGCTTGGCCAACATAAACTCGGCGTCGGCCACACGGCTGTCGCACTCGTAGCCGGTGATGAGCTTGCCGTGGTCTGTCTTTTGCGGATTGGCCACATAGTCGATAATCGCGCTGATGGCACGGCTCTCGGTCCGGCCCTTGCCGATATGCAGCGGCATGATGCGTGTGGTTGCCATAAAGGTTGCCTCCCTTCAAAAAAATAGGCAGCCTTAACTGCCTATCTCGTCACGGTAAGAAATAATTTGTTTCTTTTTCTGTTTGGCGCACCGCAGTGTTGTGGCGGCTCCACCCCAATCATGGAGAACATACGCTACTACCACATCACTGGCCTCTACCATCCAGCGATTTCTGTGAGAAATCGCAAAACGGCGTGGCGTAGTTTCCAACGGCGGATACACGGTGCTGTCGTAACCGGAAGTGTTCCTCCCGGTGTTTAGATATGCCAGAACAAGGATCAGCTCAATCTGCGGATACCGTTTTTTCTGCGCTCTCAGAACAGACGCCGCCAATAAGTCAAAGGCTCCATAGCCGCCCAGGTAAAAGGTAGTCGCTCCTTGTTCAATCAGTTTTTGCGTAACAGCGTATAACCATTTCTCTATTTTCTCACTCTGCGAGATCTGTGCATGGCCACAAAAGGTTACAATCATACCTTGTCCTCACTTTCTAAAGCTATTGTTCTGAGCTTCAATCAAAAGCAAAGCTGACAGCTTATAAAACATAGTCTAACAGACGCTATTATAACCCGCAATCATAATGTAGTCTTAGAGTACATAAAATAATCGCTAACAGCTAATAGACGGGTGTGGACTATGGAACAAAGCAAATTGGGAAAGCGCATCAACGAGGTGCGGAAGTCTCGTGGCCTGACAGCCGACAAATTATCGGAATTATGTAACATCAATGCCACTTATCTGCGGCAAATTGAAGGTGGAGCCAAGATGCCCAGCCTGCCGGTATTCATCGACATTTGCAAGGCGCTCCACATTTCTCCTGACTATCTGTTGCAGGATGAATTGAGCGAAAATGAGATCAGTAAAATCCATGAAATTGAAATGCTATGGAAAGATGCGCCACTGTCAAAACAAGAGCTTGCACTTGCAATGATAAAGGCAGCTCTAAAGCATCCAGAGCAGTAAAACAGCCAGCCGGGTTCAAACCGGCTGGCTGCACTTTTCTCTCCAATATTATCCGTAGACCAAATCCTGTATTGCAAACTTCAAATCCTGCACCTTGCCAAGCAGCCAAAAGGCCAATTTCGGCAGCCCAAAGGGGCTTATGAGAAACGCGATTACCAACAGAATAAGGCCGTTCTGCGGGGAGTATGTCATCAGGACGGCCACGCCCAGCAGGGCGATCACCGTACTGAGCAGCCCCAGCACCAAGCCAGATACATAGACCAGCCCCACGCAAATCCAGATGGCCAGGGTGAGCAGCAGGATCACCGGCGCAATCACAATCTTCATAATCAGCTTCAATACGGTCATTTCATAGCCTCCTCTCGACGATCTAAATACTTCTGGCATAGACGGCGGACCTGTTCCTCGTCGGCCTCGTTTTCTTCCCGGCGTCCCTTTGTCAGCTGAATGGAGGCAAAGGATTCGTACTCGACCAGCAGATGGTCAAACAGTTCCTCCGGGGTCCGGCACACATCACCCTCGCAATAGGGCGGGTCCGGGGGCGAGCCGTTGAAGGATACGCAGACATATCCGTACCGGCTCTTGTAGACTTCCAGCTCCATATCCTGCGCCAGATAGTCCTCGAAAATCTCTAAAACCTTTTCAAAGGTCAACATCGGTATCTCAACTCCTTTGTGAGATGTGAGAACACTTTGCTATCTGCCTTTATTATCCGGCAAGCCCCGTCAAAAGGCAAGGATACAGACAAAAAGAAAAAGCGGAGGGAGGCGCGGCGAAAAGAACGCCGTTCCTCCCTCCGCAGATGGGATATATACCCCTGTCACGATAGATTGGAGAGCTGGGTCAGGATTTCCTTCACGCCCTCCCATAGCTGCTCCTGCCGCTGGGCTATATCTTCCAGGTCAGCGTCGTAGACACGCCCGGTCTCATGTACTCGGCGGGTGAGCTGGTTCAGGTTGTTGCTGCTCCGGCGCAGCAGAGACACCAGCTCCTTCAGCTCCGGCAAGTCCAGCTGCACCACATAACCGTCCAGAGCCATCTTCCGCAGATAGGCTTCTCGGTTCTTCGTCCCAAGTTGGGACATTTTCTGCTCGATCAGCGCCAGCTCCTCCGGGGAGACCCGAAAATTCACCTGGACCTCCCGTTTGCGCTTTGGAGTGCTCACCGTTCCGGCTCCCGTTTCTTATGGCCCGGAGCTTTGGGGGCTGCCTGTTTCGGTTCCTGCTTCAAATGCTCCCGGACAGAAGGCCGGGGCTGGCGCAGCTCCTTGGAGCGGTCCTCGCTGCCCAGAATGGTGGCATAGGTTCCAGGAAGTCCCTTCATACCGGTAAACGACAGACTGCGAAACGGCAGGAGATTCATCAGCCGATCATGGTCTTTGCTCCCGGCACGATTCAGAAACTCCGGGGAAATGCGGGCCATGTAATGGGTCCCGTGGGGGCTGTTCGGCATATCTGGTGCGCGCAGCTCCCGCAAAATCCGTTCTGCCTCTGCCTGGATGTCCTCTGACGTCAAGGGCTGGCGGCGCAGATGTTCCTCGCGCACCAGATCAATAAACCCGTTCAAAACAGCGGGGTGGCTGTTCAGGGCATACCCACACCGGACGGTATCGGAGTTGTAGTTGGGGATGGTCTTTGCCCATTCCTTGTTGCGGGGCGAGTAGCGCCCATCCCAGTCCTGGAGCTGGACGGTGTTGGCAAGGACCAGCATGACCCGGTCCATGCCGTAGGTCTCGATCACACCCTTGGCGGCATCGTGACTGAGATACATCCCGTCGAAGTGTTCCCGCACCGCAGCTTCAATGGCCTCCTTGCATTGGAGATTGGCGTTGTTGGAAGCCCGGTACTGCTCCAGCTCTCCATGCTCTTTCGCATAGGCAGCGGAGTGGGGGTAAATGGCGGCTTTCCGCAGCTCCGCCTGGGCCTTGCAAGCATCATCGGCCCGGTTCTCAATGCTGTCCCGGATCACATCCATGTAGCCGGTCTCCAGTTTCTCAAAGTGACGGTACACATCGGCCAGCGGCGTGGGAGAATCCAACAGGGCCTGAGCTTGGGCGTCGGTCAGCTCCAGCTCCTCCATCGCCATCACGATGTCCTCCCGGACGGTGTATTCGTAGGCGTGGTTCAGGACCTCTGCCGGAGGCTGGCTTTTCAGCCAGTCCCGGTATTTGTCCTGTTCAGCGGCCATCTTTTCATAGAGGGCCGTATTCAGATCGTTGGTATTCATGTTATCGCACCTCCTCATGCTGTTTCGGTTTCTTTTCGGGGCTGCGGGGCGGCACCGGGCGCTTCAAGCTGTCCAGCACCGAGGGCCGTGCGCTCTTTGCGATCACGGACTCCGGCTGAGAGCGGCCCTTGCCGTCCAGATTCAGAAGCGTGTCCAGCTCCACCAGACGGGCGGACTTTACCCGCAGATCATCCTCATAAGGGAAAGGCTTGCCCACTTCCTCCTTGGCGGCGGCCTGCTGCTGGTACAGATTGTCCAGCTGGGCCTTGGTCGCCTCCAGGCGCTGGGGCATTTGAGAGAGCGCATTGTCAATGCGGGTCAGGTTGCCGCGTGGATCTGTGCCGAGGCTTGCCCGGTGGGTCATCTGGCCTTTCAGCAGGAGCGTATATTCCTGTTTCCAGGCCGAAAACTCCACGGACATAGTGAAACCCCGATAGTTGCCGATCTGCACAGGTTCGGAGCCTTTGACCTCCTTACAGGCGTCCAGCAGGGCTGCACCGGCGTTTTCTTTGTCGGTCAGCACATCGCCCCGGATCTCCATCCCGGCAAAGCCATCCTCCGGGTGAGGATGGGCGGCCAGGGTCTCCAGGTCTGCCTCAAACCCCTGGATAAAGCCCTTGTGCTTTTCGATTTCCTCCGGGAAGTATTTCAGCAGCTGGTCCTCCAGACGATACTGCTTGCTCTGGTGGTCGGCTTTCATCAGCTTCAGCTTGGAGACCTCCACATCCAGGTCCATGCGCTCCTTGATACGGGGGTCTCCGGCGCACAGGGCCTTGATCTCGGCAAAGGACAATGCCGTTTCGTCCACATCGTCGCAACTTCTCACCGGCGATTTGGAAGTCATAATCTGGCTGATGAATTTCTGTTTGTTCTCCACTGTCTGCCACAAATAGGCGTCAAAGGTTCCCTCAGTCACATAGCGGTACACATGGACCAGGGGATTTTGGTTGCCCTGGCGCTCGATACGGCCCTTGCGCTGGGCAAGGTCTCCCGGCCGCCACGGGCAGTCCAGGTCATGGAGCGCCACAAGCCGGTCCTGCACATTGGTGCCAGCGCCCATCTTGGCGGTGCTGCCCAGCAGGACACGCACCTGGCCGGTGCGGACCTTGGCGAACAGTTCCTTTTTCCTCACTTCGGTGTTGGCCTCATGGATAAAGGCAATTTGATCGGCGGGCATCCCCTGGGCGATGAGCTTTTGCCGGATGTCCTCGTAGATGGTAAAGACCGGCTCCGGCTTTTCCAGCGGCACAGCCTGTTCCAGCGCATGGAGCGTGGGGTTGTCCAACGCCTTGGCTGCCTTTTTGGAAGGGGCCGCCTGGGGCGTGGAAATATCGCAGAACACCAGCTGGGTCAGCTTGTCAGCCTCGCCGTCCCGCCAGATCTGCATGATGTTTGCGACACATTGGTTGACCTTGGTGCCGGGTTCGTCCGGCAGCGCCTGATTGATAATGCGCTGGTCCAGGCCCAGCTTGCGGCCATCGCTGGTAATCTTGAGCATATTGTCCTGGGAGGGGTCCACCGTGCCGCTGTGTACCAGGGAAGCACGCTCGGATAGCGCCTTCACCATTTCCTGCTGCTGCTCGGTGGGCTGGGCCACGATGTTGTGGTATTCTACCTCCGGGGTGGGCAGATGAAGCTGATCGGCGGTTTTAATGTCCGCCACCTCTTTGAACAGGTTCATCAGCTCCGGGAGATTGAAAAACTTGGAGAAGCGGGTGCGCGCCCGGTAGCCGGTGCCTTCCGGTGCCAGCTCCAGCGCCGTCGTCGTTTCACCAAAGCGCGACGCCCAGCAGTCAAAGTGGGTCATACTCAGTTCCTGCAAGCGGTCATACTGGAGGTATCTTTGCATGGTGTAAAGTTCAGTCATGGAGTTGCTGACCGGGGTGCCGGTGGCAAAGATAACCCCTCGGCTGCCGGTGATCTCGTCCATGTAGCGGCACTTGGCGAACATATCGCTGGACTTTTGGGCATCGCTGGTGGAGAGACCTGCCACATTCCGCATTTTGGTGTATAAAAACAGGTTTTTATAGTTATGCGCTTCATCGACGAATAGGCGGTCCACACCCAACTGCTCGAATGTCACCACATCGTCCTTGCGGCTCTCGGCCTGGAGCTTTTCCAGTCTGGCCTCCAGGGATTTGCGGGTCCGTTCCAGCTGCTTGACCGTGAAACGCTCACCGCCGCTGGCCTGTACCTCGGCAATACCCTCGGTGATCTCGTCGATCTGCTCGTAGAGGAGCCGTTCCTGGCGCTCCCGGCTGATGGGGATTTTTTCAAACTGCGAATGTCCGATGATAACGGCATCGTAGTCTCCGGTGGCAATTCTGGCACAGAATTTTTTGCGGTTGTGGGTCTCAAAATCCTTGCGGGTCGTGACCAGGATTTTTGCAGAGGGATAAAGCCGCAGAAACTCCGATGCCCACTGTTCTGTCAGGTGGTTCGGCACCACAAAGAGGGACTTCTGGCATAGCCCCAGGCGCTTGGATTCCATCGCAGCGGCCACCATCTCAAAGGTTTTGCCAGCGCCTACCTCGTGTGCCAATAGTGTATTGCCGCCATACAGCACATGAGCAATAGCACCCAGCTGGTGATCCCGCAGGGTAATGGACGGGTTCATGCCGCCAAAGGTGATGTGGGACCCGTCGTATTCACGGGGCCGGGTGGAGTTCATTTCCTCGTTGTACTGGCGCACCAGGGTCTGGCGGCGCTCCGGGTCCCTCCAAATCCAATCACGGAAAGCGTCCCGGATGGCCTGCTGCTTTTGGGCGGCCAGAGTGGTCTCCTTGGCGTTCAGCACCCGGCGTTCCTTGCCGTCTGCGTCCTCCACAGTGTCGTAAATGCGGACATCCCGCAGGTTAAGGCTGTCCTCCAGAATCTTGTAGGCGTTGGCACGGCTGGTTCCGTAAGTGGTGTAGGCCGCCACATTGTTTTCGGAGACAGAGCTTTTGCCCGTAATCTGCCACTCGGCGGTATAGGAGGTATAGTTGACCTGGATGGCGCGTTGAAGGTAGTTCGGGGTGTTGAAAGTCTCATACATGAACTGCTGGATGTACTTCTTGTCAATCCAGGTAGCGCCCAGGCGCACCTCGATCTCCGAAGCGTCCAGGTCTTTGGGCTGGGCGGCGGTCAGGGCCTCCACATTGATGGCAAAGGCCGGGTCCTGCTGTGCGGCTCGCTGTGCCTGACGGAGCTTGCGCCGAACATTGCCGGAAAGGTATTCGTCGGCGGTCACATAGGTGGGCCGTTCTCCCTCCGGAACAGGCCCAGGCAGACGGAAGATCACGCCTTGCAGCTCGGCGGCCAGCTCGTCACTGGTCTTGCCGGTGAGCTGTTCCATATACTCCATGTCCACACGGGCCTTTTCCGCGATGGATACGGCCAGAGCTTCGCTTGCGGTGTCCACGGAAGTCACCGCCTCATGGGGCTTGATGGTCCGCTTTGTGAACATATCTGCTTTGTGCTTCAGTTGGCCATTCTCGTCAATGACTTCCAGCGCGCAGAGCAGATAGTAGCTGGAATCATCAGCAAAGGCCAGCCGGTTCCCCCGGTCATTGATAAGGCCGTACTTGGCGGAAAAATCGTCATAGAGCTGGTTCAGCTCCATCTGCTTCTCACGAATGTCGCTGTCCGGTGTAGCTGCGTCCATTTGCAGGTCGATCAGTTCCTGGACACAATCCCGCAGCCTCACCATGCCTTTAATGCGGGCCTCGGCGGTGGCGTTGAGATCGGGGCGCACCATGCGGCTGTTCTCCCGGAAATACACAGCTCCGTCCACCACGGTATAGGAGTAGCTCTTCACATTGGGGTCAGCGGGGATAGAGGTGTCGATGGCTTCGCCTTCGCCCAGCTCCGGCAGCTCGGCCTCCTGGTAGGTGCCGCGAATGTACTTCACAGCATCGTGCAGCTGATCGGCCAGCTCCAGCCCATCAATGGGGTTCACGGTGTAGTCCATGCCGTGAGCGGTGCTTTCCGGTTCCTGTCGGCCCAGCACCATTTCCGGGTGGTCCAGGAAAT
>URQA01000064.1 GCA_900549885.1 uncultured Eubacteriales bacterium | reverse complement strand
GCCCAGAAGCAGCGCCCACCCAACGGCAATCACGATACTCAAAATATCGTCTGTGACCGGAGCCACCTGACGGAAATAGCTGAGATCCATCTGAAAAACTTCCAGAAGAGAATTTGCGATATACTGGACCATCTCAAGGCACAGGCTGTAAACCCACTGAACAAAGCCCTTAAAAATTCCTTCAAGAATAAAAACCACCTCCCAACCGGCGTATGGCTGAGAGGTTTACTGAATGGTGGCCAGGCCGTCAAAAAGAGGCCGGACATAGGCCAGGAAGGCGCCCATTCCGTTAATGATGGCCCAAGCGATCCAGATACGCTTGAGCCAGTCCCATGCCTGATCGGTTTTATGCTGGTTATTGGAAACTTTGGCTCCAATCACAGCAACGGCAGACATCAGGCCGGCCAGCACGGTGCTGATCCCGGCAATCTTGTTATAGACATCGACGATGATACGGTTTGCGGCCGTCCACATATCCTCTACGGCCAGAGCTGGCGTAATCATATAGGTCACAATCAAAATAAACGCCATTATCTGAACATAATAGCGGGGGGCTTTAGGCCCGAGACGGACCAGAAGATTTTTCATAGGGCATCCCTCCTCGGAGCATAAAAAGGGACTGTGTAAGCGCCCTCGTTCCCGAGGTAATTGCCCACACAGTCCATGATTGACGGTTGTTTTTGATTATTTAGGCGTCCGGCTTAGGGGAGACTCCATTGCGAAGCCCGAGGCCGGGCTGCACTCACTCTCTTGGAACAGCCTTCGATAGAAGCCGGGAATATCTTGCAGGTCCTGTTCATCAATAGGCATCCACCAGAGCGTCAGTAAATTGACTGTGTATTTGTGCATGGTGGCCTGCCGAAGCCGCTTGGTAAAAAGCGGGACCGGATAATCAGCTTTCACCGAAATATATGTGTCTCCTTCGTTCTTCCGATAAAGGAGGACATCTCCTGTATCGGCACATTCAAATTGTCCTCCATACATCTCCGTATAACGATCCGCAGCCGCACGGAGTTCTTTATCATTCAGGTAGGAAGAATAGGTCATCTGTTTACCTCCGTTCAGGGGATAGGGACGGCACACAGAATGCCGCCCCTATCCATCATGTCAATAGCCGGTTTTGGGGAGATTGGGCTGATTGAGCTTGACGATCAGGGTGATCCATGCGGCGCGTCCGGTCTCCCACTGGCTCATATATTGGCCACCCGCGTCGGCCCGGTTGACCACCTGATAGCCATTGGCAAGGTTGGCGCTGGTCTGGATGGTAACGGTAGGCTTTACCACAGAAGCAAAGCCAGCCGGCACCTTGCCGAACTCCAGACGCACATCCGTGACCACCTCGTCCTGCATCAGCGAGATGGCGGAAAGGTCAAAGGCATAATTGTTGGTGCTGAGCAGGTTGGTAGCAAGCACCCGGTAGTCATTGTAATTGGTCTTATAGGTGATCTGGTAGTTGAGACGGGTGTTATAGGTGCCGGTTGTGATGGTCTTGGCTGTGGCGCAGTCGGTGGGGAAGCGGTCGTGGAGGTAGAAGTTCTCCAGCGGCACATTGGAATTGTTCGCCACGGTAAGGTCATAGCGCATGGAATCTCCGGCCAGAAGTTGCTTGTTGCCGGTCTTGGTGACAGTGACCTTCAGATTGGCCGGCTTGTCATAGGCCGCGATTTTGATGATCTGCCCCGCATACTCCAGTGTGACATCGTGGACGGTAGGATCAAGCTGGAAATAGGCAGGCGCGGTGACTTCCCGGATTTTATAGCGTGTCAAAGGCAGGGGTTTGGAGGCCGCAACACCCCGGGCATCGGTAGTGATATAGTCCACCACCCGGCCGCTGCGCTCATTGATGATTTCATAGACTGCTCCCTGGAGGGGAGTCCCGGCCGGAACGCCTGTGACGGAGTTTGCTTCGGCGGCGTATTTGTAGATCTGAATTTGACCTGTGATGGCTTCGTTGACCCACTCAATTTCCGCCGTGCGGCCCGGACGCACATAGACGGTCTTATATTCCTTATCCAAGATGTAGCCCTCGGCCGCCTCCAGCTCTCTCAGATAAAAGCGTCCGCTGGTATTGGCACCATCCGGGAGATCATCAGCGGTGATATAAACATAGCCGTCATCGTCGCTGGTGAACTCACCGATGGGATTGCGGTCCTCGTCGTAGAGTAAGAACTTGACGCCATAGATACCTTCTCCGCTGGTATCCACCTTGTGGATCAGGATTCCAGATGCGGCGGCGTTGGTGACCCGCAGAGTGGTCACTTTCCCGTCTTTAACTTCAAAATAGTGCGGGGTGTCGTCCAGCACGAAATCCGGGTTGGCCTCGATCTCAATCGCGTAATAAGAGCCGTCCTCCAGGGCAAGGTAGGCCCTGCCGTTTTTATCGGTAGTGATGGTATCTACCAAGGCATCATCCATGCGGCGGATCTCAAAAGTGGTATCGGGAATTCTTTCGGAGGTCTTGCTCGCGTTGACCTTGATAATTTCAATTCCGCCTATGGGATTGTTGTAAAAATACAGCTCCTGCGTGTCATTGGGATTGATCACCACGGTTTGGGACTGCGTATTGGGGTCAATCGTATAGCCCGGGATGCTTTCCACCTCCGTTACCACCACTGTGCCTGTGAGGCCGGAAAGAATAATCTGACCTTCCGAGTTGGTCCAGTACAGGCCATTGCTGGAGAGCTGCCCGCTGTCGGCATCCACAAAACTTCCGTCAGAGTATGTGATTTTGAATTGTACCCCTTCAAGCGGCGTTTTCTTGTCATTGCCAGAGAGTTTGTGGATAATGAGTTGTCCTGTGGGTTGATTGCGAAATTCGAGGGTAACCGTTTGCCCGGCTTGGATTTGGGCCGTCTGGGGTGTGTCATCCAGGATGAAACCATCTTTCGCCCGGGTTTCTTTGACCACGAGTGTGGTGCCAGGGTCGATGCCCTCAATGAGGATGGTCCCCGCGGAATCGGTCACGAAGTAGCCGTTGCTGTCGCCCACCACGGTCCCGTCGCTCTCAGTCACAAAGAACTGAACATCAGAAATCGGGGAATTGTCGGCACTGGACACCTTTTTGATAAGCAGCGAGCCCTTGGGGCTGTTGTTAAAATAGACCTGAACAACCTCCTGATCTTTGCCGGAGAGGTACACTGTTTGGGGCGGGGTGTCGATCACATGAGAGCCGTCACTGGAGAGCTCTTCGATAATGTAAGTGCCGGCCTTGCAGCCCGTGACGGTGAAAGAGCCGTTCACCGAAGTTCGGTAAGTGCCGATGACCGTGCCGCCGGTGCCGGAGGTGTTGCCGGAGAGATACCGGACCTGGAACACAGCCCCCTCAATAGCGGCCCCGGTCTCACTGTCATATTTCCATACGGAAATAGCTGAGAGCGGTCTGTTGAGGAAGCGGAATGTATGGCCCTCACCAGCGGCGATAAAGGCCTCCTGTGTGTCCGGGTCCGCCAGAGCAAAGCCCGGTGCAGGCTCCAGCTCCTTTACCCGAAACCAACCGTCACGAAGAGAGAGGTCCGGGTCGGAGAGCACGATACGGCCCTCTTCATCGGTGTAGAAAACGCCCAGGTCGTTGTACTCTCCGGTAGCGGTGTTGTTGGAGGCATACCAGACCTGGAACGGCACATTTTCGATTCGATCATGTGTGATGGAATTTTCCTTGATGATCTCGATGGTCGGGCGCTTATAATTTTGGAAATAGACATCCCGATCCCGGTTGGGGAGCAGCGTCACCATCTGAGACTCCTCGGCCAGCAGGTAGGGCTCCGGGACCGACTTTTCGATGATCTCCACGACGCCGGGCAGCAAGTTCTCCACCACGGCGACGCCGTTCTCGTCCGTCTCCACTTCCGCGATAGAGTGGCCGTCCGCACCTTTCACCAAATAGACCGTATGCTCAATAGGCTCCCCGGTGTCGGCGTCGGTTTTATGGATATAGAGGTTGGGGCGCTTGTCGTTGGTCAGAGTGATCGTACTGGTCTGGCCCGGGAACAGTTCTACATGGTGCTCGGTATCGTCCGGGATGTGGTCCTGCACAGAGGACAATTCGCGGACGGAATAAACGCCAGGCTCCAGATCGGAAATCAGGATCTCGCCATTGGAATTGGTGGTGCGGTCCAGGTAGTGGCTGCCGTCCTCAATCCTGGCGATGCGGAAAGTCACCCCGGCCAGCCGGGAGCCATCGCTGCTCAGTTTGATAAGCTGGAGGGAGGGCTTGACATGGTTGGTAAAAACGAATTGGGCGTCTTCATTTGGCTTCAGCTCAATGATGCGCTGGGCCTCATCGATGATGTAGCCATCACAGGATTTTTCAGTTACCACATAGGAGCCGGCAGGGAGCATAGACAGGTCGATTTCTCCGCTCTGGTCAGTCCGGAACTCCTGGGGGCCATAGGTCCCCTCCACCGATTTGATCTCGAATACAGCGTTGGGGATTACCTTGGAGGGATCGTCGGAATCCACCTTGATGAGCTTTAATCCCGGCTTCATGTCGTTGAAAAACATCAGCTCTTTAATGCCGTCTCCAGCGTGGAGCTCTACCTCCTGGGGGGTGGTGTCCAGAATGTGCCCCTCATCGCCGGTATCTACCTCAAACGCCCGGTAAGTACCTGGCTCTGCATCGGCAATCAAGATTTCACCAAATTGATCCGTCTTGAAATTGCCTAAAAATTCGCCATCCCGATAAACAGCGAAAGTGACATTGGGCATGGCGACCATATTTTTTCGATCATATTTGATGATCCGCAATCCCGGTAACTCCTCGTTGATGATAGGGATTGTGGTGGTCTCACCGGCCACCACCGTGGCGGTGTAGACGGTATCATCCAACTGCCAGCCCACCGGAGCAGTCTTCTCCTGAATCCGGTATGCGCCCAAGGGAATCGCATCGAAAATAGCAACGCCTGCACTTGATGTCGTAGCGGTAAAGGTCTGTCCCGACTCAATATGCTCGACTGTGATGACTGCCCCCGGCAGGTTCATGCCGGTATTGGATTTTTTCTCAATACGCAGAGTACCGTAGGGGTCATTAAAAAATGTCACCTCGGCTACTTCATCGTAGACGACGGTGACATTCTGGGCAGGCTCCTCGCTGATCATATAATGCTGTGGAGCTTCCCGTTCAACTACGGTATAATTCCCGCTCTTTTTAAGCGGAATTTCGATGCGGCCGTCCCCGTTGGTCACAAAAGTACCTACGGAATCACCGTCGGGGCCGATGACCTCGAACAGTGCCCCACTAATTGGAATCTCGGTGCCGGTCTCATACTTGATGATGCGCAATCCGGTTTCATACTCGATGGTCGTACCGTCCGAGTAGTTGCTGTATGCGGACAACTGCATTGTTGTAGTGGGGTCAGTATCTACCACATAATTCTGGAGTTCGCCATATTCATCTTTCTCTTGACATATCGCAAAAAATACAGCGTACTTATAGACATTTGTGTTGAAAGACAACTGGACGCTGCCGGTCTTGCCCTGCACACTTTCCAGAGGATATAGGATTTTGAATTTGCCGGCATAGCCGTCGCCTGTACCCTCAGTGGTGATCGTGGTAATATCCTGATTATTCATGTCCACGATGCGGGTCCCATCAGGTACATCGTCCGGCACAGAAAACGCGACATTGACGGAGTAATCGCATACCCAGGTTTTAGACCAGAAAGTAAAGACCTGTTGCTTGTACTGCTTTCCGTCAATGGTGACCTCATAGGCGGTATCCCGGTCTGGGGTACAGGTCACTTCAGGGGAGAGCATTTCATTCCAGGCCGTACCACGGGCGTAAATGTCCTTTGCCGCAGCCAAAATCTTCTGTGCTCTTTGAAGTTCTACGCCGGTCAGGTTGGGATTGACCTTGAGGTTGTTGATGTCCCAGTTGCTGAGAAGATAACACCACAGGGCCATTTTAGTTGCGTAGTAGCCCTGATATTTGTTTTCCAGTCCCAGCTCGGCCAGGCTTCGCGTGGGATAGCCGTTGGCCACGATACCGACAACCTTGGGATCGCTGGCTTTTTCATCGGCGAGATATTCAATACTCTCACCGACTCCCACGGTCTGAGGGACCCCCAGCGTGTTCGGGTTGACACAGTAAGCGGGAATCTCCCGAGTGCTCCCGCTCCCGTTATCATAATTGTAATAGGTGTAAATTTGGGATCTGATCCGCCCATTGATGGACAGATAAGACATTTCAACCCCGCCATTGTAAATCTGAACTTCCCCCAAGGCTTCCTCTGGGGTGGACGCAGCAAAAGCGGCGGTTGGCAGGAGCCCCATGACCGCAAGGAGAGCCAGGAGCATCGAAATCAGTCTTTTTTTCATGAGCGACCTCCATAAAAATCGGGAGGACGCCCCTACCCATAGGTGCATCCCCCCTTGATTGGGCTTGATTGAATTGTAGGGAATGCAAAATGGGCAAAAAGAAAGACAGTGTGCCGAGTGGCACGCTGCCTTTCTTTCCAAATCAGTTTATACGAATCTGGTATTCGGTGTGTAGGAATTGACCGTCCTTGTAGACATCCCAGGCCTGCATAGAATAGGTACCAGGTATTCCATTAAACACCTTTATAATCTCACTTTCTCGCCAGGGCCAGAACATTTGGTACGCGAGATCTTCTGAAAAGCCAAGGTTGATGTGAACGAGTTGGTTTCCTTTTGAGGTGAGTTTGGGCGCTCCATTTTCCCAGGTGGTTGAGCTATCCCCAATAGCATTGTAAAGTGTGTAAAGCATCCGCCTGGTTTCATAGAGATTGAGGATACGGAGATGATCGCCAGTCTGGTTTTGGAAATGTCTCACCTCCACTTTCGGTAATTCTGGCTGTTCGAGCAAGCTCCAGTCACAGGTTGGCTCCGGCAAGGGACCGATTGGGCCGGAGGCAAACATGTTCTTGTCCCACCGGCTTACATCAGTGATGGTATAGTTGGTGCCGTCATCGCAGCGGATCACATCGCCCACTTGAGGGATATACTGAGAGCCGTCGGCGGGCGGGTTGATGGAGCCGTCTGCATTCCTGCTCAGGGTTTCCCCCTGATGCTCGCTGGAGGCATCAGTATTACCCAGTGCCCGGTAGAGCATGACCGCCAAATCACCGCGGGTGACTTCAGCTTTAACAGCAACTTCCACCGAAGTCAGCCCAAAGTCCAATGCCGTCTGGCAGGCGGTAGAGTAGTCCCATTCGGTGTCCGGCAGGTCCATATATCTCAGAACAACAGTGCAGGCGGCCGCAGGTGTCACTCCATCGTCGGCGCCAAAGGCCCCGGTATCATAGCCGACCATCAGGCCGTTGGCATAGCAGTAACCAACATAGAGCCTGGCCCACTCCGGCACATCCGGGAATTTACATTGTCCGGTATAGAATGCCTGATCGACCTGCACATGCTCTGGGTTTCCATGCAGGCGGGTCAGGACTGTGGCCAGCTGGGCCCGGGTCAGTCCAGAGTCCAGGTTCATCTCGCCATTGCCGTCACCGACCATGATCCCCTGCTCACGGAGATAGGCTGCGGAGGTTTCCTGCTCGCTGTTGTCTGCGGCGCTTACCTTAACCGGCAGTACAAACAGCAGGCACAGACAAAGGAACAACGGTAAAAGGCGTTTTTGTTTCATTCCATTATGCCCCCTTTCGATATAGCGTCGTGCTGGCGCTCATTTTTAGCCGCCGGCATGTGGGATCATATTCGCAAGTTTCAAAGATATTAAGACCCCACAATTCTAACTGCTCCGCAATCTCTTCAGGGACATCAAAGGTCATGTCCAGACTGACCCGGAGCGCGGAATTGTCCAGCAGCCACTCTTTTCCTTTCGGAAACTCCTTAACCATGACAATCCCCCTTTTCTCGTTGGAGCGTCCTTACAAGACCAAAATAAGGCGAAAATCGGGACTTGTCAAAGGTTTTTTTGAAACGCCTTTACCGATAAAACGAAAGTCAATAAATATGTTCTGCGATTTTGCTATTTTCACATAATTCCCAATGAAAGCGCCAAGGAAATATTCGATAAAAATTTTATGAACTTATTTCGATCCCCTGAACACAAACCCGTTTGGTAGGCTGATTGGCCAAGCAGGTGATAATCGTGATCCGGTTGTCTGAGGTGCTGTTCAAATAGCTCCAGTCAGTCCAGTCTATGATCTTGACCGAACTCACCGCATAGGTCCTTGTCCCCAGGCTGGTCTGATACCGAATGGTATCGCCAATTTCCAGATCCTTGATTGCGCCGATGTTGTGGCTGGAGCCCCGGTTGTGTCCGCACAGACCGATGTTTCCCTCCCAGGCGCTTGTGCTGGGGAAGTGGCCCACACCTTTGCGCATGGAAGCAGAATCAGTACCGTCATAAGCCTTATAGCGAATTCCCAGGCTGGGGATTACCAGAGTACCAATGCTGCCATCGTTCCGCTCTACTTCGCTCACCGCTGTGAACTGGGTCGCTGGAAGCGTGGGAACATCTCCCCACTGGATGGGGTAGCTGCTTCCGGAACTATCGGGGTAAATGCTCCCACTTCCTGAATTGATCCCGTATTCCAGTGAAGAGCCGCTGTTGATGGAGATCCCGGGGGCGCTGTCGGCCAGGGGATCAAGAAAGTCCACCGCGTTTGTGCCACCGTAGTTATACTGAGCCCCGTAGACCTCTTCGTAGGAAGTGCTCCCATAGAAGTCCTTGGGCGCCGGTGTTTCAAAGTTGTAGTCCGCAGCAAGGGCCGGCGTAGTCATCAGCATGAGCCCCGCCAGGGACAGGCAAAGTCCCCTGAGCCTTTTCACGATTCACTTTCCTCCTTTTCCTCCGCATCCTCCTTGATGGCAAACCAGTAACTGTCCTGCCCGTCGTAGGCCTCCACCAGATGGGTGCGGCTCCCGCCATACATCTGGATAGTGATGATCCTGCCGGCGAGCTTATGGGCCAGCTTGCTGGGAAGCTCCACGCTTGCGTCTCCAGCCGGGTATTCCCGGAGCTTCGTCAGATCCAGCTTAGGGGTGCGGGTGGAAATCTTCTGCTTGCCCAATTTCTTATAGGCGACGCCTCGGGCGTTCATAGCATAAATTACTGCGCGGGGCCGTTTCATGATATAAATAATGCCCCCGGTACCTGCAAGCAGCAAAAGCCCTCCCCCGGCGAGGAGCCACATGGGATTGAGGCCAGCCAGGAATCCCACCGGACTTCCAAGGTAGGTCACGGTGTACTTGACTGCTTCAACACCCTCGGCCTTTATTTCGCCGGTATAGCTGGCCGTTGTCACATATCCGGTAGCTACACTTCTGCTCCCCGTAGCGGTATAAGTTGCCGTAGCCGTGTATGAAGTGGGAACCAGCGTATCATCGGCCAGGCCGGTCCCTGTCACGGTCCAGGAAATGTCACTCAGCTTCAAGGTGCTTCCGTTTTTGACAGTAGTAGTAGGGACATAGGAGGGATCGTTTCGGTCCAGGCCTGTAAACTGCTTGGTATCGGTAATCGTATAGTATTTAGTGGTATAGCCTGCGGCTTCGGTTTGGATTGTAGTGTGGTCCAGAGTCAGCACTCCGGAATAGCCATCCTTGTTGTACTCCATGCTGGCATCCAGCTGTTCCAGAATAGCCGCAAGATCATCTACATCTGTTTCCAGCGTGACGACCTCCGTTTGGATTTTAGAATCCTCGAATGTCTGTTCCTCTTTGACCGTTTCAAGATGGTGGTAGGAATAGCCCTCCACCTCGAAAGGCTCCTCTACCAGACCGCTGGGGTCTGCATCAGGGGGAAGCATATAGGTTTTGACGATGAGCTGTCGGCCATCCCGATTTTCGGATATTACATCCTCGGGAATATAGGCGGCGGAGGCAGTGACCGTCAGCATACAAAAAAGCGCCAGCAGGATTGCCACTTTTTTCATACCTTACACCACCAGCCTTTCCAGAGCGCCAGGACCAGTGCGGGGACTCCGATGGCAAGCCCAGCCCAAATGAATTTGTGTTTCGTCATACTGTGATACCTCCGTTGAGAAAGAATTTTATGGACAGCTCTTGCGTAGAGCATGATCCATCTCTGATGTGCGTCAAACAGTCCAGGGAGCGGTCCAGCGCCTGCATGGTGTTCCGCTTATGACGCTTGATAAACGGCGTGAGAAACAGGATGTCCCCGTCATCAGTGAGTGTGAAAATGATGCGGACCAGGTTTTTGCTCTTGGCTCGCAGTTCATAGAGCGCCTGGTAACGCTCGATGCAGAAGTGCTTGACATAGGGCTCGCGCATGACTGCCGCTGGAGATTGTAGGAGAAGGGCAAAAAGCGAAAGCAGCTTTTGCCGTTGCTTTTCATCCAGCAACCCAAAGAACTCCAAAAGGGGAACGCTCCCCTCAGCCGGTACAGCAATCAGCAGTTTCATTGGCAACCATCTCCTTCCCGTTGCTGGCCTGATTTTCCGACAGTTCCAGAAGCCGTTCTACAAAACCCAGACAAAACAGCGACAGGGCTGGTGCGCAGCCGGCCAGCCACCAGATGGGATCAGGGAGCGGTTTCCGAATGGTATCATACTGAAGGGAGATCAGCAGATAAATGTTCTGACAATCTTTGCGGGCGGCCAACTCTGAAAAAGCTGCCGTCACAGCAGACACCTCTCCTTGATCGGAGTAGAAATCGCACAGATCATCAAAAAATAAGCCGCCGAAGATCTGCACAAAAGCCCGCATTACTTCAACATTTACCTCGCCATCCGGGCGCAGAATTCCCATACGCTCCAGCCGCGCACCGGTCGAACTATCAAATGGGTCGGGGACACAGAGATAAAGATTCTTTGACATTGGCAACCGCCTCCTGTAAAAAGTAAAAAGAAAGACCCGGCACTCCCGGTCGATAGGGGTGCCGAGCCTATTTGCTTTACTGGACTATGAAGCATTTCCCATGGTCTTGAAATACAGAGCCAGGGCTTTTTGTATGGTTTCTTCGATTTGCTTTGTGGTGGCCTTGGGCGGGAAGTACGGTGCAAAGGCCGGAGGGAGCGTGACAGAAACGCGCCGCCCCGGTTGCTTTGAGGTAGACAAGCCGCCTCCGCTCAATATGGATTTGATCTGGGAGGCATCCAGTTTGCCGTCTTCAAAAGCGGCGCGGAGCTTTTTCCCTTTTGCCGTGGAAATAGAGGCACTCCCTTCCGAAATAAACTGATAGATGCACTCCTGAAGGCTATGGTCCTCCACGAAGCTGATTTCATACGCAGCCAGTTGTCCCAGTCGTTTTCCGCTATTCATCAGCAGAAGCAGCGGACGGTATAATGTAGCATAGCGGCAATACTTGGATACCTTATCCCTGGTCAGTTCATACTCCTGTGCGATTTTTACATCCGTATGGGACTTTTCCTGAGTGTCAGGAGAAGTTGTTTCAAAAGTCTGGAGATCCGTGCGGCGCCCCTGGCGCTTGAGCATATTGTAGTGGGCCGCAATGCAAAGGACTCTCTGAGAAAACAGCATATCCGCGAGGGACCGCTGCCGGAAGTTCATCTCATAGAACAGGTCTTCCGCGGTTTCCTGAGTTAAGTCTGTCCGGATAACGGCTGGGATTGTAGTCAATCCAGCAATCTTTGAGGCATTGACCCGATTGTGGCCGCTAATTATAATATAGGTGCCCTCAGCAGTTTTCCAGACCAGAATGGGAGACTGAACTCCATGCCGCCTGATGCTCTCCACCATGTCCTCCAGCCGCGCTCCGGTATAGAGAGGGAAATGCTCCTCGTGGTCGGGAAAACCACTCAACTGGGCCAGCGGAAAATCACAAAGCGTTCCACCCTCCATAGGAGAGGGGAGATCATCGCGATTGAAAAAGCATTGGTAGGCTCCCTCCTCCGGCGGGCCATTTGCCATCGCCGCCTCCGCTTCACTTCGTTTCCGTTGCCGGAGTGCGTCCTGCACTTTATTTCTGGCCATAGGATAGCACCTCTTGTGCGACGGCGGAGTAAGCCTTTGCAGCGGGGTTGTTCGGCTCGTATGCAAAGATACTGGCCGCTCCAATGGGATGTTCTGCAACACGGATTGAGAAATCAATGGGGGAGGAAAATACGGTAAATGCGTTGCCGTAGTCGGCTTGGATCTCGTCCTGTATGCCCCGGCACAGATTGGTACGCCCTTGGTACATCGTCAGCAAAATACCACCGACAGCTAATTTGGGGTTAATCCCTTGGCGGATTGTCTGAATGACCTCCAAGGTATCAGCCATGTCTTCCATAGCCAAGTAGTGGGCCTGCACGGGGACAATGGCTTGATGGGCCGCAGCCAGCGCATTGATGGTCAGCAGATCCATACTGTGACCACAGTCAATTAAGATGTAGTCATACTGCGACTGGAAAAGCTCCAGGACACGAGCCATAACCAGCTCACAGGGAGTACCGCCGGTCTCTCCGCCGCGGTAACGGCTGCTCATTTGCAGAGCGACCAGCCGGCTGGACACACCAGCCAGTTTGGAATTTGCCGGGATGTAGTGAATGCCAGCCCCCTCAATGACCGCCCTATTTACAAAGAGTTCAGGCTCGGTATCATCCAGCACTGCATTCATCAGATTTGCAAGCGTGTATTTCAATGATTTAGGGTCAGAGCGCATTACTTTTGTCAGATCGCCTTGGGGATCATTGTCTACCAGAAGAACGGCCTTTCCTGCTGCGGACAAGGCGGCCCCGAGGTTAGCGCAAGTTGTGGTTTTACCGACACCACCTTTGGAGTTTGTGATCGCCAAAATAATCGCCATTCTATGTACCCTCTTTCTTTCGTGAGAATTAAACCCGGAATAGGAAACGCCCACCCTCGGCGTTATGCCTGGAGTGAGCGTTTCCAGCTCGCTCCGACATGACTGCCCCCCTTTTTTATGGAGTATCGAAATGTCGGAGCCAACAAATATGGCGAATATGTTCTGAAATTTGGACAAAATCAGCGAAACAACAGCCATTCATAGTGGTTTCCGACTTTGCCCTATTATATCTCATTCGTC
>URQA01000063.1 GCA_900549885.1 uncultured Eubacteriales bacterium | reverse complement strand
CCTGCCGGGCCAGCTCGGTGGGCTGGGGGTCCACCACGATGAGGGGAGTGCCCACCCGGGCCGCGTCCTTGATGTGCCACTGAAGCTCTCCATCTGCGCCGCTCACCGCCGGGTTGGCCCCCCACACCAGGATACCTGCAGGCTTCACCGGCCCGTAGTAGTCCACCCCGGCGAAGTGGCCGGCGGTGAGGTCGCCGGCGTTCTTCCGGGGTCCCAGGCAGATAAGAGCGCCGGAGGAGGTGGCGTTGGGCGTGCCGAGTACGTTGCCAAACCGCCAGAACTGGGCCAGGTGGTGCCGCCCGGTGCCCGAGATGATGGCAAGGGCCTCCGGGCCATAGGTATCCCGGATGGCCCCCATTTTTTCCGCGATCTCGTCCAGGGCCTCGTCCCAGGAGACGCTCTCCCACTTTCCGCTTCCCCGCTCCCCCACCCGGCGCAGAGGAGTGGTGAGCCGGTCAGGGTGGTAGACCTGCTCCATGATAGACATGCCCTTGACGCACCCCCGGCCCTGGTTCAGCGGCCCCTCCGGGTCGGGGACGGCCTTCACCAGCCGTCCGTCCTCCACCGTCAGCAGGTACATGCACCCGCCGTGACACCCGCGGCAAGCCGCCCGCGTCACTGTTTTCATGGCATTCTCTCCCTTTTTGCAGCGCAGAAATTTCCGTTTTTACAGCATAACATATCCAGCAATAAATGTGTATAGAAAACGCAAAAAATCCACATCCTTTTTTCAAAAGCCACAGAATCGAGGTAACGCCATGAAACGCATGACTGCGGCCCTTTTGGCCCTTTTTCTACTCTGCCTGACCCCGGCCTACGCCGCCGGGGCTGAGGCGGAAGCCCAATCCTCCGCCGCCCTCACCATCACCGCTCCTTCCGGTATCCTAATGGAAAAGACCACGGGTACCATTCTCTATGAGAAGGACGCTCATACTCAGTATGAACCCGCCTCCGTCACTAAGGTGATGACCCTGCTGCTGGTAATGGAGGCCATCGACGCCGGGCAGCTGGCGTGGGAGGACATGGTCACCGCTTCCGCCCATGCCATCTCCATGGGCGGGTCCCAGATCTGGCTGAAAGAGAATGAACAGCTGTCCGTCCGGGATATGGTCAAAGCAGTAGCGGTGGTGTCCGCCAACGACTGCGCCGTGGCCCTGGCCGAGCATGTGGCGGGCAGCGAGGAGGCCTTCGTGGCCCTGATGAACCAACGGGCTTCCGAATTGGGCATGGAGCACACCCACTTTCTCAACTGCACCGGCCTGCCCACCTCTGGCCATGTGACCTGCGCCTATGACATCGCCCTGATGAGCCGGGCGCTCATTTTGAATCACCCTGAGATCCGAGAGTTTACCACTATCTGGATGGACACCCTCCGGGACGGGCAGTTCCAGCTGTCCAACACCAACAAGCTCATCCGCTTCTACGAGGGGGCCACCGGCCTCAAAACCGGGTCTACCGACTCGGCGCTGTATTGCCTGTCTGCCACGGCGGAGCGGGACGGCATGGAGCTGATTGCCGTAGTCATGCACGCCCCCACCTCCAACGACCGCTTTGAGAGCGCCAAGGTGCTGCTCAACTATGGCTTTGCCAACTACACCCTGCTCCCCGTCTACCCAGACCAGGCCCTAGCCCCGGTGGAAGTGCTGCTGGGCGAGCAGGCTACTGTCCAACCCATCACCAGCCGGGAGTGCGCCATTCTGGTGGAAAAAAGCCAGGCGGGCAGCGTCACTACCCAGTTATCCCTGGCCGACAGCGTGGAGGCCCCGGTGGAGCAGGGACAAAAGCTGGGCGAACTTCAGGTGTATGTGGACGGCCAGCTCCGGGACACCATTGACCTGGTGGCCGCCCAGCCGGTGGAGCGGCTGAGCATGGGCGGTATCTTCAAGGACCTGCTGGGCAAGCTGTTTATGGCGGGTTAAGATCCCTCTTACCAATTTCAGGGACACGGTGCCCCTGTCTGTGCAGGACTGCTCCCCGGCAAAAAGGAAAGTGCGGGAGACCCATTGGTGATGTCCTTCCCAAAACAACCAAATTTTCCAGGGCAAGAGAGCCTGTCGCAGTTTTTGCGGCAGGCTCTCTCCTTTTTATAGTTTATATCTAGATTCGATATTACTGCTGGACCGCTTCTTGCGACATATTGTCAGGCGGCTGCCGGAGCGGCATTCGCGCATATCATCTCCCCATTCAGGTAAAATAGTCATATTAACCAAAGGGGGAGGCTTTCTAAAATGTACGAACACATCCTGACCGAAGAGCGGATTGCGGCCTATGGCCGCGATTTAGCCACAGAAGAACGGAGCCACGGTACCATTGAAAACTACCTGCGCCATGTACGCATTTTTTCCGCGTGGCTGAACGGTGTACCAGTAACAAAGGAACAGACTGCCGGTTGGAAGGAGTATCTCCTCTCCCAAGGCTATGCTCCGACCACCATCAACTCCATGCTGGCCGCCCTCAACGGCTTGTTCCGTTTTCTCGGCTGGGACGAGTGCCGGGTGAAATTTCTGAAGGTCCAGCGCCGCCTGTTTCGGGACGCGGGCCGGGAACTGACCCGCCCGGAGTATGAACACCTGCTGGAAACGGCAAAGGAGCGGGGCCAGGATCGCCTGGTTCTTCTGATGGAGGCCATCTGCGCCACCGGCATCCGAGTCAGCGAGGTGCGCTATATCACTGTGGAGGCTGCCCAGCGGGGCCGGGCAGAAATCTCCCTCAAGGGAAAAATCCGCACCATCTTGCTGCCTAGAAAGCTCTGCCGAAAACTGCTCAAATACGCCAAGAAAAACAAAACCGTTTCCGGCGAGATCTTCCTCACCAGAAACGGGACTTCTTTGAGCCGACGCCAGATTTGGGCAGAGCTGAAACACCTGTGCAAATACGCCGGGGTGGAGCCGTCCAAAGTGTTTCCCCACAATCTGCGGCATTTGTTCGCTACCATTTTCTACAAAGCCTGCAAGGATATTGTGCGTCTGGCCGACGTGCTGGGCCACAGCTCCATTGAGACAACCCGCATCTATCTTGTAACCTCCGGCACAGAGCATATCCGCCAGTTAGAGCGGCTGGGGCTGGTGTCATAGGGACAAAATCAACATTTTGCCCAGATAAATAAAAAGCCGGGAAGTCCCGGCAAAAGACAAAATCAACATTTTGCCATAAAAATCTGGAATGGCTCCATGCTTTCCACTACATATTGCAAGCATATTATATCAGCACATTCCTTGTAATGCAATATTGATCCCTATTTTAAGCGCACAAATCCAAGCCGCAAAAAATTTGACCTTTGCGGCTTGGATTTGTGCGCTTTTATGACCATGTAACCGCAGACGGGGAGTGTTTTCTAGGGCTTTGGGGGTATCTGCTCTCGCCGCTGGTTTACCGGGCCGTATGCAAAATGTTGATTTTGTTGCCAGGGAGGGTGATGAATATGCGGGAGGAGCCGACGGTGCTGCACTTGCGGCAGGGGCGAAACCACTCCGCCAGAAACGCACTTTTTTGTCCGAGAGGTTGATCTCCCGCTTTTTACCGGAGAAAGAACGGCTGGTAGAGTTCTGCCCAAGCTGGAGGTAAACCGAAATTTTTATGGATTGCGAGGATTTTGATTTTGAAAAAACGAGTATTTGCAGGTTTGATGCTATTGGCTATGATATTCTCCCTGCTTCCTACAACAGTTATCGCTACCGGGGCGGACGATATGCCACGGGTGGGTTTCATGGTAAGACTGCTTCCACACCAGGAAACTACAACTGAGGAAGCATATACTGAGGAAGCATATTTAGAGAGCGGGAGTACTGTGGAGGCATATACCGATCTCTACCCCTACGTGTACCTCAGGCCCTATATCGAGGGGCAGCCGTTTCCGCCTCAAAAAAATATCGATGGCTGGACGCAAAATGAGATATATTACACCTGGGAATTTCAGGATGTTATAGACGGGGTCGTGCGGGAAGATCGGGGCGCCCCCTTTAATCAGGAAACGGTTTATCAATATTCGAACGCAGGGAGCGGCAAGAAGTTCTGGCAAATCACTGCAATGGATAACACGGAAACGGATGAGCGCCTGGGAGACGATTGCTACCGGGTTATCATCAAAAAGCGTCAAACACAAGGTTACCAGAAACCTAATCTAACAACCGATCCCGTGCTTGGGGAAGCCTCGATGGATCTCCATGTCCGGATGACGCGGGTGACCCTGACCAGCCTTGAGGTGACTACTGCGCCTACCAAAACAGCGTATACCGAGCAGGAAACGCTAGATTTGACCGGCCTTGCTGTAACTTTGACCTATAGTGACGGAAGCAGCGAAGAAGTAGGGTTTGCAGATTTTCAGGCGAAAGGGATTTCGACTTCCCCTGCCCATGACGCTCCCCTCCAGGCAGATGATACGACGGTAACGATATCAAAAGACGGCCATAGCGATACCGTTGAGATTACCGTCCACCCCATGCCACAGGTAGCAGCCCCAAGTTTCTCACCGCCCGGCGGGACATATGCGCAGCCGCAGACTGTCGAACTGTCGACTGCAACAGCAGACGCCACAATCTACTATACAACCGATGGAACTACCCCAACGACAGCCAGTACAGTATACAACGGCCCAATCCAGGTAAACGGTTCCATGACGCTCAAGGCCATTGCAGTAAAAAGCGGCATGAAGGACAGCGAGATAGCAAGCGCTGCATATACCATTCCCGAAGCACCCAGCGGCACCATCACGATTACCCCGCAGAATATCACCGCCTACACCGGCGGCGACTCCATGGGAGATACTTCCTTCCCCGTCCCCCGTTATCAGGTCACCGCTTGTGAAGGTGTCAACCTGGCCGATGTGAAGTTCACAGTCGGGGGCAAAGAAGTAACCCTGCCTGATGGAACGGCTAACGGAGAACGCTTGCCGATTGACTGGCTGGAGGTCAGTTATACGCTTGAGGACGACAATCAGGTGTCTGACAACGACGGTGTTGCCGGCAAGTACACCATCAAAGTGACTACGGGCGTAACCGCCGCTACTACGGCTGGCCATGAACTCGAAGTTGTGTTTGAGGATGCGACCTACATCATCCGCTATGTGTCCAACCCAGAGGACGTGCTGGACAATGTAGACGCTGTTGCCACGGAAATCGTTACGACCGAAGGGGCTGTGGACACCAGCAAAGGCATGGCCGTGGCTGTCATTCCCGAGGGCGCAGCATTCTATACCAACGGCAAGGAAGAACTGGGCCTGCTGGGCAACGGCGATGAAGAGGCCCAAATCTCCCTGATGTTCGATGACCTCATTCCCCGCGAGGACATCATCTCCGGCGAAGGCGCAGACACCACCAAATTACTGGCGGACTATGCCAAGGAAAAGGGCCATACCCTGACGGACGGCCAGTATCAGTTCAAGTATCTGGATTTGGTCAATGAGCACGACGGCAACGCGTGGGTCAGCACAGACAAGCCCATCACCATCTTCTGGCCCTATCCGGATACAGTCAAGAGTGACCACAGTGATTATACGTTCAGCCTGCTTCATTTCAAGGGTCTGCACCGTGAATACGATGCTGCCACGGAGACGGAACTGAAAGATCTGATCGCCACTTCCACCCTTGAAACGATTACGGTGGAACAAACGGAAAAGGGGATTCGGTTTACGCTGCCGGGCAACTCGAACGAGGGCAGTTTCTCTCCCTTTGCCCTGACTTGGGAAAAAAAGGCCACTCCGCCGCAAGATTTCACGGTCACCTTCTTGCCCGGCGACCATGGCACCCTGATCGGCGAAACCATTTTTACCGTGATGGATAACTCCACCATGCAGGCCAGCGGTTACACAGTCCCCACCATCAGCGAGGATAGTAATTATGACTTCATCGGCTGGAAAGACCAGAATGGCAGTACCTACACCAGCAGCCAAGTCCTGGCTCTGTGCATCACCGGCAGCATGACCTTTACCGCCCAGTACCACCGCCAGTCCCCTGGCGGCGGTGGCACCACCCATTACACCCTCCACTATGCGTCCAACGGCGGCACAGAGTATAAAGACGAGTGGTATGCGAGAAACACTGTTGTAGAACTGGACAAGGTACCCACCCGGGAGGGCTATACCTTTACCGGCTGGTACGCCGACAGGGGGCTGACCGAGCGTATCACCGAAATCCAAATGACCTCCAGCAAGACCGTGTACGCAGGCTGGGAGACCACAGGTGTTCCCCCATGGCTCAATGGCAGGGATCATTTCGCCTATGTTATCGGCTATGCAGACGGCACCGTCCGTCCGCTGGATTACATCAGCCGCGCTGAAGTCGTCACGATCCTTTTTCGGCTGCTCGACCCGGAGATCCGGGCGGAATTCCTGACCACCGCCAACCCCTTTGTAGATGTCAACGAGGACCTGTGGTGCAACACGGCTATCTCCACCCTGGCCCGGCTGGGCATCGTGAATGGCCGCACTCCTGAGTCCTTTGACCCGTATGCGTCCATCACTCGCGCTGAGTTCGCGGCCATCTGCGCCCGGTTTGATAAATCCGGCGTCAAGGCTGAAAGCAGCTTCACCGATATTTCCGGCCACTGGGCGGAGGACGAGATTGAACGCGCAGCCACTCTGGGCTGGATTCGCGGCTACGCGGACGGCACCTTCCGGCCCAGCAGCCGGATCACCCGCGCAGAGGTCATGACCATGATTAACCGGATGCTCCAGCGGCTTCCCGAGGACGAGGATGACCTGCTGCCCAATATGTACGTCTGGCCGGACAACCAGCCGGGCGAGTGGTACTACCTGGCGGTGCAGGAGGCCACCAATAGCCACAACTTCGACCGCAAGAGCGACGGTGTCCATGAGCATTGGACGGAGATGACCGCCGACCCTAACTGGAAAGAGTACGAGTGATGGAAAACAAAGTCTAACCAGCACAGGATGGGGCCGAAGGGAACTTCGGCCCCATCCTGCTGATGAAACCCACTATGTAACTGAGCTGTCTGAGCTATTCTACGGTTTAGGGCGCCGCACGGCACCATGCAAACCGAAAGATTGTCTACAGTGATATTTGCCTGCTTCTAGGCTCTGGCGTGGACAATCCCATTGCCAGAGCCAAACGCTGCACGTATATCCAGGAACAGATACTGGAACTGCCACGGCTGTTCCTTGAGAAAATCGTGGAACATGAGAAAGACGTGAACTAGTTCAAACATGCAAGGCAAACGATGGAGATCCACTACATGGATATTGGCGTGGTTGGAAATCGGCACATTATGAAACGTGCGTAAAGGAACAGGCAGGCGCTGCCAATGCAACACCTGCCTGTCCTTACAATTTGTAATTGTCCCTATCTGGCTGCGCCTTCAGGGCCTCCCTCTTTTGAGAGTCAATGAGCCTCAGATCTTCATGGCAGTGACATAGGCACTGCGGTTGGTGGTCTGGATGGTGCCGGGCTTGTAGCAGTCGCCCACCATGTAGAAGTGGTCGCCCGCGCCGTAGAAGGACAGAGCCTCGTCCTTCTTGGCCCGCATACCCACGGACAGGATGACGGACTGGGCGGGCAGATCGTGATCCACCCCGTCCTTGTCGGTGTAGGTGACGTGGTCGGGGGTGATGGCCTTGGCCGTGGCGTTGAGCACATAGTGGAAGGTGGGGATGGCCTCCCAGGCCGCCTGGAACATGGAGCGATAGTGCATGAAGGTAGTGTCGGCGGCCAACTCATCCCGCATCTCGATGACGGTGACCTCCTTGCCCATCTGGGCGAAGTACATACCGGTCTCCACGCCCACTTCACCGCCGCCGATAACCACCACTTGGTCGCCGATCTTGCCGGCGTTCATGATGGCGTCAGTCGCCACAGTGACGTTGGCCCCGTCCACGCCGGGAATGTTGGGAACGACAGGCTGGGCGCCCACAGCGGCGATCACCGCGTCATAGCGGCCGGCCACCATGTCCGGGGTGACGCGGGTGTTCAGCACCACTTTGATGTCCCGCTTGGACACCTGATGGATCAAGAAGTCCTTATAGTCCTTCAGCGTCCACTTGAAGGGGATGTAGTCGGAGTGGCGGATGGCGCCGCCCAGCTCACCCTCGGCCTCGTAGATGGTGACCTTGTGGCCCCGGTCGGCCAGGTAGATAGCAGTACGCATGCCGCCCGGACCGCCGCCGATAACGGCGATGTCCTTGACCTTGTCCACGGGGTAGGCCAGATAGCGGTCCACCGCTTCAAAGCCAAACTTGGGGTTGACAGAGCAGACGGTGGTCATGATGTCGTGCTTGCCCCGGCCGTGGCACTTGTTGCACCGCAGGCAGGGCACGATGTCCTCCGCCCGGTCCTCGTAGAGGAACTTGCCGTAGTCGGGGTTGGAGATCCAGGCACGGGCCATGGCCACCAGATCCAGCTTGCCTTCGGCGATGGCCTGGTCCGCCTCCTCGGGGTAGAAGAAGCCGCCCACGTTGCTCACCAGGAAGTCCAGGCCGGCGGCCTTGATCCGGGCGGCCAGCTCCAGGAAGGGAGTGTGCTTGAGCTCGAAGGGGATGGGGTGGTTGGGGTCGCCCTCGGCGGAGCGAACCTGAACGATGTCCACATAGGGCTGGGCCAGCTTCAAAAACTCCAGTCCCTCCTCCACAGAATAGCCGCCCTCCGGCTCCTCGGCGGAGAACTGGATCTCCACCAGCATGTCGTTGCCGGCGGCCTTCTTGACCTCCTCCAGCATCATCAGAGGGAAGCGGCAGCGGTTCTCGAAGCTGCCGCCGAACTCGTCGGTGCGCTTGTTGGACAGGGGGGAGAGCAGCTGGCCGGGCAGCTGGGCCCGGTAGCTCATGTGCAGGGTTACCGCGTCAAAGCCCAGACGCTTATAGAAGGCGGTCTTTTGACCGTAGCTCTTGGCGATCTTCACCAGGTCCTCGGCGGACACCTCATCCCCGGTCTGCTGGATGATCATGGAGGTGGCCCCCAGGGTCATGTCAATGGGGGGATTGGCGTCGATGATCTCCACCTCGCCCTTCTCGTTCTCATAGCGGAAGGTCTTGGTGGCGGAAAACAGGGAACCGGACACCAGAGTTCCCTCGTAGTGCATGGCTTCGATCAGCTCCACCATGTAGTTTTGGCACAGGGCGTTGCGCAGATCGAACTCAGGGAAATGGGACATGTCCAAGGTGTCGGGGAACTGAGGAGCGTTGACAGAGTCCTCAAAGCCGGCCAGGGTCACAAAGGCCGCACCGGACTTCGCCCGGCCCAGAAAGTGGGCAATGGTGGGGTCAGCAGGGTACTTCTCCGGCCCCTGGGAGAAATGGGGCAGGGAATTGGAGGACTGCATGCGGTTTTTGAAGATAAACTTCCCACACTGGAGTGGGGAAAGCAGATGAGGATAGGGCTGGGCCATAGTTGGTCACTCCTTCTAGAATTTTTTGTTAAACCAGGGATATAGCAGCAGCCTGCGGGGCGAAATCGTCCCGCAGGCTGAAGCAACGTTGTTAGGGCAGCATGGGGAATACAGAGTACAGCACAGCCACAATCATGTTGCCCACGAAGGTGAACAGCACGGTGGTCATGGCAATGGGCGGATAGCCCTCTTTGTACTTGATGCCGGTGATGCTCATCATGGCCACGATGGCGCCGGCGAAGGGCAGGGAGTCCAGCACAGTGGTGGACAGCAGCAGGATACGGAACGCAGCATCCGGGTCCACGCCCAGCACCGGGATAAAGGTGTTGGCGGCGGCCATGGCGGCAATGATCATGCCGGCAGCAGAGGCGGCGGCGCCCAGCAGCAGAATAGCCATGATGGACAGGGCCAGCAGGGCGGGGCCGGGCATGTTGATGAAAGCGTTCTGGATGATCTCGAAGGAGGGAGCAGCCTCGATGGCGTAGCCCAAGGTGAAGTTGAGCAGGATGATCGCGGGGATGCCAGCGATCGTTACGCCGTCGTTCATGCTGTTGACCACGGTCATAACACGGCTGGTGCCATTGGCCTTGGGGATGTACACGCCGTAGCAGATGATGCCAACCACGCAGCCCACAGCCATGGACAGCCAAGCCGCCTGCTTGAAGAACAGGTTATAGCTCAGGGGGATGACTACCAAGGGAATGATCGCCAGAATCACCGGGGGCAGGTGGTTCATGTCTGTGGTGGGAGGGGCAAGAGGACCGTACTCAAACTTCATGCCGCCGCCGACGTCCTTCTTCATCATCTTGTTGATGTAGAAGAAAGAGGTGATGAACACGAAGATGATGAAGATGAAGCCGCCCACCCAGCCGGACATGGAGCTAACCAGGCCGGTGTACTCCGGATCCAGGATATTGGCGGCCATGATATTGGGGGCGGCCAGGGAGCCGGGCATCACGTTGCCCAGAGTGGAGCCCAGCACCAGCATCACGGGCATGTACTTGCGGGGAATGTCAGCCTCCGCCATGACGCCAGTAGCAATGCCGATCATAGTGAACAGGGAGGCGAAGGGATCCACACCCACATAGTTGAAGATGACGTTCATGATGATGACGCAGGCAAAGCCAATCATACGCTTACGCTGAGCGGTGGCGTTCTTACCCAGCAGGTTCAGCAGAAACTTGGACAGAGAGTGGGCCGCGCCGGAGTCAATGAACATCTTGCCGAAGATAGCGCCGAACAGGTACAGGGGCAATAGGGTGGCCGCCTGTTCGCCCACTTTGGGCATGATGGTCTGGCTGAAGCTCTCCATGAGGGGCATGTTGTTCGTAACCAGCACAATGATACAGGCCACCATTACCACGTAGGCCAGGTGGAAGCCCTTATAGGTAAAGAAGATAACCACGAAAAAGGCTATCAGGATACCCAGCAGGCCAATGATCTCAGGAAATGACATGAAATTTCCTCCTCTTTCTCTTTGTTGTTCTCATGTTGCGCACCCAAGGGGCGTCGTTCCGCCAGAGGCGGCGGTGAGGCATAAAATCACCACCCTTTCCAAGCGGTGGCAATGCCCAGTTTTCGCGTTGCGCTAACTCCTCCTTTTTTGAATTTAAGTTGATTTTTGCCAGGGTCGGCGATTATAATGTAAGATACGGCAGGAACCGCATCAAACATACGTGGATAGGAGGGACCGTCTCATGACGACCCAGCAGATGGAATATTTTCTATCCCTGGCCCAGAAGCTGAACTTCTCCGCCGTGGCAGAGCGATTCTTTATCTCTCAGCCCACCCTCTCCCGTCAGATCAGCAACATGGAGCGGGAGCTCAACGCCCAGCTGTTTATTCGGAAAAACAACACTGTCTACCTGACTCGGGCCGGAGAACAGCTGTATGCGGGATTAAAGAATATCTACGGAAACTTCCAGGACCTCGCCCGTCAGGTGGAGGATTTGGGCCGCAGCCGCGCCGGACAGCTCCACATCGGTGTGGCGGAGGAACAGCAGATCAGTGGACAGCTTCTAGCCGCCGTCCGGAAGCTCCACCAGGAGCGGCCCGACGTGCAGATCACCATTCGCCGCTGCCTGTATGACCAACTGCGCAATGGCTTGCTGGACGGCGATTTGGACCTCATCAACGGCCTGGGCTGTCCAGAGGATCATTTTTTGAGCGGCATGACGTCCCTTCTGTGCGTAGACGAACTGCCTCACTTGGCAGTATCCGAGCAACGGGCGGATCATCTCCCCAGCCAGTTGACCCGGGCGGAATTGGAACAGCTGCTTCGCCATGTTCCGATCTTACTGCCGGAAGGGGAGGGATTCGCACCCCCGAAAGACGATCCCGTGGGCGACCTGGAGCGCAACATGAGCTTTTCCCAGCCGCTGCGCTATGTGACTATGGTCAAGCAACTGGCCGCCATGCCGCTGTATGTCTCCGTCGGACTGGGCGTAGCCGTGACCAATCAGACAGCAGCTTTAGCATTGGATCCCAACATCCGGATGCTCCCCATCATAGACGGCCCCGCCTATCCCAAGGTGGTGGCTTACCGCACGCTGGAACAGAACCCACTTATGAAAGATTTTGTCAAACTTATCCATACTGCCTAAATCACACAAAAGCAGAACCAATTTCGTCTGTAATTATAGCTTGCTTCCTGGGGAGCGTCCAACTGAAATTTCGTATCTGCCCATACGAAATTTGCAACAGCACACCGCCGTCAGGAGCTGCCTGACGGCGGCGTACCAATGAGTCCGGTGCGGATCATCCGCGCCGGGCTACGTCTTTCTCCTGTGGACACCAGCCTACCAATGCTTTCTCCTGGGCTTCGCCTCTCACGGCTTTTTTACCCAGAAGCCCACCAGCAGATCCACAGCGGCAAAGGCCAGCACGCACAGGAAGGTTGTGGTGTAGTCACCCCCCGAGGCGGTCTGAAGCGCGCTGGCGATCAGCGGCCCGATGAAGGACGCGGGGATGGCGCAGCAGTTGACGATGGCCAGGTTGGTGGCATAGTGGGCCGAGCCGTAAAACTGCCGGATGACCAGGGTACCGATGGTGACGGAGTTGCCATAGCACACTCCCATGATGAGCATGCCCGCCAGTACCAGCGCCGCGCTGCGGCCAAGGCCGCCCAGTACCAGCAGCCCCCCGCTGAGCAGCAGAAAGCCGTTGGCCAGCAGCATCACCTTCCGGCGGCCGAACTTGTCCACCAGCACCCCGAAGGGGATGCGGCTCAGGCCGTTGAATACCGACAGCAACAGCCCCAGCACCGCCGCCGCGCCGTAATAGGCGGCGATCTCGGCCGCGGAGTTAATGACCAGCAGGCCGGATGCACACATGAGCATGTTCCACAAGAAGAACAGCCAGAAGGCGGGCCGGCGGATCATCTCGCCGGAGGTGTAGTCCCGCTGTCCCTCCACCTGGGCAGTAGCGGGAGGAGGGGGCAGGACCGTCCCCGCTCCGGGCAGGCGCACCATGGGACTGCCCAGGGCCAGCACCACGGCGATGACTACTGCGAAGGCCCGGAATAGGGTGGGCAGGCCCACTACAGGAATGAGCGCGTCGGCCAACTGTCCGATGAGCATGGTGCCCAGGCCGAAGCCGGTCAGTAGCACCCCGGTGGCCAAGCCGTTTTTGTCTGGAAACCAGCCGCCTACCCCAGATACAATCGTGTTATACCCAAACCCGGTGCCCAGACCGGACAATACGCCGTAGAACAGGTATAGCTGGACCTTTGCCGTTTCCGGATCGGCGGACAGCCAAGACACCCCCAAGAAGCCCGCAAAAATGAGGACGGCGGCGGCCAGGGCGGTCACCGTGTTGGAGGTCTTTTTGGACAGCTTGCCCCCCAGGAAACCCCCGGCGCTGTAGCACACCATGGAGATGGTGAAGTTCATGGACAGATCGGCGGTGGTCCAGCTGGGGTAGAGTGCCCCAAAAGGGGCGCGGAAAATGGACCAGGCGTACAGGGTTCCCAGGCACAGCATCATCACCGTGCCCACAGCCACCCGCAGCCATCGGGTCCGCTCCACATTGGAATACATTTTGTCCTCTCTCTTTCTCTTTTGTTGAACATCGTTCTGAACGCAGTTCAATTTAACTCTATCATATCCGCCCTCTCC
>URQA01000062.1 GCA_900549885.1 uncultured Eubacteriales bacterium | reverse complement strand
CAGCGGTGACGGTCACCGTCTGGCCCTGCTGGGCCGCGGCGGGGCTGACGGTCACGGTGCCGTTGGCCGTGACAGGTACGCTGACGGAATAGCTCGGGTTGTTAATGACCGGGGGAAGGTAATCCCAAACCGCGGTAAAGGTCATATCTCCGGTTACTGTTACAACGTCACCGCCGGAATAGAACCCGTTATTTGCATCCATCCATCCACGGAAGTAGTTGTTGCCTTGGCTGCTAAGGGAGGCAAGCTGAATCTGGCTGTTACCTAAGACCTTCTCGGACCAGGTCGTAGTTCCGTTGACGTAGGTCACCGTATAAACGGTGATAGGCTCATCAGGGGTCTCGGCAGGACCGGACAAATCCGTAATCTTATCGCCGGACTGCGCATGCTCCAAAGCGGCATCAATGTCCGTGTAGTAGCTATAAGGAGCCGCTCCACTGGACTTCTGCAGCTCAGTGGTCAAAGTAGCATCCAGATATTCGGAGTCCACCGGCTGAGAATAGTCGCCTCCTTTTACAACGGGGCTATACGGATAATCGTCGCTTGTGGCGATATACCCAATAAAAGTGCCTCCGTCCAAAGTCACTGAACCGCCCTCGTTAGAACCCACACCATAGCCAAACAGATTTCCAGAACCGTCGCCGCTGGCGGTAAAGGTTCCTCCGGTAATTGTCATCTGGCCCTGATCTCCACCACCGGGCAAGAAGCCATTGGCAAGAACAGCGTAGGAATCGTCATTGACCTCAAAGGTACCGCCGCTAATGGTAGCCACATTCCAATTCAAAACGGTAGGGCCGGCGGTATTGGAAAAGCTCCCGCCCTGAATATCCAGAACACTGTAGTCGTCGTTCTTCACAGTATTCATGCCGCCGCTGAATACGCCGCCGGTGATCGTAAGGTTCGCAGTCACGTCACCTATGTGAGCTACACCCTGGTCGCTGGCTCCGCTGTTAGAAGCGTTATACCAGCCATTGGCAATGTTGCTGGAACCCGCATCCTGCTGATCGACGGTGGTCCCGTCCTCGATGGTCAAGGTACCAAGGTTCTTGATGACATACCAGGTGTTCCCGGTAAAGGTACCGCCGCTCAGGGTAGCGGTAGCGCCAAGCGTATTGAACAAAGCAGCGCTGCCGGAAACGTTGTTGACCACTTGGCCACTGCCCTTGGAATCTATGACAGTTATGCTGCCTTTGTTATGGATCGAATGGCTGTCGGAACCCGTCAGCGTACAGCCATTCAGATCCAGGGTGATGCTTTGTCCCTCAGCGATGGTAACGCTCTCTGTGGTGCTTTTCTCCAGCACCACAGTGCCGCCGGATTTGGCGGCATTAATCGCTTCCTGAACCGTAGCATATCCCACACCGTTTACGGTAGCAACAGCGATTTCGGTATTGATAATAACATTCCCGCTTCCATCCTGTGTCATGCCGCTAGGAAGATAATCGCTTACATCACCATTATAGGTACCGCCTAAAATTTCAAGATTCCCTGTGGTTGGGGCCTGAAATACAGCTTTATCGGCAGCTCCACTAATAAATACTCCATTGGTAATACATACTGCTGCGGGCAATCTTTGCCCTCCATCACCTATATTATCATTTCCAATATATGCCGCAACCTTCGATACACTCTCAAATGTGCCGCCGGAAATCTCAGCCCGAACTGTACCACGTTCTCCTGCGCAATAAAGTGCATAGTGTGCGGTTCCGCCATTTTGGCAATTTGGCGCTTCGTTGGTACATGCTACTGTTTTAAAGGTCCCATCTCTGACTTCTGCATATCCTGCAGCAATGGCCAGCGCCCCTTGTACGCCGGTTACAGTTCCGTCATTAAAGTATAGCTCTCCGCCTTGATTGGAAACGGCATATGCAAAATTGCCTTCATGGTTACAAGATGTCGAGGTAAAATTTCCGCCGTTAACAGTCAGTATACCGCTGCTGTTTGCCACTGCGTAAAAAGACGCTCTCACGTCGGCATTATTAATTGTCATCTCTGCAGGAGCGTCTAAATTCAAAAGCGCTGTGGATGCGTTTATTTGAGTGGTTGTGTAAGTGCCTCCATCAATCTGAATGTTACCAGAGTTTTTCACACAATGGCTGACTGCAGAAATTCCCCCTTCTCCCTTAAGAAGTAAATTCCCTTTATTCTCGATTGCCGCCCCAGAGTCACTTTTAGACAAAGTAAATCCGTTGAAGTCAAATGTAACTGTCTGTCCCTCCGCCACTTCAACATGATAACCTGTTGGGATTGCAAAATCATCGAGCAGTTTGACCTCTGCCGTAGCCGCCTGAGTAAAGGCAGCAAAAAATTCTGTCGGGTCACTATATGCAACCGTGGTTCCATCAACCGTCATCTCAACAAAATTCCCGTTAGCATTTGTGTCCTCCGCCAGCGCGATAGGAGCTATAGAAATTACCATAGCTACCGCCAGCAAAAGGCTAAAAAATCGCTTTTTCAATGAAATTCCTCCTTACATCGTTTGTTCTGCCGCCAAGAGAGGTTGCTGTTCATTCCCTGAACAGCAGACTTTTTTGTACAAAAAAGTTCCTTGTACGCTTCTCTTGCTCTGGTCCCTATTATAGCGTCAGTTTCCAAGGATTTCAATATGCGAGTGTCAAATTCAACGTTTTTCTCCCAAGCCTTCTCTGATCCCCGGCGCAAACCACTCCCTCTTGACAGGCGGAGTATACTAATTATACTTTTATATACGTCTATATACCCGCCGATTTTCGTAAGGAGGCCACGCCATGGGTGATTTGAAACCGATCTTTTCTTACCTCAAACCTTACCGCAGAGAACTTGCGGCGGCCATTATTCTGTTGCTGGCGGAATGTATCTTTGAAATGGTCATTCCCTTGTTGATGACCGACATCGTAGACGTCGGGGTTCCCAATCATGACATTGGTTTTCTTTACCGTCAGGGGGGGCTGATGGCTCTGTGCGCCGTGCTGGCCTTGGTCTCTGGCTTTCTGTACGCCCGGTTTGCCGCCCGGGCGGCCTATGGCTTCGGCGCCCAGCTGCGCCTGGCCGAGTACCAAAAAATGCAGGACTACGCCTTTTCTAACCTGGACCGGTTCTCCACCGCCTCCCTGGTCACCCGTATGACCACCGATGTCACCGTTATGCAGAACGCAGTAAACGCGGGCCTGCGGCCTCTGGTGCGCAGTCCAGTGATGCTCTTTATGGGTGTGGGCATGTCCTTTGTGCTCAATCCAAAACTAGCCTTGGTCTTTGTCCTCAGCGCCCCCATTCTGGCCGCTATTCTAGCCTTTATCGTACATAAGGTCAGCCCCCTCTATGTCCGCCAGCAGAAAGCAGTGGACCATGTCAACAGCCGCCTCCAGGAGAGTTTGACCGCCATTCGGGCTGTAAAAGCCTTTGTTCGGGGTGCGTACGAGGAAGAGCAGTTCGACGAGGTAAACCAGGAACTCATGAGCGCCAGCCGGGACACCTTCCGCCATGCCCAGCTGAACATGCCCGCCTTTCAGGTGGTAATGTACACTGCGGTAGTGCTGATCATGTGGTTCGGCGGGCGGTTTATTATGGTAGGCAGTATGACTGTGGGCCAGTTGACAGGTTTTCTTAGCTATGTGCTCCAAGTAATGAACTCGCTCATGATGATCTCCAATGTGTTCTTACTGCTTACCCGCTCTCTAGCCAGCGCCCGGCGTATCCGGGAGGTACTGGAGGAACGGCCTGAGCTAGCCGACCCCTCCCACCCGGTTTCCTTCGTGGCGGATGGTTCCATTGAGTTCCGGGATGTGTCCTTCCGCTATGGTGCCACCGCTCAAAAGGACGCCCTTTCCCATGTAAATCTTCGTATTCCCGCCGGACAGACAGTGGGAATCATCGGGGGTACTGGATCGGCTAAAAGCACCCTGGTCCAGCTGATTCCCCGGCTGTACGACGCCACCCAAGGCCAGGTTCTGGTGGGAGGCCGGGATGTGCGGGAGTACGAGCTGGCCGCCCTGCGAGACGCAGTGGGCATCGTACTGCAAAAAAACGTACTCTTCTCCGGCACCATCCGGGACAACCTGAAGTGGGGAAACCCGGATGCCACAGACGAACAGCTGTGGGCAGCCTGCCGTATGGCCTGCGCAGACGAGTTTCTCTCCCGCATGCCTGACGGGTTGGACACCGACCTGGGACAAGGGGGTGTAAACGTCTCCGGCGGCCAGAAGCAGCGGCTGTGCATCGCCCGCACCCTGCTGAAAAAGCCAAAGGTACTGATCTTCGACGACTCCACCTCCGCCGTGGACACCGCCACCGAGGCCAAGATCCGAGCGGCGCTGGCCGGCCTGACCGACGTGACCAAGCTCATCATCGCCCAGCGGGTGACCTCGGTGATGGAGGCTGATCAGATCGTCATTCTGGACGACGGCAAGATCCATGCCGTGGGTACTCATGACCAGCTTTTAGCCCACGACCATATCTACCAGGAAATCTATGCTTCCCAGCAGAAAGGAGGTCACGACCATGGCTAGGGCTTTTAACGGAAAGCGCCCGGACAACCTGGGCCACACCCTGCGCACCCTGTTCTCCTACCTAGGCCGCCACAAGGGCATGATCGCCCTGGTGGGAGTGCTGGCGGCGGTGAGTGCCGTGGCCAACCTGCTGGGCACTTATATGATCAAGCCCATTGTCAACGACTTCATCGGTCCGGGCGATCTGTCCGGCCTGGTCCTAGGGGTGGCAGTGACAGCAGCTATCTACGGTGCCGGTGCCCTGTCCACCCTGGGCTACACCCAGATCATGGTACGGGCCGCCCAAAAGGTGCTCTACGACATCCGCCGGGACCTGTACGGCCATTTGCAGAAGTTGCCTCTGCGCTTTTTTGACCGCCAGCGTAAAGGCGATCTGATGAGCCTGTTCACCAATGATGTGGACACGGTGGCCGATGCGCTGAACAACAGCTTTGCTATGATCATTCAGAGCTTCATCCAAGTGGTGGGCACTCTGCTGCTGCTGTTCCTGCTCAACTGGCGGCTGTCCCTGGTGGTCGTGGTAGGCTATGGAGCCATGTTTCTCTACATTCAGTACAGCAGCCGCCGCAGCAAACACTACTTTCGCCGCCAGCAGGCCAGCTTGGGCGAGCTGGACGGCTACATTGAGGAGATGGTGGCTGGACAGAAGGTAGTCAAGGTATTCAACCACGAGCAGGCCAACCTGGACGGCTTTGTGGAGCGCAACGAGCGGCTTCGTAAGGACGGCACCAGTGCCCAGAGCTACGCTGCTACCATGATCCCCGCAGTAGTGACCATCTCCTACATCAATTATGCCATCATCGCTGTGTTGGGCGGGCTTATGGTCATTTGGGGCTGGTCCGACGTCGGCAGCTTGGCCAGCTATCTGGTCTTTGTCCGGCAGTCTGCCATGCCCATCAACCAGTTCACTCAGCAGGGCAACTTCCTACTGGCCGCACTTGCAGGGGCAGAGCGCATCTTTTCCACTATGAAAGAGGAGCCGGAAACAGACAACGGCACAGTTGAACTGGTGAACGTCTGCCAAGCCGAGGGCGGCACCCTTGCGCCCACACAGGGAAAAACCGGACAGTGGGCCTGGCGGAACACGGCCAATCCCTCCGCACCCCTGGTTCCTCTCCGGGGGGATGTACGCTTTGACCACGTCACCTTCGGCTATGAGCCCCGACAGACCATCCTCCAGGACATCAGCCTGTATGCCAAGCCGGGGCAGAAGATTGCCTTTGTGGGTTCCACTGGTGCGGGCAAAACTACCATCACTAACCTGATCAACCGATTTTATGACGTTCAGGGCGGCAGTATCACCTATGATGGTATTGATGTGCGCAGCATCCGGAAGGATGACCTACGACACTCCCTGGGCATTGTCCTTCAGGATACTCACCTTTTTACCGGAACCGTAGCAGACAACATTCGCTTTGGCAAGCTGGATGCCAGTCAAGAGGAAATCGAGCGTGCCGCAGTCATTGCCAACGCAGACTCCTTCATTCGTCGCCTGCCCCAAGGTTATGATACCATGGTCACCGGAGACGGAGCCAATCTCAGCCAGGGTCAGCGGCAGCTGCTGGCCATCGCCCGGGCGGCGGTGGCCGATCCTCCGGTGCTCATTTTGGACGAGGCCACCTCCTCCATCGACACCCGTACCGAGTCTCTTATCGAAAAGGGCATGGACCAGCTCATGGAGGGGCGGACCGTGTTCGTCATTGCCCACCGACTGTCCACCGTGCGCAACGCCGATGCTATTATGGTGCTGGAGCACGGCCGCATCGTGGAGCGTGGCAGCCACGAGGAGCTACTGGCTCAAAAGGGAGAGTACTACCAGCTCTACAATGGCATGTTTGAACTATCCTAAATCGCAAAAAAGTGGGCCGGATGCACTACATCCGGCCCACTTTCCATCTCTGTTCACTCCACATAGGTCTGGAGCTCTTCCCACTCCAGTTTTTTCCTCTCAATAGCGTCCCAGTTGGCGAATTTATCTTCTAGCTGCATCCAATTCAGATACCAGAACACATACTCGATGCCCAACTGACAAGGTAAGATTTCCTCAATAATGATCTTGAGCTGGTCAAACCTGTCTGGAATGCCAGGTACGTCGGGAAAGTACACCTGTACATAGTTGGGGCTTTCCGTCTCCCTGGCTTTGGCGTTGATGCCACAGCCAGCCAAAGTATCGTTGACGGCCTCGAGAGTAAAGCTGTCTCCGCCAATACGCAGCAGAGCGGCCAGCGCTGCCCTGCGCAGTTCCAGGTTGTTGCTGGCCGGGCGGTAGGGCAGTAACTCCTCCACCCGTTCCAGGCCAAACCCCTCCGCTGTGGCTAAGCACATCTCCCGGCCGCTGTCCTCCAGGTGGTCTGCTCCCAGGTCCATCTGTGTTCCATACACCGCCAACTCCGCCCGGTTGATCTTTCCCTCCGACAGATCGTAGACCCCCAGGGGCTGGAGCATCTGTACCAAATAGGTCTCATATCCCATGGGCTGCCTCCTACTGCGCCTGGGTAACGCTCAGGGCTCCCAGCACCGGCAGTTGGGTTCCGCTCACTGCCACATCCGCCGCCGGCGACGTGATGGTACAGTTGGCTATCCCCGGTAAACGAAAAACCAAGGCGGTGAGCTCCGCCAGGCGCACGCTCTGCCCCAACCGCTCCCCGGTAAACCAGCCCCGGACCGCCGCCTCCGACTGATCCACGGCGTATTCACTGTCCGCCCCTTCTGCGGCCTCCACCGTGATAGCCACATCGACTGTCACCGTGGTGGGGGCCAGCACCTGAACATCTACGGCGATCTCCCTCATGTCCTGGATATGCTCCCTGATGCTTTTCAACAATTTCTCATCCGGCACTCCTGCCTGTGTGGCCGCCACTACGTCCACCGTCCCTACGCCCCGACTCCGAGGTACCACCTGGGCAGCCACCACCTGGGGGAAGGACAGCGCCGCCTGCTTGTAGTAGGCGGCATTGGCCCCATTGGCCAGCCGGGCATAGGTTTCCAGGATACGCTCCCGCAGGCTCTCGTCGTCCTCCCGATCCCGGCCGCCGGAAAAGGGCTCTGGATTGACACAAGAGGACACCGCCGTGGGCGCCACCGCCATAATCAAGATGGAACCTGCTGCCGCATTGCCTGCCGCCCCGGCCTCCACAGCCTTTGCCTTCACTTCTGTGTACAGTTGCCCCGCTTCGATGGTTCCCGCCTCCACTGTTACAAAGCGCAGTTGCCCGGCAGTCATGCACACCGTTCCTTCCGCAATGGGTACCGGGCTGTCCCGGACCTCATCCACAGAAAAACGGATAAACCCTTGCGCCCAGTCCGCCTCCCGCCGTGTCACCCCCCGCAGCTGTCCGTGAAGGTCCAGCAGTTCTCCTTGCGCCGTCTGGGGAAAGCATTGGTCCCTGGTCCATTCCGCCTGAGCGTACAGGCTAAACAGCTCCGCCGCCACTGCGTAAAACCGAACGGACAGATCTCCCCCTTCCGCCGCTGTCAGCCCTGTGATTTGAGCAAACTGGCTGCACAGCGCCTGATAGATTTCCTCTATGGTCCTCATGTTTCACCTTCTTCTATGCATCCACCGCAACCGTCCATGCCTGTCCGTCCGCGGTTTTCAGTCTTACCTGCACCCACAGACGTTCTCCCGCCTGCCGTACCGCCACCTCTGTCACAGCCAGTTCCCGCTCTCCGGCCAAGGCTTCGGCCACATATTGCCGGGCCATACTATCCCACTGCACCGGCTTGGCACGACGCAGCTGGTACAGCCGGCTGCCCAGCTCCGGCAGAAAGGGAAGCGCCCCCCTGCGTGCGGTCAGGCGGAACAGCGTCCGAGCCAACAAGGCTTCCATCCCTCGCAGGCCCGTCACCCCTCCGTGCCCATCAGGCACATAATCCCGGTTTTCCAATTGTAGTTCCATTCTCGCTCCCCTAACCCATCATCATAGCCGCGATTCGGGCGATCAGCTCTTCCAGCTTCTCCCCGTTAATATAGACCTGGCCCATCAGGTCGATTCTCCCCCCGATCAGCTCCGCCCCCTCTGCAGCCAGGTTTAAATGGCTGTCTTGGCTCTCCACCGTCACCTCGTTCGGAGCAGTCTGGTCCTGCCGTACCCCCACCACGCAGGGAATCTCCCCCCGACCCTGTATGACCAGTACCTTTTGGTCTACCCGAGGCGTCCATCGGTATCCTCCCGGAGCGTACACCTCTAGCCCCCGGCGTTCACTGTCCAGCAGTACCGCCGTCTGTTCGCCTCCAATCGTCACCCGGCCCACCTGACCCTCTCCCTCTTGATTCGGCCTGCGCTGATATTGTCCCAGCCACATCCGCTTTCACCTCTCACCAAATTGCATCTTGTTCCCCCAACTCCATCCGGGTATATAGCCCTTCCTGACCGCAGGTCACTTGAACCTGAGCTGCCCGGTAGATCCCATTGGCCCCAAAGCCCGCCCGGTTCACTTGTACCAGTTGGCCCGGTTGGACAAAAAATCCCCCCGCCATCGTCAGAGTACACCGCCGCCGCTCTCTGCGGGAAGCCCGCAGCTGGTACTCCGCCGTATACCGCATGGCCGCCGTCCCAGTGGTGTTGGGTACGGAAATCACCCGGCGGGCCTGTCCGCCCTGGGCGGCAAAATTTTGGTCTGTCACTGTCTGACTCACCCCGACAGTCCTGTGCCGCACCACCACCTGGCTGAGCACTCCATAGCGGTCATGGCGGTACTCCAGGGCGGATACCGCCGTCCGGTCGTCCACCGCCATGGTCTGTCCGTCTCCCGGCGGGTCCAGCAGCAACCGTCCCATCCGGTCGAACCGGGGTGTCAGGCCATTATAGTAACGCAGGAATTCCTCCACCACGCTCCATTCGCTCACCCCGCTGGTAATGTGGAAGGCGCTCACCGGGTTCAGTCTGTTACCCCCTATTGTCTCGATGCCATAGGGGGTCACATGGTCAGCTATGATGTCCGCACAGGTGGCCTGCTGGTACTCCAACGGCAGGGCTTCGTTATCCAGTAACAGCGCCGCCATTCCCCGCCCGGACAGTTCCAACCGTCCTCCCTGTCTGTCAAATACGCAGGCGTACTCATCCACCACGCCGGTGAATACCCGTTCTCCATCGTGGTCGGCATAAAACCGGCAGGCTCCCTCAAGATCCAGCTCATTGCCCATCTCCCACAGACAGGTGATCTCAAAGCTGTCACAGGGAGTGCCGAATCCGTAGCGAAAGGTCCATTCCGTCACCGTGGGCAGCTTAATCGAGCCTCCCTCTCCCGTGGTCACCCAGCACTCCATCCGCCCACCTGCACCTTCTGTCCAATGTGAATCAAATTGGGGTTCTTGATCTGGCGGTTTTGTCTCACCAGTTCTTCCAGGCTCACCCCATAGGTTCTGGCGATTCCCCACAGGGTATCCCCCTGGACCACCGTATGGTACTGCGCCTGTCCGGCTGGGATGCTCCGGCCGGTTCCGCCGTCGGCCTCAATCGCTGTCTGCCGCTCCATCCGACTGGACACGCTGGGGTCCACCTCCCAGAATTCAAAGGAGTAGCGCACATAGTCGCTGCGCGGCTCCTGCTCCACTTCAAGCCCCACGAACCACGCCGTTGTGGCCACCCAGACCGGGTGGACCAGCACCCCCGGCGTCTCCTCGTAGAACACGGTAGCTAATTCCTTGAACTTATCATAGGCCCCCTCGCCCACGAATTCCCCCTCACCCTTGAACACCCGCCGGGTCTGCCCCAAGCTCTGCAAAAAGTGCCGGCCAAATGGAATCTTGTACACTGCCATCTTTCGCTCGTAGGTGATGGCATACACCCTAGGGTTATGGGGCCACACAAAGGTCTTGAATGTCATTGGCGACAAGATCACGCCGCTCTCCTCCTCAATAAAGCTGCATGGCGCCGTCATAGCGCCGGCTGTCCCGGCGTACCGCCCGGTCCAGCTCGTCCACTGTCAGGGATGGCGCACCGGCACTCATCTGTCGGTCAGTGGTAGCTGCCCGGCTCTGGCGGCTGGCGCGTATCGCCTGCTGGGTCTTTGCCACGGAGCGGTACAGCCCTATGGTGTTCCACACCCTTTCAGTCTCCGCCACGCCGGCCATTCCCAGTTGAGGTAGTTCTCCCCAGTTCGTCCGTACGTCCATATTTTCCACATGTTCCCAATTAGTTTCCTGTTCGTGAGGGCCAGAGGGCTGCTCAATTGGGATCGCCTCCCTCCAGAATGGGCGCTGCCAATGGCTCCCCCATTCCTGCACCCCACCTTCCCACCCCGACCGCTCTCGACTCTCCAGAGGGATTTTATCCGTCTCCCCCGCAGCCCAAAGAGATCGCCCCGGTTTTTCTCTGTCCCATGGCTCGGCCTGTCCTCTCCTGCCCTGGTCTCTCTCCCAGCCTGTCCCAGATTCCTCATCTGGGGCTGACATCCGCTCCAGCCCCATGATCGTTTTTTCTCCGGTCAGGCGGTCTTTTTCCGGTGCTTGCCCTCCGGCTCGGTCTTGCTGCTCTCTCCCTCCGCCCCAGCCCTGCCAGAAAGTCGGCAGTAGGTTCTCCTGCTCCCACTCCGGGCTCTCATCTTCGGACTCTTGCTCCACCAATTCCAGCAGCCGCTCCAGCTGATCGGTCATCCCCCGCCCTCCTTCATGGCCTCGAACTTAGCCGGGTCAAAGCTCTGGTTCCATCCAGTTGCGGCCATGTCTCGCCCGCATACCGGGCAGCGCTCCCCCTCTGCCTCTCTCCGGCACTGGGGGCACATCTGTGCCAATTCTTCCTCTCGGTCCAGCGCCAGGTTGAGGGCGCACCACAGGTAGTCCCGGTCCGTCATCTCCCGGGCCCGCGCCTCTGTGGGCAGCGCCCCAAAAGCCCTGAGCACACGCCATTGAAGGCGCTGATAAGGCGTGTGCTCCAATCTTTTTTTAGCGGCTCCACCTCGCCCGGACAGTCTTGGGGCGATGGGTTGTACCGCCGGTTGAACTCCCCCCACGCCTGGCTGAGCCGGACGATTTCCTCCACCCGCAGTCCCTCCAGCACTGCCCGTCCGGAGGGGAACACCGGCTGGCCATCCCGCTCCAGTGCCCGGGCCAGCAGGCAGGCGTTGGCACACAGCGCCCGCTCCCGGTCCTCCTGGGCCAGCTCCTCTGCCTCTCGCCGGGCCTGGAGCACCTCCATGGCGGTCAGCAGCCGCAGCGTCTCCCCATCCTCAGTTTCCATCTCCTTTGGGCCAGCCAGAAAATCCAGCAGACGATCCACTTCCCTTCCCTCCTTAGGCGTTGACCTCTACCCGTTTGGATGCAATCACCGTCAGCTTCTCCGCCACCATAGCGCCCAACTGGGCACTCTCCTGGATGCCGCTCCAGTGGCAGCCGGAATAGATCACTCGCCGGTCCGGCTTGCAGATGACCAGGGAGAAGTCCCTCATGCCGTAGAAGTCCAGCCCATCGGCGATGGCATTTTCGGTCACATATAGCCGTGTCAGCTCAATGACGTGGTTCTGGGGGCCCTGTATCGTGGCCACCGGCTCGTCCTCACCAAAGGCCTCCACCGCCGTGCTGGTCCGGGTTGCTTTACAGGAATAGCTCTGTACAACCGCCACCTTTTTCCCGTCCAGTTCCAGATAGATGTCGCTGCTGGTAGGAAATCCCGCAATATGAGTGCTCATCCTCAATCCCTCCATATTCTCTTGAAAGCCTGACAGAGTCCGATTCATTTTAGGCCGAAGCGTGTACTCACCCAAAATATCTCTCACTCCGCGAGCATGTACCGGGGCACATTTCCTTTCCTCCAAAAGGCTCCGCCTTTTGGAGGAACTTATACCGTGATGTGTGCCGACAGCCAGATCTGGTTCAGCCCGTGGGCCACCATGAAGGCAAACTCCACCAGGCATACCGTGGGGTCGCTTTCTAGGGTGGACACTGTCACATCCTCATAGCTGTCGATCACCTCCCGGGCCACCCGGTTCTCCAGCTCCACGATCACTTGGGCCAAAACAGCCCCTCTCGTCTGAGGCGTGTTCTTAGCCCGTGGAAACTTAGCCCGCAGGGCCTGTCGAATGCCTGGAATCACCTCGTCCACCACCAGAATGGTGGTCAACTCCCGCCAGGTGATGTCCGCCGCTCCACCAGTGGTGGTCCGGGTGGTTACGCCCCGCACCACGCTGATCTGTCCGGCCAGGCTCTCCAACGCAGTGACACCGCCCTGCACCAGCTGATCAATCTCATTGTCCGAATAGCTGTGGTCCAGCCCCGTCAGCCCTGAGAGCACCGCGCCCCCCAAAGGCACTGCCGGGTCGCTCTGTCCGGCGATGAGGCCGGCCACCGCCGCGGCGCACAGGTCGCCTCCCACCGGGTCGCCTTCTACATCCAAGCAGCCCGGGGCCACCAGCACCACTCTCTCGTCATTTAGGCCGGCAGCCCGTGTGGTCAGCTGGGTCACCGTCTCCCCTTTTGCCCCGCATACCACTGCGATACGCTCCCGCCTGGCCTTGGCGCTGGCCTTCACGCTGTCGCGCAAGGCCTGCTGCACAGTGAGCTCCGTGCTGTCACAGCACACCACCGCCACATTCTCCAACCCTTCCAGCGTAGCAAAGGCTCCCTCATAGTCCTCTCCCGCCGGGATACCGTACACCAGCCCCGCCCCATTTTTCAGGGCCAGCCGGGCCAGCTCGGTCACCTTTTCCCCCTGACCGCAGTCTGCCGCCGCCTGGGCATAGCTGTACCAGGTATAGCACTCACTCCCGTCCGCATCCTCCATGGCGGCCACCACTGCCACCGCCTTGCCCCCCGCCTTGGCGGAGGTGATGCTGGACGCCTCATAGGAGGAATACACCCCCGGCCGCTCATGTGTGGTCACGCTCATGGCTCCAATCCTCCTCTGATCTCAAAGTCCTGGAAAAGGCCGCCCGGCTCCGCCGCAGCATAGAGGCACGCCTCATATACCGCCTCCACCGGCCGCCTCAGCAGCTGCCCTCCCTGGTCATACTCCGTCTCCCCGCAGGAGAGCTCCAGCAGCCGCATCCCCGGGGGACCTTCCCGATGGAGCGCCCCCGCCAGGGCATCGAAGGCCGCCTGGAGTGCCTGGTCCCCCTGCGCCCGCTCCCCGTACAGGTCCAGACCGAAGGTGAGCTTCACCCTGCGCCCATACAGCTCCTCCCAGCGCCCCGCCTCCGGGTCATATCGCTCCCCCAGATAGTCTTGAAAGCCGGCCGGGCCCCAGCGGCACCCCCGCAGGGATACTGCGGCCACCGGCCCGCAGGGGAACGTCCGCGCCGTCCCGCTCCAGGCAGATACTGCCCGGATACCCTTCCCATTGAGGTGGGCGGTCAGCCCCTCCCGGATCTGTTCCAGTCCGCCGCTCATGTCTCCTCCTTGCCCCA
>URQA01000061.1 GCA_900549885.1 uncultured Eubacteriales bacterium | reverse complement strand
CGAGCTCCGGCTGGCGCGCGCCCCCTTCGCCTGGTCCAAGCTGCCCCCGGTCCTGGGTCCGCTGCTGGCCTGCCTGTTCTGGTGCCTCTATTGGTCTCGGAGCCTGCCCGGCTGGATGTACGTCCTCCAGCTAGAGCTGTTCTATGGACTTTTAGCTCTGGTGGTCCTGTTCACTGTGGTCTGGCTTCTGGCCGTCAAACGGCCCTGGATGCTCCTGCCTGCCCTGGCCTGCCACGGGCTGTGCCTGGCCTGTCCGGGCATGATGAACGCTCCGCTGGCCTACTCCCTCATCAGCGGGGGCTTTTACTCCGGCAGCCGTCTCAATCAAGAGTCCTATATCTCATTCGGCCAGCCAGACGAACGCCTGCTCCTCTTTGCACTGGCGGTCACGGCCTTGTACCTGGCCTGCTGCTTTGTCCGGCTCACGCTGAAAAAGCCCGCCCCCGGTGAAACAGCCTGACCCATTCCTTCCCCTGCCGCCCGCGGCCCCGCATGGCCGCGGGCGTTTTTTTGTCTGTCTCCGGGTTGCCTAACCCTGTTGAAAATGGTATACTGTTATTTTAGGTATACTAAGTTTAACTTGAAACTGCGTGAGGTGCTCCCTATGAAGCTCATGGTCATCGACGGCAATTCCATCGTCAACCGGGCCTTTTATGGCGTCAGCCAAAACCTGTCCACCCGGGACGGGCTGCCCACCAACGCCATTTTCGGATTCCTCAACATCCTGCTCAAGCTGCTGGACGAAGAGAAGCCGGATGGCCTGGCGGTGGCCTTTGATCTGAAGGCCCCCACCTTCCGCCACCTGGCCTACGAGGGCTATAAGGCCCAGCGCAAGGGCATGCCCGAGGAGCTGGCCGCCCAGATGCCGGTGCTGAAGGAAGTGCTGGACGCCATGAACATCCGCCGCTACGAACTGGAGGGCTGGGAGGCAGACGACCTGCTGGGCACCATGGCCCGGGTCAACGAGAATGAGGGTGGCGACACAGTCATCGTCACCGGAGACAAGGACTCCCTCCAGCTTATCGATGGACACACCACCGTCAAGCTGGTCACCACCCGTATGGGACAGACCACCACCAAAGCCATAACTCCGGATGCCTTTCGGGAGCAGTACGGCTTCGACCCCATCCACATGATCGACCTGAAGGCCCTGATGGGGGACGCGTCCGACAACATCCCCGGCATCAAGGGCATCGGGGAGAAGACCGCTATGGCCCTGCTGGCCCAGTATCCCTCCATCGACGAGCTTTACGCCCACCTGGACCAGTTGGACGCCAAGCCCGCGGTGCTCAAAAAGCTCACCGAGGGGGAGTCAGATGCCCGGCTGAGCTACGACCTGGCCACCATTCACTGCGATGCGCCTATGGATTTTCACCCAGAGGACGCTGCCCGGAAAAGCTGGAACGACTCCGCACTCTATGACATTCTGCTGCGGCTGGAGTTCTCCAAACTCATCGACAAGCTGGGCCTGTCCGGTCACGGGGCCGTGGAGCAAAAGCAGACCGCATTTACCGGCGCCTGCGAAAGTGAAATCGTAACGGCGCAAGCCCGGATGGAGGAGCTGCTGGCAGCGTTCCGGGAGCGGAATCACGTGTCCTTCCTGGCCCTTCCGGAGCTGCGGGGCGTATGCGTGGAGTGGGACGAGGGAGGGTCTGGCCGGGCCGCCCTGTTCCTCCCGGACCAGTTGGACTGCTACCACGATTTTCTCCAGGGCTTTTTCTCCCCGTCGGTGAACAAGGTCACCCACGACTGTAAATCTCTCATGGGCACACTGCTGGAAGAGGATTTAGAGCTGGGCGGCTTCCTCTTTGACACTGCCATCGGCGCCTACCTCTTGTCCCCCACCGACGGAAGCTATGAACTGGAAAAGCTGTCCATCTCCTATTTCAACGTTGAAACCGCCAAAGCAAAGCTCTACCAGGCCCCAGACGCCTTTGCCCCCCTGGCCGACCAGGCCGAGCCGCTGGCGGCCTTGGTGCGTCACACCGCCCTGATAGACGCACTGTACCACGAACAGCGGGAAAAAATCCGGGAGTTAGGGCTGGCGCAGGCCTGCTATGACATCGACCTGCCCCTGTGCGCCGTGCTGGCCCGGATGGAGCGGGCGGGCTTTTGGGTGGACCGGGACGCCCTGTCCTTATTTGGGGAGCTGCTCACCAGCGGTATCCAGCGGGAACAGGAGGCCATCTATTCCCTGGCCGGGGAGGAATTCAACATTCTATCCACCAAACAGCTGGGGCACATTTTATTTGACAAGCTGGGCCTGCCCCCGGTGAAAAAGACCAAGACCGGCTATTCCACCAATGCGGAGGTACTGGAAAAGCTGGCCCCCCACCATGAGATCGTGGTCCATATTCTGGAATACCGGCAGTTGACCAAGCTCAACTCCACCTATGTAGAGGGACTTGGCAAAGTCATCGCCCCGGACGGACGTATCCACACCAGCTTCCAGAACACCGTCACTGCCACCGGGCGGCTTTCCTCCACCGAGCCCAATTTGCAGAACATTCCCGTGCGCACCCCCCTGGGGGCAGAGATGCGCAAGATGTTCGGCGCAGCCCCCGGTAACGTGCTGGTAGACGCAGATTACTCCCAGATTGAGCTGCGGCTGCTGGCCCATATGTCCGGGGACGGCGAGATGATCGCCGCCTTCAACAGCGGGGTGGACATCCACACCGTCACCGCCTCCCAGGTGTTCGGAGCAGACCCGGACCAAGTCACTCCGGATATGCGCCGGGCGGCCAAGGCAGTGAACTTCGGCATCGTGTACGGCATCTCTCCCTTCTCCCTCAGCCAGGATATCCACGTTACCGTGGCCCAGGCCAAGGAATATATGGAGAAGTATTTCGAGCACTACTCCGGCGTCCGGGCTTATATGGACCGGGTGGTGGAACAGGGTAAGACCGACGGCTATGTGTCCACCTTGTACGGCCGCCGCCGGTGGCTGCCTGAGCTGAAGAGCTCTAACTTCAATACCCGCTCCTTTGGTGAGCGGGTGGCCCTGAACATGCCCATCCAGGGCACCGCCGCCGACATCATCAAGCTGGCCATGCTCCGGGTGGACCAGGCCCTCCGGGATGAAGGGCTGGAGGCCAAACTGGTGCTCCAGGTCCACGACGAACTCATCGTGGAGTGCCCGGAGAGGGAGGCAGAGGTGGTTACCGCCCTGCTCAAACGGGAGATGGAGGGGGTGGCCCAGCTGTCCGTTCCCCTCGTTGCCGAGGCCAAAGCGGGCAAAACCTGGGCGGAGGCTCACTGAGATGAATATTCAGAAGCTGTGCCGCCTGTACGGTCTTTCCCCTTTGCAGACGATTGTTCCCGTTCAGCCTGGCACCGCAGCCCAGGTGTGGCGGATGACCACAGCTGATGGGGCGTTTTTGGTGCGTACCCTCGCTGGGCGGGATCAGGGAGAGCGGGAGTGGACCATCTTCCGCCATCTGGCAGGCCAAGGTTTTACCCAAATCCCAGCCATTCTGCCTACCGCTGACGGGACTCCCTCGGCGGAGCTGGACGGCGTATGGTACCAGCTCCAGCGGTACTGTCCCGGTGCGCCCCCCGACCCAGGCCAGCCCGGCATCCCACGGGCCATGGCCCGGCTGGCCGTCCAGCTGGAGCATGCGCTGTCCAGCTGTCCCACTGTCCGCTTTCCTGCTGAACACTTCGACCTTGCAGAAGTCTGGACGCAAGCCAGACAGAGCTGGTCCCAGTTGTCCCTGCCCCTTTCCCCGGAGGATGCGGATTGGGCGGTGGAACAATGCCTCCAGATCACGGACCGGGATGCTCAGGTCATCCACGGTGACTTGGGCCCATGGAACCTATTGTTTACTCCGGATAGGGAACTGCTGGTCATCGACTTTGGGCAGGCCCGGATGGGCGACCCTTACTTCGACGTGGCCTCCCTGCTGGGTGGACTGGTGAACCACGCCCCGCAAGAGCGCCGGGCGAAGGCCTGCGAGGAATTTCTAGACGAGTGTCAACTGCACATGCCTTTAAATCTTGCCCGGCTGCGGTCACAGCTGGAGCTATGGGTGTGGCGGGGCCTTGCTCAGTGTGTCTGCTCCGGGCCTGACTGGGCCGAGATGGCCGCCCGCTTTTACAATGCCCTGACCTGGGCAAAGGAGGCGCTATGAACTATCGACTGATCCCCATGACCGCCGAACATGTCCCCCAGGTAGCCGCTCTGGAGCGGACCTGCTTCTCCCACCCATGGACGGAGGATATGCTCCGGCAAGAGCTGTGGAACGATGCCGCCGTCATCGTGGTGGCGGAGGGTGAGGACGGCACTGTGCTAGGCTATGCAGGACTACAGGCCGTGCTGGACGAGGGCTACATCAACAACGTGGCGGTGGATCCCCGTTTCCGCCGCCAAGGGGTGGCAGATGAGCTTATCGCCGCTTTTGTCCGCTTCGGTAAGGCCAAGCTGGCTTTTCTTACCCTGGAGGTACGGGCCTCCAACGCCCCCGCCATCGCCCTCTATGCCAAGCACGGCTTTCAGACGGCGGGGCGCCGGAGAGACTACTATGACGATCCCAAAGAGGATGCGATTCTGATGACATTGGAGTTTGATCATGAAACTGAACCTGCTGAATAAAGAAGAACTGACCAACTTATACAAAGACGAGATGATGTTTGACTTTCCGAGGGCGGAGCTCAAGCCCCTGCGAGCCATGCTCCGTCTGATGGACATGGGCCAGTACGATCCCCTGCTGGTCACAGACGACCAGGGAGTGGCTTTGGGCTACGCCATGATTTGGCTGCCCCGGGCCCGGAACGGCGCCCTGCTGGAATACTTGGGTGTGCTCCGAGGCAAGCGCAACGGCGGCCTGGGCAGCCAAGTTCTTCCCATGCTGGCGGCGCGGTACGGCCAATTATTCGGAGAGGCGGAGGCCCCCACCTCAGACGACCCGGCAGAGAATGACCTGCGCCGGCGGCGCATCGCCTTCTATGAACGCAACGGTTTCCGGGTGTTGGACTATGAGTGCGCCCTGTTCGGCGTCCACTTCAACTGCCTGTACCTGGGTCCGGAGACCGACGACCGTAAAGTAGAGGCCCTCCACCGCAGCGTCTACGCCGACTATTTCTCCCCCGAGCACATGGCGCGGTATATCCAGTTGCCCCTTCATCCCGGCGAGGCCATCCATCCCTCTCCCGCCTGGGTGGAGGAGGATGAGGAGGAGGTCTTTCCATGACAGAGCAGGAGCGGGAAGACAAGCTCCATGCGTGGTTCGATATGTGGTTGCGCCAGACAGACGATGGGATCTTGGAGCTGTTCGTCCCCGATGCGGTGTATGTCGAGAGTTGGGGCCCCGAGTATCACGGTGTGGATGCCATCCGCCACTGGTTTATGGAGTGGAATACCCGGGGCCGGGTGCTGACGTGGGACATCAAGCAGTTCTTCCACAAAGAGAACCAGACCGTGGTGGAGTGGTATTTCAAAAACGCCATGAACGACGGCCGGGTGGAGGAATTTGACGGCCTGTCCCTGGTGCGGTGGAACAGCGCCGGACAGATTGCCCGGCTCCAGGAGTTTGGCTGCAATTTGGACCGTTATGACCCCTATGCCCATGGCCCGGAGCCCCAGTTCCGGGACGAGCGGGCGGCGTGGGTCTGACCGCCGCCCATCCGATATGACTGTCAGGAGGACTGCCCGGTGACAGGCTTTCAGCGAGAGGACCTAAGTTTTTCCCTTTGTGGGCTGAACTGCGCCCTGTGCCCCATGCAGTTGGGCGGCCACTGCCCCGGCTGCGGCGGCGGGGCAGGTAACCAGCCCTGCGCCATTGCCCGTTGTTCTCTGGAACACGGGACGGTCTCATACTGTTGGCAGTGCGCCGACTTTCCCTGTGAACGCAGCCGTGGGGACGAGCCCTACGACAGCTTCATCACCCACCTCTACCGGCGGGCTGACCTAGAGCGCTGTCGGGACATGGGACCTACCGCCTATGGGCGGACGCTGGAGGAAAAGCGGTCCATCCTGTCCGCCCTGCTGGCAGGGTACAACGACGGCCGCCGTAAGACTCTCTACTGCTTGGCGACCAACCTGTTGCCGCTGGATGATCTGCGTCAGGTCATGGAACATTTGGCCCTTCTCCCGCCGGACCTGCTGCCCAAGGAGCGGGCGTCTCAGGCCGCCAGGCTGCTCCTGGCATGCGCCTGGAAGAACGGCGTAGAGCTGAAGCTTCGAAAAAAGCAAAAGAAGTGAGCGCCATGTATTTCAGGCCCCCGAGCCGCCAGGTTCTCCCCTTCCTGGTCTCCCTGTTTGATAGCGAGGCGTATGAGCTATACTCCACCGCTTCGGGTTTTGGGGTGGTAAAGAAAACCGGATCGTCTGCGGCGGCGACGGCCAGCCCCTGGGGTGAACCATGTACCGGATTCATGGCGACACCTGCCGCCTGGCCTCATCGTGATGCAGTACGCCCTGGTAGGCTTTGGCCTGGGCTATCAGGCCTTTGACCAGGTAATCCGCTTCCTGACCCTTTCCGTCCGGCGGGTAAAGCTGGATGTACAGCAGCGCGACCGCCGCACCGTCGATTTTTACCTCCGCTACGGCTTTCAGATCGTTTTGGAAGAAGAACAGCCAGTGGGCAGCGGAGCGCAGATGTATGATAATATGGAGCTTGTTCCCCCCTATGAATGTGTGATATTCTGATATGAGAAAGTGTGATTTTGTTGAATATCTTAGCCTTTGAATCCTCCTGTGACGAGACTGCCGCCGCAGTGGTAAAGGACGGTCGGACCGTGCTTTCCTCGGTCATCGCCTCGTCGGCGGACATGCATGCCATCTATGGCGGCGTGGTACCCGAGATTGCCTCCCGCAAGCATGTGGAGGCAATCGTCGGCCTGACGGACGAGGCCCTGCGGCAGGCCGACATGACCAAGCAGGACATCGACGCCGTGGCGGTGACCTACGCCCCCGGCCTTATCGGCGCACTGCTGGTGGGGGTGTCCTTCGCCAAGTCGGTAGCTTACGGCCTGGGGGTGCCCCTCATCCCCGTCCACCACGTCCGGGGCCACATCGCCGCCAATTATATCGCCCACCCGGACCTGGAGCCTCCCTTCCTGTGCCTGTGCGTGTCCGGCGGCACCACCGCCCTGGTGGACGTGCAGGATTACACCCACTTCGCCGTGCTGGGCAGCACCCGGGACGACGCCGCCGGGGAGTGCTTTGACAAAACCGCCCGGGTGCTGGGCCTGGGCTACCCCGGAGGCGGGCCCATGGACAAGATGGCTCAGGGGGGCAATGATAAAGCCTTTACATTCCCAAAGGCCCATGTGGCCGACCACCCACTGGATATGTCCTTCTCCGGGCTCAAGACAGCGGTGCTCAACACCATCCACAATGCCCAGCAGAAGGGAGACAAGTTGGACCTCCATGACCTGGCGGCCTCCTTTGCCGCCGCCGTGTCCGACTCCCTGGTGCCCCGGGTGATGGAGGCAGATCGTATGCTTGGCTACCACAAGATCGCCGTAGCTGGCGGCGTGGCTGCCAACAGCCGCATCCGCGCTGACTTGGAACGGGCCTGTCATCATGCCGGAGCTAAGCTGTGGCTGCCTCCCCTGTCCCTATGCGGCGACAACGCCGCCATGATTGGGTGCCAAGGGTATTATGAATACCTGGCCGGTCACACCGCCGGTTGGGACCTCAACGCCAAGGCCGTCATGGACATCTCCCTAGGCTGACGAACCGAACCCCGCATTACACCAAAATTTGAATCACATAGGGAAGACTCAGCTTCGCTATGGCCGGAAGGAGAAGATCGTTGAATGGACAGACCCGTTACAACGTTATTTATGCTCATGTCGCTGGACGGAAAAATCAGCACCGGCTCGTCTGATGAGCGGGATGTAGATCAGGATTTTCCCCTCATAAGCGGGATAAAGGAGGGGCTTTCTCAATACTATGACCTTGAGCGTTCCACCGATCTGTGGTCGTTTAACACTGGGCGGGTACAGGCCAAAATAGGAGCCAACACCCGGGCGTTTCCAGCCAAGATCCCGGTGTCATTTGTATTGCTGGACAATGGGCACCTGACAGAACATGGAGTCCGTTATTTTTGTGCAAAGGCGAAAACCTTTGTCCTGATCACTCAGAATCCGGAACACCCTGCCTTTTCTGTCAAAGAAGAACATCTTCATATTCTCCGGCAAGATACGCTGAACCTGCCTGGGGCGCTTGCTCATTTAAAATCAGATTTTGGCTGTGAACGCCTGACCATACAATCCGGCGGGACAGTCAATGGGATCTTTCTGAAGGAAAAACTGATCGATCATGTCGACCTGATCATTGCCCCTGTCCTCATCGGAGGAAAGAACACTTCAAGCCTGATTGACGGCCCCTCCATCGTCTCCAAGGAAGAGCTCAATCGGCTGGGTATATTGAGGCTTCAAAGCTGTGAGGTCCTAACGCATTCCTATCTTCGGCTGAGATATGACGTTATAAATAGCATCTAAAAATATCAGGGAGCCCACAGAGTCAGTCTGTGGGCTCCCTGACATATAGCAGGAAACAGGCCGCCCAGCAAATATTCAGCCGGGCGTACCTTTCCTTTTTAATCAAATTCTCACCGCGCCCACACCTAAGGCCCCAGGGCCGGTGTGGCAGGCGATGGAGAGGGTGAGGGGCTCTCCATCGATGACTTCCATCTCCGGGAAGGCGGCGTGAATCTCGTCACGCCACTCCTCCCTCAGCGCATCAGGAATCTGGCTGTACGCCATCTTCACCGCCAAGTGCCCACTGTCCCACAGGTCCTTCAGACGCCCCTCCAGGTCGGCGCGCACCCGCTGGAGCATCGTCCGCCGGGCTGCCTTCATGCCCCGCACCTTGGCTACCGCATTGAGCTTGTCCCCATAGATTTCTAACACTGGTTTGATGTTGAGCATGGTGCCCGCCACCGCTTCTACGCCGGTGACCCGGCCACCCTTGCGGAGATATTTCAAGGTATCCACTGTGATATAGATGCAGGCATCCATGGCCTGTTCCTCTAAAATGCGCTTTGTTTCAGCCGCGTCTAGTCCCTGTCTGGCCAAGGCCAGAGCGTCCAATACCGAATGGCGCTGAGTCACCGAAATCCGGCGGTTATCCACCACCTGGACCCGTCCTTCAAAATCCTCCGCCAGCACCTGCGCGGTGGCACAAGAGGCGCTCAGCCCTGCGGACATGGGGATGTAGACAATCTCCCGGTGCTGCCCCAGCAGGCGATTCCACACATCCAACAGATCACCCGGCGCCGGCTGAGACGTGGCCACGTCAGCTCCCTCAATCAATCGGTCATAGAACTCCTTTTGGGTGATATCCAGCCCCTCGTAGAAGATTCTCCCATTGATATGGACCGGCATCGGGATGACGGTCACTCCCATCGCTCGCCCCTCTTCCACGCTGATTCCGCTGTTGCTGTCGGTCACGATCGCCACGTCAGCCATCGCATCGGCACCTCTTTCCTCATTTCCCGTTGACGATTATTTATACATGCGTTAAAATTATAAAAGACCTTTGTCCAACTGGCAAGCAAAATTTTTGCAATCTCTACTTAATTATACAGTTAGAGGAAAGTGTCATGTTAATGGAAGACAAACGCATTCTTAGAACAAAAGCCCAGTTTCGCCAGGCTCTCATCACACTGCTGGACCAAAAGCGCTTTGAACAAATCACAATCAAGGCCCTGTGCGACCAGGCAGGCATCACCCGCATCACCTTTTATGCCCATTACGCAGACAAATATGAGCTGGCGGAGGACATTTTCCGTGAAATGATTGTCTTGGGTACTCAGGAATATCTCCAGCTTCAGCGGAAAAACAATCCCTCTGACGACCCGATTCTGGGCTACTGCAATGTGCTGGATGCCATTTTAGATCTATACACCACCCGCTTTGACTTTTTTCGCCATACCTCTCCGGCGGAAAATCCCTACCTGTCCTCCTCCTTTTTCACCCATGTGCTGGACATTGTGGAGAAGCACGCTCACAAAGCCAGTTCCCACCTCATTCCCCGGTACCAGGTCCGGGCCATCACGGCCTTTCTGTGTTTTGGCCTGGGCGGCTTTATCACGGAGAACTCCGCCCCTGACAGCGACGCCCGGCAGCAGGCCAGGACCATCCTGCGCGATATCCTCTCTTCTGATATTCTGACTTACCGCCCCCAGATCAAGCCTTTTCCCGGTCACGACGGATGAGCAGTCGGATTGCTTCCACTCCGGTCCGAACCGCCGCATCCGTATCCTCATCCCGGATTTGATCCAGGCCGGCCGCGTTGCGTTCCTGGTTCCAGATCACGTGGAACACCGAACCGCAGCGCACCCCCCGTGCCGCCGCCACGGTAAACAGGGCTGCCGACTCCATCTCCGAGGCCAACACTCCCAGGCGTTTCCATGCCTGCCATTTCTGCTCCAGCTCATAGGACACGGGCATACGCTCTGGAGAATGCTGTCCGTAGAAGGAGTCCTTACACTGGACCACCCCGGCATACCAGTCCCGGCCGGAGGCCTTAGCCGCCTCCACCAGGTTGGAAAGCACCTCATAGTCTGGCACTGCCGGGAACTCAATGGGGGCGTACTCCCGGCTGGTTCCCTCCATGCGCACCGCGCCGGTGGCCACCACCAGGTCCCCGCTCTTCACATCCAGGCGGATGCCACCGCAGGTACCCACCCGTACAAAGGTATCCGCTCCCAAATTGGACAATTCTTCCATTGCGATTGCGGCAGAGGGACCGCCGATACCAGTGGATACCACGCTCACCCGTTCCCCCAAGAGCGTCCCCGTATAAGTCGTAAACTCCCGGTTGGCCGCCACAAGGGCAGGGGCATCGAAATACCGGGCGATCTTCTCGCACCGGCCAGGGTCTCCTGGCAGCAAGCAGTAACGACCTATCTCCCCCGCCCGGCAGCCAATATGAAATTGCCGTTCATCTGCGATCATCTCATTCACCTCAATCTCAAAATTGCAAAGCCAAAACCATTTTCCCCCGCCCCCTATCCGTTCAGGGGCCAGGCCTCGCCTTTCATTATAGGTTCCGTTCTTCTAAAATGCAAGGCCCGCGGCATACGTCAGAAGCAGCCGCTCCCTCTCCCGGCCTTTTGCACGGTAATTTCAGGCAAAAACAAATGTATTTTTGTGGGAATCACGAAAAAAAGGCAAATCGCCTCTATTTAGTGAAGTGAAGCTTGCAAATCTCGTGTGATATGGTAAGATAAAGTTTAGACATTTTGTGAACGGGAAGAGAAAAATTTTTGACAAAGGAGCTGTATGTGAATGATCGAGAACCTCTTTTGGCTTGGCTTTGTGGGCGCTGCCCTAGCGCTTGTATTCGCCCTGATCCAGCGAAACAAAGTCATGGCCTACTCCGAGGGCACTGACACCATGAAAAAGATTGCCCAATCCATCCGTGACGGCGCCAACGCCTACCTAAAGCATCAGTACACCACGGTGGCCAAGGTCTTTGTGGTGGTGTTCATCGTCCTGCTGATCATGGCCTTCGCCACCGGCGGCGAGATGCTGTCCAAGTTCACCCCCTTCGCCTTCCTGACTGGCGGAATCTGGTCCATGCTGGCCGGCTTCATCGGGATGAAGATCGCCACCAATTCCAACGCCCGTACCGCCCAGGCCGCCTCCGAGAGCCTGAACCGTGGTCTTCGGGTAGCCTTCTCCTCCGGCTCCGTCATGGGCTTCACTGTGGTGGGCCTGGGCCTGCTGGACATTTCCATCTGGTATTTCCTGCTGCGCTATGTCTTCGGCGTGGACGACCCTGTTGCCCTAGGCAATATCATGGTCATGAACGGCATGGGCGCCTCCTTTATGGCTCTGTTCGCCCGCGTGGGCGGCGGCATCTACACGAAGGCCGCTGACGTGGGTGCCGACTTGGTGGGCAAGGTGGAAGCCGGCATCCCCGAGGATGACCCCCGCAACCCCGCCACCATTGCCGATAACGTGGGCGATAATGTGGGTGACGTTGCTGGTATGGGCGCCGACCTGTATGAGTCCTATGTGGGTTCTATTCTAGCCACCTTCGCCTTAGGCGCTGTGGGCGGCTATGGTTGGGGCGGCCTGCTGCTTCCCGTGCTGCTGGCTGTGTGCGGCGTAGTGTGCTCCATCCTCGGCTCCTTCCTGGTCAAAACCAAGGAGAATGCCTCCCAGCAGTCTCTGCTGCGCTCCCTGCGCACTGGTACTTATACTGCCGCAATCCTGTCCGCCGTTCTGGCCGCCCCTCTGACCTACTTTATCCTGGACGGCCAGATGGGGGTATATGTGGCCATTCTGTGCGGCCTGATTGGGGGCTGCGCCATCGGCTACTTCACTGAGTACTACACCTCCGATACTTACAAGCCCACCCAGAAGCTCGCCGACTCCACCGAGACCGGCGCCGCCACTGTCATCATCGGCGGCATTTCCCTGGGCCTGAAGTCCACCCTGGCCTCTATCCTCATTGTGGCCGTCGCCGTGCTGGTCAGCTACTTCGCCGCCGGCGGTACTCTGCAGATCGTAGATGCTGAGGGCCTGTTTACCGCCGCCTTCAACAAGGGCCTGTACGGCATCGGTATCGCCGGCGTAGGCATGCTGTCCACCCTGGGCATCACTCTGGCCACCGACGCTTATGGCCCCGTGGCCGATAACGCCGGAGGCATCGCTGAGATGGCTGGCCTGGGCGAAGAGGTCCGGGAGCGCACTGACGCGCTAGACTCCCTGGGCAACACCACTGCTGCTACCGGCAAGGGCTTCGCCATCGGCTCAGCCTCCCTCACTGCTCTTGCCCTGCTAGTGTCCTATGTGAACATCGTCCAAACCAAGACTACCGAGGTGCTCAACTTCAATCTGACCAGCCCTACGGTCCTTGTAGGCCTGTTCATCGGAGCTATGCTCACCTTCGTATTCTCCGCTTTTACTATGAGTGCCGTGCAGCGGGCCGCCCAGTCCATCGTAGTGGAGGTCCGCCGCCAGTTCCGTGAGATCGCCGGCATCATGGAGGGCACTGCCGACCCTGACTACGCCACCTGCGTGGCCCTGTGCACCAAGGGCGCACTCCATGAGATGGTCATTCCCGCCCTGCTGGCCATCATCGTCCCCCTGGCCACCGGCATCGTCCTGGGTCCCACCGGCGTGGTGGGTCTGCTGGGCGGCGTGTCGGTCACCGGCTTTGCCATGGCCGTGTTCATGTCCAACGCTGGCGGCGCCTGGGACAACGCCAAGAAGTACATTGAGTCCGGCCATCACGGCGGCAAGGGTTCTGAGTGCCACAAGGCTGCCGTCGTGGGCGACACCGTTGGCGACCCCTTCAAGGACACCTCCGGCCCGTCCCTGAACATCCTCATCAAGCTGTGCTCCACGGTGTCCATCGTGTTCTCCGGCCTCATCGTGGCCTTCAACCTGATGAACCTGCTGTAAGCCATATAAAACCGACAGCCCCACGGTAATCAATGCCGTGGGGCTGCTTTTCTGCCCACTCCACACTTCGTTTGTTGCGTTTCCAGGGATTTTCCGGTATTCAGTTCTACAGAGGTGAACGCCATGAATAGTCAAAAGACCGGACAGCTGATCGCCCAACAGCGGGGCGCACTGGGCCTGACCCAGAAGCAGCTGGCAAGCCAGCTTCACATCTCTGACCGCACCGTGTCCCGCTGGGAGCGGGGCGTGGGTTTCCCCGACCTGTCCCTGCTGGAGCCGCTGGCGGATGCCTTGGGGCTGTCCGTGATAGAACTGCTCCGGGGCGAACACCTACCGCCGGAGCAGCAGCCCACTCCCCAGACCGAGCACACCGCCCGGGATGTGCTGAACAGCGCTGAGGAAATGGTGCGGAAAACAGCCCGGCGCTTCCGGTGGCTGCTGACCGCCCTGGCGGCGCTGGTGGTGCTGGCGGGGGCGGTCTGCCTCTGGCT
>URQA01000060.1 GCA_900549885.1 uncultured Eubacteriales bacterium | reverse complement strand
GCAGCGCTGGTACTGGCGCTGCTGCTGGGGCTGCTCTTCTCCGGCACCCAGGGGTGGAGCGGCCAGATCGACGCGCTGTACGGCACCGCCCAGATCGGCGGCCAGGTGACCAGCACCAATGGCCGCCAGGCCACCAGCCTGACGGTGTCCATCCCCAAGGCCCGGCTGCTGTGGCAGTCGGGGATGCTCTCCCGGCTGTCGGTGAGCAAGGGCTGGCACTACTGGTTTTACGAGGAGATGCCCGGCTTTGCCGACACCAGCTTCGGCCAGGAGACCAAGGCCGCCTGGATCGGTCGGCAGCCAGAGCTTGTGGCCCTGAACAGCCTGGATGCCGCCCCAGCTTTCTACTATGGAGACCCACCCCAGGTGGAGTGGCTAGAGGGATGGGACGAGAGCTTTTTGAGCGGCTCAGACTATTATTCGGTCCTTGACTGCATGTCTTATTGGCAGGGGTATCCGATTTCCTACTCAGGCGCTTCAGAGTGGCTGACTTACCCCTGCTTGGTGAGTCAAAGTTTCCTGGAAGAGCGCAGCCTGGAACTGGGGGATACATTCGAGATGCAAGTCCGGATGGAGATTAAGGGCCAGGATCACGACCTTGTCCTCAGCTTCCAGACCGTTGGCGCATACAGCGGGAGTACAAGTCAGCAGGAGATCTATGTCCCCATGTCCTTCTGGTGCGACCCGTCCTGGATCACAGGGGAAGAGGCACCCGTGGCGGATGGGGAGAGGATCACCTCCAGCTCCAACTTTTCCGACAAAGCGGGCAGGGACGCTTACTTCTATGTCAACACCACCCTGTCCACCTGCCGCTTCACCCTGGCCAGCCCCCGGCAACTGGACCGTTTCCGGGACTATCTGGAGGACCAGGGCATCAGCCAGGTGGGCCATACCGGCCGGGATAGGACCACGGTGGTCCTCCAGGACCAGGCCTTCGTGGAGACGGTGAGCGCCCTGGGGCGGTACGTCACCTTCAGCCAGATCCTGCTGCCCGCCCTGTGCGCCGCGGTGGGGCTGCTGGGCTTCGTCATCTCCTGGCTGATGGTCAACGGCCGGCGCATGGAGTTTGCCATCATGCGGGGGCTGGGGGCCTCCAGGGGGCGGGTGTTCCTCTCATTCTTCCTGGAGCAGGCCCTGCTGGCCCTGGCCGGGTGCGCTTTGGGGGGACTGGTTCTCACCGCCCTGGGGGCGGGCGGGACCGGATGGCTGGCCACGGCAGGATTTTTGATCTGCTATCTGGCGGGTTGCGCCTTGGCTGTGCTGGCTGTGGTCCGGACCCGGCTCATCCAGTTGCTTTCTGAAAAAGAATAAAGCCCTTCTGCTTATTTAGCTAAAAGAAACAGGCCTAAGGCAAGCACTGCAACTTTTTGGTAAGCCTGTCGGGTATCGGTAGCCAAGTACATGTACATGATGTCTTTGACTTAGAGATTTTGGATGGGGTGTTTAAGACACTTATTAACGCATGGGGGTGGCTATCTTCTCAAATCGGTGTGCTTTCACCGATTGAAGTCGACATTTATTTTACAGATGGCTTGATTGGTACGTATTCGGTTGAATGAATTCCGAGGTAAATCTGAATGAGGCTGCTAATTAAAAGAAAGGTGTTCATTGCATCTTGTGTGCTGATCATCAGCTTGTTTTGTACATCGTGTAGTGGACTTGGCGACTGGGAAATTACTGGCCTTCCGGGCGGATATGAAATATGGCGGATCAACTCAAGGTCTGTGATTTTATGTAAGCCAGATCCACAATATGACTTTTTGGCGGCTACGGTTGTTCCTGCCTACGTATTCGAAATAGCCTATACAGACGCCTACATTTTTGCCAAGCGCGCAGATGTTCCAGAAGACCTTGATGAGCCAATCAGTTATTCTGATCCTGATTACTATATCGTGGACACAGATGAAGGTGCTTGCTTTGGCCCGTACGATGAGGAAATGTTTTATGAGACGATGTCATCACTCAATATCAGTGATACACCGAATTGGATGGACCTCCAAACGCTGAGGAGAAAACAATGAATTTTTTCGTGAGTACTTGAGTACTAGTGTGGGAGCTAATTGCCGATTGATTTGACTTTAGGAGCATATCCTCATCAAGAAGAGCCATTTTGTAGCAAAGGGCGTGACCAATACTCTGGAAGTAAGTAGGACAAGGAACGGCGTGGCGCTTGAGGAGAATTCGGTTACCCGGACGTGCTGATCGGCACAAATTTGAGAGAGGGTGATTCCGATGGGGCAGAAGTGGGCTGTAAAGAGAAGTGTAATTGGCAAAACAAATCGTAAGGTTAAGAACAAACCTTTAGAAAGGAGACACCGCAATGAAAAGACATCTTTTTGCCGGACTGATTGTTATCTTCCTTCTATATTAGCTTTGTAAGATTACTAGCGAAAACGGATGAAAATTTAGAATCTTAAAAATTTCCACGGTAGTAGAGGAATGATCCTCCCACGGGATATGGGTGATGTCTGTGAGGAGTACAAATCTGGGACCATAATACTCAAATTCGCGATCCAGAAAACTAGGCGCGTAGTTGTATGTTTTCATCGTATCCTTTATCTTGTGACAGGGGATTGCTCTGCGAATAGGGCAGCGCAGGCCATGTTTCTTCATCAGTCTGCGCATCTTTTTCAGATTCACCGCCACTGGCGGGGTATTGTGGATGAGACACATATAAATGTTTCGCGCTCATCTGGAGTTACCATCAAGCCAATAATCATACCGTGGTCGCTGTCCAGGATATGGTGGGCGCGACAGTGTTTCCCCCGCAGTTTCTCCGGACACTTCATATGTCCGGCCCAGGATCTGTCCGGCTGCCCTTTTTTGTTGTCTGACAGATGTCCTTCTTGAATTGCTTAATGCACTTTTCTCTTCGTTTCCCCGTCTGCCGTTGAGTTCCTACGACCCTTCCTCCTCGTAGGTGTCCAGGCGTTCCTAATATGTCCTCGCACTTTCCGTCAGTTTGATTTGCTCTGACACCCGGAAAGCATTCTCTTTCATGTGTGTGGAATCCATCAATGCCAGACGGGCGATTACCAGCCCCGTTAATTTGCGAATCATTCAAACAGCCGCCGGGACACCGAGTGGAACAACGGCTTCCTTGATCATGGTTGGTTTATTGTGCTGTGATCCGTTACTTGTTCTAGATTGGCCATAAGAAAGAAATAGGCTGATAACAGAAGCAGTAACCATGCTTTGAAATTCAATGGAGAATCGCACAATGCTACTCAATGGGAAGAGATCATCGGAATGAGTCCAAAAGTTCTTTATTATGGGTGGAGTATAGAAAACGCCCTAAAACTAAATAAAAAATCAATCAAGATCGAAACGATCTCATATTTGTATGGGGAGAAATAAGATCTCGGTGTCATCTTGCCAAAGAGAATGTCAGTATTGGTCGGTATGAGCAATACGATTGATCAGAATGCCAAACGGCGTCCTCGAAAGGACGCCGTTTGAGGCAACCCCAAAGGCCGGGCCGCCGGGGCCGGGATCAGGTCTAGTCCGCCTGCTGGAGCCACTCCAGGCCGGGCCAGTTCTCGCAGGGGAAGTTCTCCTGGGGAGCACCGGGGGTGGAGCGGCCGGTGACGATATACTGGGTCAGCAGCTGCTTGAGCTCCTCCACCTTCTCGGGGTACTCCTGGTAGACGTTTTTGGTCTCCCCGATGTCCTCGGATAGGTGGTAGAGCTGGATGGGCGGTAGGTCGGCCGCCGCGGGCGCCCAGTTGGGCAGGGTGCCACCGCCGGAGCCGTTGCACATCTCCAGCTTCCAATCCCCCTTGCGGATGGAAAAGGAGCCAAAGAAGGAGTGGTGGACGGTGGCCTCCCGGATAGGCTCCTGGCTGCCCTCCATCAGGGGCAGGATGGACACGGAGTCCTCGGCGGCGTTGTCCGGGATCTGATAGCCGGTGAGCTGGGCGAAGGTGGCGAAGAAGTCCACCAGGCACATGGTCTGCTCACAGGTGGTGCCGGGCTGGATGTGGCCGGGCCAGCGGATGACCATGGGCACCCGGTGGCCGCCCTCCCAGATGTCGGACTTGGAGCCCCGGAAGATGTAGTTGGGGTTGTGGCCGTGCTTAGCCAGCGCCTCAAAGCCCACGATGGAGGAACAGCCGTTGTCGCTGGTGAACACCACGATGGTGTTGTCGGCGATGCCCTTCTCATCCAGCTTGGCCTCCAGCCGGCCGATGAAGGCATCCACCTGGAGCACGAAGTCCCCGTAGGCACCCAGGCCGGACTTGCCCTTGAACTCGTTGGTGGGCAGCAGCGGTCCGTGGACGGCCAGGGTGGGATAGTAGATGAAGAAGGGTTCTTCCTGGCCGGCCCACTGGTCGATCAGGTCCAGCACCTTCTGGTCGCAGGTAGGCACTGCCTGTTCCAGGTCGAAGCCGCTCCAGGCCGGGCCTTTGTCGTAGAGGAACTCCGTGCCGGGGGAGGCGTGGTCGCAGTCATCGCTGCCAATGATGCAGTCGGGTACCGCCTGGGCCATGTCGTTCTCGATGAACATGTAGGGGGCCTGGTCCAGGGAGGCGGCCATGCCGAAGTAGTAGTCGAAACCCTTGGCGTTGGGACCGTTCTTGATGGGTTTGGTGTAGTCCAGACCCAGGTCGTCCCGGCGCTTGTCCACCTCGGGCATGTGGATGGTGAGCTTGGTGTCGCCCACCGTCTCCCAGTCCATGCCCAGGTGCCATTTGCCCACGCAGGCGGTGCGGTAGCCCTGCTTCTTGAGCATGGAGGCGATGGTCTCCCGCCCCGGCTCGATCAGGGCCCGGGACACTCCGGGCAGCACCAGATTTTTCAGTTCGGAGCGCCAGTTGTACCGGCCGGTCATCAGTGCGTACCGGGAGGGGGAGCACACGGCGGAAGAGGCGTGGCAGTCGGTAAAGCGCATGCCCTCCCGGGCCAGCCGATCAATGTTCTCGGTGTGGATCTTGGACTCGGGGTTCATGCAGGACACGTCGCCGTAGCCCAGATCGTCGGTGAGGAAGAAGATGATATTGGGCTTTTGGATATTCATGTACAGTTCCTTCCTTTCCTCGCAATTAGAAGATCAGGTTCACCCACAGGTAACCGACGGTGAGGATGAACACCACGCAGGCCAGCAGAGTGATGACGCCGTTCTTATAGGCGAAGGACGCCTTGAAGTTGGGGTTGGCGAACATCATGCCGGCAGAGGGGGAGGCGGAGGGCAGGCACACCGCGTAGTGGGTGGCAATGGCCAGCAGACAGGTGATGGCATAGATGTCGATGTCCACTGTGTTGGCCATGGCGATGACGATGGGGGTGAGCAAGCTCATGATGATCAGGTTCTGGGCGAAGTTGGTCAGCACCACGCCCACCACCACCATGATGGCCACGAAGATCCATGCGGGCTTGCCGCTGACTAGGGGGTTGAGCACATCGCTGATGAGGGTGACGATGCCGGCGTCCTCAGAGGTGAGGGCGGAGCCCATGGGGGCGATCAGGGCCACCATCATGACCATGGGCCAGATGACGCCCTTGGAAGAGGCCTCCTGGATGCGGATGAGGGGCTTACCGCCAATGCGGATGACGCAGAACAGCAGCACCACAATGGAGGACATGCCCAGCAGGCTCAGGTCGTTGAGCACAGTCTTGATGGTGCAGTCAGGCAGCAGGGAGGGCAGGAGCAGCAGTACGATCATGGCCACCACGATGCCGATGACCGTCTTCTGCCGGGCATTCAGGATCAGCGCGTCCCGGTTGACCACGCTGTCGTCGATGTTCTTCAGCTGGGTTACATTGATACGGAACACGAACTTGCACAGCAGGATGAAGATGACAATGCCGCAGATGCCCAGCGGGACGATGCCCAGGATATACTTCAGTGGGTCGATGATCTGGCCGCCGGACATGGCGGTGAATTGATTGTTGACCACCAGGCCGTTGCGCATGAAGGGCAGGTAAATGATGCCTACACCGGAGGCAAAGCAGGTGCCGAAGATCATGGACACGCTCCAAGGGTCCTTCCGGTCGATCTTCACCGCGTCGCACACAGCGAAGATGATCTCCCAGAACAGCAGCATGGCCGCCTCGGGGGAGATGATGGACAGCAGGGAGTCGCCCACCAGAATGGCGAAGGAGAACAGCCAGGGGCGGCCCCGGATGATCTTGCGGTTAATGATCCAGTTGGCGAAGAAGTCGGTGACGCGCTCAGCCTGCATGGCGTACAGCACGATGCACACCATGATCATGCCCCACACCGTGGTGGAGCCCAGCATGCTCACCACTGAGGTGCTGAAGCTGCCGGAGGCCAGGGCCAGGATGATGATGGCGCACAGAGAGGGAAAATACACGTCCACCATGGACATGCCGTAGACCACGCCCACCAGCACGCCGATAACCTGCATGCCGTAGCTAGTAATGGGGCCCACGGGGGGCAGAAGGCCGATAACGATCATCAGGGCTACTGTGATGATGCAGTGGATGATGGGCAGGCCTTCCTTTTTTACCGCAGTTTTGGTTCTCATATGGATCCTCACTCCTCTTTTCATATAGATCGGGACGCTCGCCCCGCCAAGGCTTATGCTCCGGCCGGAAACATACCTTTTGGATAAGGATATTGTAATCCGACGGGGGAAATTTGTACACTTCTCTTGTTTGATTGGAGTCATGCCGTCAGGGAATGGAAATTTATCTCATTCTTGTGCCTACCCTCCGCCCGTGGTATAATAGCAAAAAGGAGGACGACGCCATGATCGACATCCCTCGCATCCGCGCATTTCTCGCCGCGGCGGAGTGTCTCAACTTCACCGAGGCTGCCCGGCGGCTGTACATCACTCAGCCCACCCTGAGCAAGCACATCTCCCTGATCGAGAGCGACCTGGGCTTCAAGCTCTTCGTGCGCAGCAACCGCAGCGTCTCCCTCACCCCGGAGGGGGCCTTCCTCTACCAACGTATGCGTCCGGCCATCGATGAGCTGGACTCCGCCGTGGTGCTGGCCCGCACTGCTGGCCGCGGGGAAGGAGGCGTGTTGAAGGTGGCCTGCTTCGACCCTCTGTGCGGGGATTCCTCCGTCAACGCCCTGTTTTCTGCATTCCTCCAGTGCTATCCCAACGTGGACCTGCAGGTGGATTTCCATTCCTTCCGCACCCTGCGGGAGAAGCTGTCCGCCGATGAGGTGGATGTGATCATCACAAAGGAGTTTGAAGTGAACGTCATCCTGGACGAGGTCCACCATGCCCTGTTCACCAGCCAGCCCGTGGTCGTGATGGGGGTGCAGCACCCTCTGGCAGACCGGGAGTGCCTGACCATCCAGGAGCTGAAGGACCAGGAGTTCATCATCATCTCCCCAGCGGAGTCCCTGGGGGCCTATAACCAGCTGTACAGTTGCTGCCATATCGGGGACTTTCCCCCTAGCGTGGCGCGCTATGTGGATAACTATCAGGCATTGTACTTTTATTTGGGCCTGGAAGAACTCATTGCCATCATCGATCGCTGCGACGTGGACAACGCGCCGGACTGCATCCGCGCTATCCCCCTGGTGGGCCTGGCCCCCATCGCCACGGTGGCCGCCTGGAAGCGCGACAATCTCAACCCCTGCCTGGGTTTTTTCCGCCAGGCTCTGGACAAGTTGACTCCGACAGTACCGAATCGGCCGTAGATGACCATAAAAGCCTGGTCAGACCCTGAGGCGTGTCTTAGGACAAACAGACAGCCTCGCAGAATTTATACTCACAGACGCGATGAAATCAAAATCTGTTTTCAACTGCAATATCAGGATGGATAAAAACATATTTCCGACTCTAAAAATTGTCCACTTCAGCGAATAATGAGTGCGTTGCTGCAGGTCACAGCCTGCCCGCCAAAATGGCAACGGCTTGAAACGGTATCCTTTCGAGGATGCCGTTTTTCTGAACAGAAAAAGGGATGAGCTGTGAGCCATGAATAGAAGATCTAGTTCAGCGGGAAGTATATCAACTGCCCGAGCGGTAAAGGTGCTCTTGGTGTCAGGTGTACAATTATCAGGACAGCAAGTGCATGAATCACCAGGCCACCTACATCTGCTGGATGTACAAGGCGGCTGTCTGGCAAACGAGTATTTTTGGAATCGCTACTATGAGAAATACGGAATGGAAAAATTATCAACCTTCCCCATGACGTGACTGACAATCTTCAGAAGCTGCAAAACAAGGTGGAATCCCGCAAGGACCTGATGATATCTATGATGGAGGCAGGAGTGCTTCCATGTCCTCCTGCCGGTAGCGGACGCTGCCGTCGCTGGCGATCAGGCACAGAGAGCGGCCATCCCATTCTAAGAGGAGAAGGACGTCCTCTTGAGAAAGCACAGTAAAGTCCACTGGCCGGAGGCGGAGGGTCAATCCGGAAAAATATTGGTTCTGGGTCATATGTCACCGTCCTCCGTCCAAGCCGGGCCATGTTCGGTGTGATGTGTTTCCCAGCACTCCAGGAGCATGGATACGAACAGAGATAGAGAGGCATTATTCCATGGCTCCGCATCGTCGGGATGTTCCAGTTCCGCCACTCCATAAAGTTTTTTGATCACGATTTCCGCAGCGTCCCAAAGACCGTCACCAAGAAAACCTTGGATAAGCTCACAGAGGATGAGCAGGGTCATTGGGCATTATCCTTGTGATCTCCGTGGCATCACGCAACATCATTTGGTATGTTCTACTATCCATAAGGGGCGCCTTTCAAAAAATAAAAGCGGAGCAATTGCTCCGCTTTTCCTGATATGATATTTTACTTATTCTTCTAAAATTGAGTTGGTTTGAACGCGAAGAACAGGGAAGTCTGTCTGAACAGTTTCATAAACATCACCCATTTTGAGCGTTTGATATTTGTGAGCGCGATATCGCGAAAACCTGCGATCACTTTCCAAGGTATATCGTGGTGAGTTCGCCGAAATGACTCAGATAAAGTTTTCACCAATTCTCCGATATTGATCACAGTCATACAGATGGCCCGCATCAACATCTCATTTTCGTTAAACTCTGCCAATGAGTGATCACCCATCCTGTTTTCGGCAATATCAATCTCAGAGAGGGCCTTCCGCAAGATCACCTCATCCCTAGGCTCCATAAAGAGGTATCCTCCTGTCTACGCCCCATAATTCCTCCAGCCGATACTTTACGCTGTTGAGGGTCAAGAGCGAGACTCTGTCTGTATGAAACGCTGCCAGCAGATCTACGTCGCTGTTTTGGTGGTACTTGCCGCTTGCATAGGAGCCGAATAGATCGACACACTTGATAGGATATTCTTTCGCTGCGATGGAAACGCTGTCTTTGATTTGCTGCTCGCTTAGCATGAGGATCACCTCCCATATGCTTGTATTGTACTATGTTTTAGCACTGTAGGCAATGTATATGAAAAGTATTGGTGGCTGGTCAAATATATTTTGTAAAAGGATTTGAGGTAGGAAGATAATGCCTCGGAAAATCGAGGCATAGTAGAAAACACTCAATCCAAGAATGTTAAAAGTGAAGACCGGCTCTTATAGAACCCTCGCTTTAACATTAAAATATTAGCTATTCTCGTCATATGAACTCGGCGTTTTAAGCAGCGCGTCGTAGTAGTCTCCAATCAATCTTCGATAATCTGCAATTATTTGTTCTTTTGACGCTATATTGATGGAGTGTTGATTAACATACTCAACCACATATGGAAAGGTTTCAGAAGATGTGACCAGTTCAATAAAACGCTCTTTGGGCTGCTCCGGCATCATGTGTGCTTCTTCGCGGACAAAGGGGGCAAGGATCAAGTAGGTGCAGATCCCGCTGGGTTCAGCAATCCCGTAAGGAGTATAATCAACAGCAAGGGCACTGTACGCAGACAAGGCAGGAATGGCATATCGTTTGGCACGATGGTTTTTGTCATAAGAACGAGTGTAACTCATCCCCTCAATCGGGCCGCTCAGTCCTTTCAAAATGGCTGCCTTTGCATGACCTTGGGCATCAAGCAGAACATTATCTTCGGCAGAGAGAGTATATAGAAGAAGCGGTTCGCCAGGCGCGGGAATTTGGAGTGTGTGAAGTAGGCCGTGCTTTATTTCATCGTTCAGGATAGGATCTGCTATGATTTGTTCAATTGAGCAACCCTCCGCTCGGTCAAGGATTTGACACATCTTTTGATATTGGATGGAGTTTGGGCCTGTATGGGAATTAAATGCATCCAGATTTATAAAATATTGTTTATCAAGCGTAGAGATAGTCTCTGTACAGGTATTTCTCTTTTTTTGAATTCTTTCTGTTCACCATCCCTGAATATGACAGTAGCAGTGTCATTGATTGCATTCAGAACGGCCTTAGGAATACGCAAGCGTTGTTTATGATTACATACCCGCCAGAATACATATGGATCAAACTTTCCGCGAACTTGATATGCTGCATCTGACGTAGCAGTTTCATTTTCCAAATGGTTCAGCGTGATTTCTATAAATGCTGTTACAAATTCATGAAATAGATTGGATATTTTTCTTTTGCCATCTCTTGTTAGTGCAGAACGGTCCAGTGTAATGGTTTCCTTGGTATCCAGACCATAGACATCAAGAGTAACGGATATGCCGTCTTTTAGTAAATGAGGGGTTCCCTTATTTACTTCCATACCCTTAAAACGAACACGGCTGCCACGGTATCCCTGACCAACAAACTGAAACTCTCCATACGTCGCACTTTGCGTATCCCACAACTGGAGCCGATCGGCATCTTTACTCATTGTGTAGCGGTATCGATCCTTCCACTTCTCCCATTCGGAATTGGCAATAGGTAGTTGGCTTTTCACATCCATAGGTGGTACAGGTGCCTTCTCACAAGCCACATGAATGGGAAACATAGAGTCTTGGCAATTTATGCGAATGGACTCCAGAACACGGACTTCGCCTGTATAGTCCTCAGGACTTATCGGATCCAAGTGAAACTCTAAATACTGGTCGGTCTCTCCGCCAAAGGAGAATTGGAAATTCTCCAGCATTTTAAACTGTATCCGAATCGTGGTTCCCCGGGGCAAAGACTTTTCAGCACGTTGCAATTGCAGATATCCTCCTGTGCGTTTGGAATGGACAACTGCGTGGAAGGTTTCGGTTCCGGTGCTGGTGTCGACCTCAAATTGGTCTGTCAAAAGAAAAATAGACTGCAGGCCGATTCCAAAGCCCGCTGTCGGTCGAAGCCAATTGGGCATATCTTGTATCATTTTTTGGATTTGCTTGGAACCTGAATTACTGGTACCGACACTACACATACGCTTGAAAGAGTCCACGGAGATTCCGGTTCCCCGGTCTGTTATTTCCACTTGAACAAGTCCATCAGGCAAAGTAGAGAGTTTAACCTGAACAGGATAACTTTCATATATTTTTTTGTTCAAATTATAAGGTTGCAGTGCCGATGTAATTGGCAAGTCAAACCAAGCCCGATAAGTGCCGGATGTCAAGTCATTCCAAAGTTGAAGCTTAGATGCATCCAATGCATTTTGAATCACTTCCCGGATAAACACAAAGCGATCTTCATAAATATTAGAACCTTCAATAATTTGGAATGCCTTGTCCTGAGAGATTTCAAACTTGAGGCCAGCCACTCCATCAATATCCTGAACACCATTGATCAAAAGTTCTTTGCGGTCGAAACAAGGGGCATAGCCGCCCAAATCTTCCGGAGCGATTTTGGACCAATATTTTGTAAAAAAATCCACTTCGCTTTCAAGCCAGGTGACAAATTGCCGCACTTCAAGATAGGCTTCAGAGTTAGGACAATCACTGCGAAAGCTTATTTCTGCGGGTGTGACAAGCAACTGGGTGGTGGATTCATGCTTTTCCTTGTGGGGAATCGAAGTTGCCGGTAAGCCGCCGAAGCTCAGTTCGGCACCTGTATTGAAGCGGCCGTTGTCAATGTCCAGCAAATCTCCCAAGCGAAGAAGCATGGCGACAAATCGGGGGTGGGCATAGTCAGAGTCAAAGCCATTTGTTTGATAATCCAAATCAAGTGCTTTTTCCGTTGACTCTGTGTGAATTGCGCAGATTTGGCCCAGCAGTTTTATGAGCCGGGGCTGAATCAAACCATTATGCCCCAAATCCAAATCAAATTTCTGCACTGCAGAATTGATATATGCTTTTGAAAGTTGAGCGTGCTGGGTACGAAAATAATTCGCATTGATTAGACTAACATACCGATATGCCTCCAGCGGCCATACCTGGCTGGAGGCGAGACCGCTTGTATCTTGAATGAATTTGGCGGCAGCGCGCAGGTCCGGGTCCGTGGAGATGGAGAGAGAAGAAAGATAGCTTTGGAATTCAGGCTGCTCCCATACATCCTTGATCTCACTCCATTGTACCACCATCCCCAAGTCATGGGCATAGGCGGCGTGCAGTAACAACCAGGTATCGGTAGGAGACAGCTTTTGGATACGGCTTCCCAGCAACATTTCCATTTTGGAGACGACTGCTTCGGCATGGCTGGCATCATGCATGCTGAAATGGGGATAGCGGATGACAACGCTTTTCAACAAATCAGAACAGGTGCGTTTGTTCAGAGTCCACGTAGAGTTGAGATTTATGTATCTTGGGTACTGAGCGCACAGAGTACCCAGATGGGCCTCAAGTTTATATTCATACATGAACGATACCCCCTAGCAGAAAGAAACTTATGCGCTGGAATAATTTCTCATTATTAATATACCATAGATTCGCCCACATGAAAAGTCCGTGATTGTCGCGGTTTTCTGTGGGCTGGAAAACAATCTGTTGGAATTTTTCTGAGTACAAAGTGTTCATCAATAAATCAGAAAAAAATTTCCACCTCTGATACAAATAAGAGGCTTATCACTCAAAACTCGTGAATCTGAAGTATCAATAGTTTCTATCTTAGCTTAAACATAGATTTCTGAGGACTAATAGAACTGACTGTATCAGAGAAATACGGTACCGCACTCTTATACTCCCGAGGTCGAGAGTTCAAATCCTCCCCAGCAATCAAAACCAGACAGGATCTACGGAGCCTGTCTGGTTTCTTTTATTTTGTAGCACTTTTTCGAGTTATTTATTTTGGGCGCTTTCAGTTGACTCAGATTCTGAGCTATAAGGGGAATTAAGCAATCCCAGAGCAATTGGGCACGCCAATCGACTCAAATCCAGATACGTAGATACGTGCTATCCTCAGAACATTATTGATGGAGATATAGGATTGTCCCAAATCAGAGAAAGAAAATAAAAGACAAGCCCATACACCGGAAAGTTCGGGTAGCTTAGTTTACAAAGGGCGAAAGGTTGCGTTGTATGGCGGCGCTTATGCGCCGTCATATCTTCCAAACGATGTTGATACTTTCGCTTGTGGCGTAAATTGCGGAAATCATCAAATCCACCACCCGCCGCTTATCGTCAAAGTCCACTTCTTCCCATGTATCCAGATAGCCGGAAATTTCTTTGACCTGTTCCGGGCTGATGGTATCCACACTCAACTCCGCTATCTTTTTGACAAGCTCCTGCTTGCGTCCATCCAATTCTTCAATCTTGCTGTTCACATAGGAGAGCAGGATGGGGTTAGCCCCGGTCAGCGTGTCAATGAGCGTTTCGATTTCATGCTGGACTTGTGCGAGTTCCACTTGCAGGGCGGTCAGCTTCGGATTGGACTTCATGGCATTTTTCCGCCCCTTGATGGTCTGGAATGGTTTTAGCTTTTTTACCATAGCGGCATAGATAATAGCTTCCGTATCGGGAATACGGAGCGTCCCCGCACCCTCACAGCTTTTGTTATCGGAACGCTTACTGCAACGGAAGTACCACCGCCCATAACTGCCCTCGGCTTTTAACGCTTTCTGGCACCTGCCACATTTGATTTTTCCAGCTAACCAAGTATTGACCGCCTTTCGTCCCGCCTGATAACTGGCGTTGGCTAAAATCTTCTTTCGGCATTTCAGCCACAGTTCAGAAGAAACCAAGCCCTCGCTGGGAGCCATAACCAGCGTATGCCCTTGCAGATTGTGTTTGGTGTCGCCTTTCATTCCCCGGCCACGATAGAAGTAGCACCCATTTGTGCCCGTAAAGTCAGCGGCGTCATTGATGATGACCGTCCCCTGACTTTTGAAAAACTCATAAATATCAAGGTCAGCCTTGACATAAATGGGATTGCACAAAAGGCTTGCGAGTGCCGGACGGGAAAAATCTTTAATACCATGCTCCGCAAAATGCCGGACAATATCGCCGTAGGAAGTTCCTGGCTCGGCGTACATCTCAAACATCAATTTGACCTGTTCCGCTTCTTCGGGATTTGCCACTAACTTCTTTGTATTGATACCATCTATCTTGATTGGCTCCGTGTGAAACCCATAGGGAGCTTTGCCGCCCATGCGGAACCCCTTTAGGCTTCGTGAGTAGTAGGAATCGGCCACCCGCTTCTGTATCGTTTCCCGTTCAAGCTGGGCGAACACGATACAGATATTCA
>URQA01000059.1 GCA_900549885.1 uncultured Eubacteriales bacterium | reverse complement strand
GTTCGGGGGTCATATCAATTTTGTCAGACATTGGGAATTCCTCCTATATGATTTCATCTTCTTCGCTAGATATCATCTTTCGTTTCAAAGCAAAACATTTCCAGACACCGTAGAGGGTGATGCCGGCCAATACCGCCAGGATGGTCCACCAGAAAAACGGCGGATAGCCGCTGGCCGAGGCCAGAGGATAAGTGGCCGCCCACCCCGCGAGGACCGCCGCCATGAAGATCAGTCTGACCAGCCAGGCGGCAGGCTTTCTCTGGTCCATCCGCCAGACGAAAAAGGAAACCAGCCACATCACCGCGATAAAACCAGCGATCATGCAGTCCAACCTCGCGTCCGTCAGCCGTTCCGGGGGAGCGCCCCGGTCCAGCTGCTGAAAGTAATTGGACAGCTTGTGGACCAAATTGATCAGCCAGATCACCGCGCAGGTCAGGTCCAGCCATCGCACCCAGGGCTTGCGTTCTATCTCTTTCATGGCAGGCACTCCTTTCCGTCCGGTCGTCTCTGCTTCCTTTCCGTCTGCGTGGGGATGGGAGCGCCGTGCTCAGGAGCCGGGGGACTGGAACGGCGTGTCCCCCAGCCCCTCTTGGGCTAGCATGTTTTCCAGCACCGTGATGTCGGTGGAAATATCCAGGGCCTCCTCGCCGTACAGGGCGTCCAGCTGCTTGTCAAAGGCCTTGCAGATGGTGCCCATAATGTCCTCGATTTTACCTTTTGTGCCGTCAATGTTGGACCCGGACACCCCGGCTGCGTCCATCCGGTCATAGGCGTTGAGCAGTTTCAGGGTGGTGGGCAGATAATAGTTCAAAAATTTCCGCAGCTGGGGCAGCTTGGACGGCTTGTCCACCACCGCATCGATGATCTTGCCGGTGATGTTCTCCAGGTGGTCAATCTGAGTGGAGATAACCGCATCCTCGATGGTGTCGTTGAGCCGGCGCATCTCGGAGATGGCCCGGTCCCGTTCGGCGATGAGCGCATCGATGGCCGGATCGCCGGTGGAGGCGGACTTTTCCGCTCCCTTGGGCGGCTGCTGGGGCTCAGACTCTGCCCGCTCCGGCTGGGCTGCCGGCTCCGGCTCGTCCTTCAGCACATAGCCCCGGTCGGGCCAGATCATCTTGCCCACGAAGTAAACGATGGCCGATGCCAACGCCGCCATGATATAGTGGGCAGGCCGGTACAGGGGCAGAAAGACCGCCCATACCAGCCAGGTTACACCCACCAGATAGATGGGCAGCACGCTTTTTCTCTTCATAAAGGCCACGGCCAATTCTCCTTTCCAAAGGGGATGCCTTTATTATCATCCATTGTTATTTTACTCCCCGGACACAAGTGGTGTCAAGGAAAAGGGCGGGCAGTCAATGATTGACTTTTTCGCTTTTTTTCGCTAAAATATATGTTTATCACACTCTACATTGGTAAGGAGTCCTCCCACTATGATGATGTTAGATGATTTCAAAGCAGCCCGCAAGGTGCTGGACGGCGTGCTCCACTCTACCGATCTGATCGAGAGTCCCTTCTTCTCCAAAGCCACTGGTAACCAGGTGTATATCAAGCCTGAGAACATGCAGGTCACCGGCGCATACAAAATCCGGGGAGCCTACTTCAAATGCTCTACCCTCACGGACGAGGAGAAGGAACGGGGACTCATTACCGCGTCTGCCGGCAACCATGCCCAGGGGGTGGCTTATGCAGCCCAAGCCGCTGGGGTGCGGGCCACCATCGTCATGCCCACCACCACGCCCTTGGTAAAGGTGAACAACACCAAGGACTACGGCGCAGAGGTAATCCTCCACGGAGAGACCTTTGACGACGCGGCGGCCTTGGCCGCCCAGCTCAGCCAGGAGAAGGGATTGACCTATGTCCATCCTTTCAATGACCTGACCGTTTCCACTGGCCAGGGCACCATCGCCTATGAGATCTTTCAGGATCTGCCCGACGTGGACGTGATCCTGGTTCCCATCGGCGGCGGCGGGCTGGCCGCCGGCGTGTCCACCCTGGCCAAGCTACTCAACCCCTCGGTGAAGGTGTATGGGGTGGAGCCCTCCGGTGCAGCCTCTATGAAGGCCAGCTTGGAGGCGGGCCATGTCGTTACCCTAGACCGTGTGGACACCATTGCCGACGGCGTGGCGGTCAAAACTCCTGGCGACCAAGTGTTCCCTTACATTCAGAAGAATGTGGACGGCATCATCACCATCGACGATGACGAACTAGTAGATGCCTTCCTGGATGTGATGGAAAAGCATAAGATGATCGTGGAAAATGCCGGCCTGCTGCCCATCGCCGCCCTAAACCACTTGGACTGCACAGGCAAAAACGTGGTCAGTGTGCTTTCCGGCGGAAACATGGATGTCATCACCATATCTTCCCTGGTCCAGCATGGGCTTTTAAACCGGGGGCGTATCTTTACCTTCTCCGTCCAGCTGCCCGACCGGCCCGGTGAGCTGCTGCGGGTGGCCCAACTGGTAGCCAGCAAAAACGGCAATATTATCAAGCTGGACCACAACCAGTTTGTCAACATTAACCGTCAGTCCGGCGTGGAGCTGACGGTGACGCTGGAAGCTTTCGGCCTCACCCACAAGCGAGAGATCCTGGACAGCCTGCGTCAAGCCGGGTACGATGCCAAGGAAACCCGGCCCAGCGACCTTTACCATTGATCGGTTGTCTCTCCACCGCCGCCCGGCGGGAGTTCCCGCCGGGCGGCTATTCCAGTGCGGCCCCGTCCGTCCTGAGCGGCGCCCGGGGGAAGCCTGGGAGTACCTGGGGAGACCTCCCGGGCGGCTTGACGGCCTTCTCCGCTTGGTGTATCCTATGTGGGGGGCAGGCCCTGGGTGCCCTTCCGAGGCTAGGTCAAGCATACCATAGTTTTCTGATATGTTGAGAAAAGGCGGATGAAATTATGATTAAAATTGCCCCCTCCATCCTGTCAGCTGATTTTTGCAATCTGGAGGCGGAGATCCATCGGGTCCGCTCCGCCGATTGGCTCCATGTGGATGTAATGGACGGCCTCTTTGTACCCAATATCACCATTGGCGTTCCGGTGGTCAAGTCCATCCGAAAGCACACCGATATGTTTTTGGACGTACACCTGATGATCGATAAGCCTGTGCGCTACATCGACGCCTTCGCCCAGGCGGGAGCGGACCTGCTCAGCGTCCACCTGGAGGCAGACCATCCCACCCGGATTGCCGAGGCCTTGCGGGCTATGGAGGCCAATGGGGTCAAAAAGGCGGTGGCCCTGCGGCCCATCACCGCGCCGGAGGCGGTGCTCCCCTACTTGGAGCAGTTGGACATGGTGCTGGTAATGACGGTGGAACCCGGCTTCGGCGGGCAGGCCTTTATGGAGCACCAACTGGACACCATCCGCCGGGTGCGCGCCTTCATCGACCAGTACAACCCCGCCTGCGACCTAGAGGTGGACGGCGGTATCAACCCGGTCACCGCGAAAAAGGTGGTGGAAGCCGGGGCCAATGTGCTGGTGGCAGGCTCAGCGGTGTACGGCGCACCGGACATTTCCCTGGCCATTGCCTCTCTCCGGGGCGAAGCGTGACGGCCAGGTGTCCTGCCTAGGAAGCGTTGGCTGCCCGGGACGGCGTTCTTCTTTAGAAGGCGCTGTCCAACTCCAGTTCGTAGCGCTGAGGGAGGACGAAGGCAGCGATCCCCAGGCGATATACCAGGTCACCGGACCTGACGGAGAGACGGTATACGGGGGCTTCTACTATGGATTGGGATTGGATGTTCCCCCTTCCCAAGCGCCTGTCTTTACCTATGGCTATATCGAGCATATTGCCCTGGCAGACGGACAGCTCGTCCTGTCCTCCGCCTTTTCCGCCGGGCTGTCTGCCGACCCCTCCCTGTCCGGCCTGGGCACTCTGTCTGCCCCCTTTACCTACGACCCCGACTCCGGATCCTTCTCGCTGGTGCCCGACTTCACCCTGTCTCTTTACGAGCCGGTGTCCCCATCCCGCTGACGCCGGCAGCTCCACTCTTCACTCTCACTGGGAGGTCTCCCCATGGATTATTTTCCCCCTGCCCTTGAAAATCTTGTGGAACAGTTCGCCAAGCTGCCCGGCGTGGGCCGCAAGAGCGCCCAGCGGCTGGCCTTTTTCATTCTAGACCAGCCCGACGACGAGGCAAAGGCTTTTGCTGATGCCATTGTGTCCGCTAAGACGGCCATTTCCTGCTGCCCGGTGTGCCAGAATCTCACGGAGGGGGACGGTCCCTGTCCCATGTGCGCCAGCTCCCGGAGGGACCACACGGTGATCTGCGTGGTGGCCGACCCCAAGGATGTCATCGCCATGGAGCGTGGTCGAGAGTACCATGGCCTGTATCACGTCCTTCACGGCGTTATCTCCCCTATGAACCACGTAGGACCGGATGACCTGCGCATCAAGCAGCTTCTGGAGCGGGTGACCGCCGGGGGGGTGGAGGAGGTCATCATGGCCACCAATCCGGACACAGAGGGAGAGGCCACCGCTATGTATCTGTCCCGCCTGCTCAAACCGTTTGGGGTCAAAACGACCCGGCTGGCCTATGGTATCCCAGTAGGCAGTCACTTGGAGTTTGCCGACGATGCCACATTGATGCGGGCTTTGGACGGCCGCCGGGAGATTTGAGGGTGGGTACGCCGACCTGGCAAGAGCATGAGCGAAATCGGCCTCAACCTCCTGACACAGCTTTGAATCCGTAGATCTATAGAGCGTGAATTTTAAGTCCTGCGGCACATTTCGCCTGTCAGGATTATCGGGCCATCGGCGTACTTCTCCTGCCCGCAGGCAGAGATTAGAGCATAGACTCTATTTGAGCTTCGGCTGACAAATTACTTTGTCGTTGCTTTTGAAAAATATTTTGAGAAGTCTCTTTACAAATCTTATTTTTCTGCTATAATATACAAGCACGCTTCAACAGGGCAGGTGTCCTGCCAGTTCAGTATATTTGATAGCTTTTTGGCTTCCTTGTGGTGCATTATTTTTCTCCATCAGGTTATTCACATTACCATAAAAATTTCATTGCATGGTCATATAGCACAAGCAAATTGGCATATTGGAAAAACAGTGCGCTCCACAATCGCCAAAATAATTGAATATGGGCCTATAGCTCAGTTGGGAGAGCGTTCGGTTCGCATCCGAGAGGTCGAGGGTTCGAATCCCTTTAGGTCCACCATGAAGCAGACTTGCGTTTTACAAGTCTGCTTTTTTCATTCTTCCGTGTCATATAAATGGCTGGCTCTTCGCTGTCCATTCCCTCGCACTCGGTTCCCAAGGTCTTGAAATCCTTGAATGAGACATTAAACCCCACCTCTAGCGTATAGTCCCGATGCACATAGACAGATTTTATTAACATATAAGAGAAAGCAGATGGGGTGCCTTTGGGCGCTCCATCTCGTTTTTATCATACACTTAGACAGAGCTGAGTCCCGCCTGCGCTTAAAATTCTGATTGTAATTGAATATCGCACTTTCTGCGTTTTGTTCGTTCTATGTAATAGAGAAGAAAAATGTTTCATCAAGGGAAAAGCAGAAACAATATCAAGATGATGCGGGATATTTATCAACAAGCGGCAGATAAGCTCTACATGAAAAGTTGTAAGATGGCCGCACGCCGAATCGAGCGGCTGTGCAACCTCTGTTGGGATCGGCTTCAAGAAGATGAGGAACTATTAAATCGAATCGTTGGCAGCCGCACAAAAGAACTGGATGCGCCGTCAGAAGTCATTTTTCTTCTGGCTTGCTATATAAAATACGAAGAGCCTTTCCGGGAAGTCCTTGAGCATAGAGCGGCTCTGACATTCTAGGAAAGGCTTTTACTGGTTCGTGGGAATCACTACATATAAGGATGCATTTTCTCGGCATTTCCAGCCCGGTGATGACCGTATTGTTATAGCCGCTGGCACAGTGGATGACGAGCAGCTGTCCGTCCTTATCCCAGCCGCTTACAATACCCACATGGGAGTCCTCCGGATAAAAACACCAGGTCCCCCGGTAGGCCTGGCCTCGGTCGATGGACTCACAATAGCTATGCTAGGCGGCGGCTTTGCCGCCGTAGGCCAATAATTTCCTGTGGTTTGTACCTAACTTTTAATCAGTCCCAACTTGGGACTGATTAAAGTTATTCGATCTAGTTTATTTGCCGGAACCAAACAACTCTGTTAGGGGTGATTCCAATAGACTATTCCTTGTGGGCCTTGTTGCATGACATCTGGGACATATGTAGTTGTGACTGCCGCATGGTAAAACCGCTGCGAAACGCCATGGCGGGATGTCACCGAGATTGCCCGAGGAAGGGATGAGGCAATAAGCCTTTGTCAATTTTTCCCCAGCCGCATAGGATGGAAAAGAAGGAGGGTCTATCCTATGCCAATCATCTATCTTTCTCCTTCCACACAGGAGAACAATATGTACGTTACCGGGGGCAGCGAGGAACAGTGGATGAACCGGTTGGCCGATGCTATGGTCCCCTATCTGGATGCCTCGGGCATCCAATATACCCGCAACACCCCCGACATGACCGCTGTGTCCTCGATCCGGGCCTCTAACGCCGGTACTTATGATCTGCACCTGGCGCTGCACTCCAACGCAGCCCCCGCAGACCGCTACGGCACAGTCCGGGGCATTATTGTATTCTATTATCCCGGCAGCGTTAACGGCCGCCGGGCGGCAGTGCTCATGGCGGATAATCTCAAAGCCATCTATCCACTTCCTGATAAGGTGCGGGCGGAGGGAACAACCGCCATTGGAGAGGTGCGCCAGCCCCGGGCCCCCTCTGTGTTTCTAGAACTAGGCTATCATGACAACGCCGATGACGCAACCTGGGTTACGGGACACCTGGATGAGATTGCCCGGAATTTGGTGTTGTCCCTGACCGAGTATTTCGGCATCCCCTTTTTGTATCCCACCGCACCCCGTTCCGGTGTGGTGGACGTTAGCTGGGGCTATCTGAACATCCGCGCTCGTCCAGATACCACTGCGCCGGTGGTCGCCCGGGCCTATGACGGGGCACCCCTTACTATTATCAATCAATGGCAGGACTGGTATCTGGTTCGCTTTGACGGCGTGGTGGGCTATGCCAGCCGGGACTTTGTTACCCTGGTGTCATGAAAACGTCGGTGGAACTTCCCAGGGGAATTCCGTCCGACCGGGTCTGGTTGCCTGTGGATGGACCGGACAGCATCCGGGTGGCGCTGCTCCAGTTGCCGCTCCTGAACCGAGAGAGGTCTGCTTACCTCCTTTTGGGAGAGCGGGACCAGGTATGAACCATTTACAAATTGTTCAAAGTTCTTTTAAAAACTGGACACCACTTTTCTCTGGAGTATGGTATCTTATACTCGTCAGAAGCAATGACAAATCCTCCCCCTCTCTTTTTTGAACCGATGGCAAACGCCCGCTGAAAAATCAGCGGGCGTTTGCTGTACAAAAAAATCTTGCGATTTTTTGAAATTTCCTCTTGCAAAAAAGCTTTTGGTATGTTAATATATTTAAGGCTCTTCTGAGTGGACCAAAAATATCCGGGTGTGGCGAAGTTTGGTATCGCGCTTGACTGGGGGTCAAGAGGCCGCAGGTTCAAGTCCTGTCACTCGGACCATCAAATTAGACTCAAAACCGCAAGGTTTTGGGTCTTTTTGCTTTTCAGGAATCCAGCGTAGTATTCGATCTAGAACAAAGTACCTGCTCTATGATTCTATTCATTTTGTCCGACGCCGCTTCTGCCGCTTCATGGAATATAATTTTAATGCCATAACTGCATCGTCGTGTCCCAGAAATGCTTGGAGCTTTTTGGGCGGCAGTTCTTCGTACTGACAAAGCTCAAATAGGGGACGGCAGCTTTCCTCGTATAAATAGAAGCGGTAACCGCAGGTGGCATCAATACCGTGTTCCTGGTCATACGGGAGCAGGTGCGCCAGCTCCAGCGTGTCGTCAAAGAGGTTGGTACACAGCGGATAGGCGATGGCTAAAACCCGTCCGGCCTGTGCTGCCTCCAGCCAAAACAAACCGTTGGCCAGGCAGTCGCTGCGGAGAGCGGGACCCCAGGGAGTTTCCTCCGGGACGGGAAAGGCGCCGAAGTATTCTGGGCAGACCTCCATGCCAAAGACTCTGGTGCTGGTCAGGGACTCACCGCAGGGCAAGGGGATGCCGTGGTCTGCCATATACTTGTAGACCTCATAGGCCACCACATGGCGGCCCTTGTCGTCGTAGTCCAGCAGGCAGATGTACGCGCTGGGGACGGCATCCAGAGGCGTGCAGTAGGAGAGCGCCTCGGTGGAAACAGCGGGAGAGTCCGCCGTCACCACATAATATTCCCGGGGAAAGCACGGCCTGGCATCATGGAGGCTGGCGGCGACATAGTATACCCCGGGGCAGATCATTTCCGCATGCGTGATGGTGCCATATGACGGGGGCAGGCAGAAGGGAAGGTCTGAGGCTGGAATCTGTTTGACAGACATGGAAAACACTCCTTGTTCTTTTATTTTTTTGTCGAAGGGAAGCATTGTCCCTGGATCAAATGCGGCCGGAATCGTCCGGCCCAGGCGGAAGAACCATCCCCGACTGCGGGAACGTGTATGGGAGGGGGTCCCGGTCGAGCTTGGCGAGCAGCAGGCACTCATCCCGGGTCAATCCCGGCCAGAAGACCCGGATCAGGGCGTAGGCAATCAGAGCGCCAAGGCGGGAGATATGCTCCGCGGCGTTGACGCTGGAGAGAAATTCCCCGGAGGGAGCGGACGGGCACAGACGGTGCAGAGGAAGAGATGCGGGGGCGCCGATGGAAAAGACCGGGAGGTCCAGCTTCGCCCAATCCATTGAATCACCTGGGGAGGCCGGGGTTGTCCCGCCGGCGGTGGAAATCTGAATCTCTGAAAAAAGCTGGCCCGGCTCATCTGCCGTCAGGGAGTCCACCAGCAGGAGGCAGTCCGCGCCGCACGCCTGGACAATGCCGGACACCAGGGCATCCGTTTTGATGTTGTTGACGCCGTACACGCCGGGAATGAAGGCGCATACGTCACGAAAGGCGCTCGCGCCGGAGCCAAGCAGAGAGGTAAGGCCGAGCGGAAGGGTGTGGACAACCTCCGGCCCGAGGCAGTCGGCGGGGAGTTTGGGGTTTCCCAGGCCGCAGACCAGCAGCTTTTTCTGGAAATGGGGCGTGAATACCCGGGACAAAAGTGCGGCCAAACATTCCCCCTCGCAGCCGATCAGATCATGAGGTTCCGACTGGGGTTTCATTTGCATGGTAATATAGCGTCCCGCCGCCCGGCCAAGCTGGGCGGCGGCTTGTTCTGTCTGGACCTCCACTGTGGTCACTTGACAGCCGTGGAGCGTTTCGTCATGGACTACGGTATCCTCTGCGGCAGACATGAGACACCTCCTAAAATATGATACAGGCGTGATGTGGAATCAATAATATTATAGGCACAAGGAGAGAATAAAATTTAACCATCTCAATTACTCGTATTCAGGTAATTACGGGAATGATTATTGCTATCATGAACACACTATCCTTTGGTTAAGGAGTGGTTCAGATAGCAGCGGTGGATTATAAATATGCTCAAATTCTTGTTGACCGGATTTTGACTCTTTGTAAATCAAAGGGAATATCAATCAACAAGCTTTCAGAAATGAGCGGGGTCAGTCAATCTACTCTGGATAACCTGATAAACAGAAGGACGTTTAATCCTAGAATTCGGACACTCCATCGAATTGCCCTTGCATTTAGTATGACGGTAGGGGAGTTTTTGGATTTCAAGGACCTAAATGATTACTCGTTTGAAGATTTATCAGATGATTGAGAACAGGCACCATGACCATGGTGTCTGTTTTTGCATTATATCACGAAATGCGGTGTATTGCTACTGTTTGTTCTACAAACTTGTGTGTATTCCTTGCAAGAAAGTTGGGGGCTACACTGTTACATAAAGGTGGTGCAGTGCTATGCCGAGAACAGCGAAAAATGTGAATATTGAAGTTGGGCAGAGGATTAAGCAGCAGAGAACAGCCCAAGGGTTGACTCGTGAGCAGTTAGCTCGTGTTACTGGGTATAGTGCTAACTTTATTCAGGAGGTCGAGCGCGGTCGTTCTGGATTATCTTCTGAATCCATGCGCGCCTTTTCCACTGCGCTCAAGGTTTCCGCTGATTGCTTGCTTTTTGGCAGTCCCCCTGCAGGTTTCGAATATCTTTTTGCGAAATTAGACACAGTATCACAGGAAAAACGAAAATATATTATTGCGATTCTTGAAGCGGCAATCGCATGTGCTGAGTCGTAGACTGGGAAAGGCCGGTGCTCCAGAGGGCGCCGGCCTTTTGGTTTGCCTGTCCGATTGCACAACATGCGGGAGAACGCTATTCTGATTTTTGGAGCTGTCGATCCATGCGGAATAGACGAGCGCCCCGCACTTCCGGCATGGCCGCATGACCGCGCGGTTTAAATAGTTTTTGCAGTCGTCACACAGCGTTTTCCGGCCCTTGGCCGAGAACAGGTTCCCACAGTTCCTGCACGCCTGCCTTTCACACAGCCATCCTCCTATCGAAAACCAGAATAACACAAATTATAGAGGGAAATTTATTTTTCCCATAATGGGAGAAACCCCATATACATGGAAGGGACAGAGATTACTTCATCTGATTTGGATATAGGCGACACTATGAAACGGACCCAGGGCAAAGATGGATGTAACAAAAGTACAGCGGTTGGATGATGAAATGTAACTTCGGATTTTCCGCACAACAAGATAAGGCGGGAGCATCATTGCAGATGTTCCCGCCTTTGTGGGTTATGTTAAATTGTTTTCCAGAACAGACAGCTGGTGCGTTAACTCCGTAGGGAGCTTGTCGCCGAACTTGGCGTAGAACTCCTTGATGCCGGCCACTTCCTGGCGCCACAGCTCCGGGTCCACCTTCAAAAGCTCTCGGAGGGTGTCCGCAGTGATATCCAGGCCCTCCAGGTCGATGTCCTCCGGATGGGGCATATAGCCGATGGCGGTATCCTCCGCGCCCACCTCGTCAAAGCAGCGTTTCATGATCCACTCCAGCACCCGCAGGTTGTCGCCAAAGCCCGGCCAGATGAAGTTGCCCTCGTCATCCAGGCGGAACCAGTTGACATTGAAGATTTTGGGCTGGTGCTGGATTTTTTCGCCCATGTCCAGCCAGTGCTGCCAGTAGTCGGCCATGTGGTAGCCGCAGAAGGGGAGCATGGCCATAGGGTCCCGGCGGACCACACCCACGGCGCCGGCCGCGGCGGCGGTGGTTTCCGAGGCCATAATGGAGCCCACGAACACCCCATGCTCCCAGGAGCGGGACTGGTATACCAGAGGGGCGGTTTTCGCCCGGCGGCCGCCGAAGACGATGGCGGAGATGGGCACGCCCTGGGGATTTTCAAACTCGGGGGACAGGCAGGGGCAGTTCTTAGCCGGGGCGGTGAAGCGGCTGTTGGGGTGGGCGGGCTTTTTCTCGTCGCCGCGATGCCACTCCAAGCCATTCCAGTCGATAAGGGTCTCAGGAATATCGTCCCCCTTGGTCAGTCCATCCCACCACACGGTGCCGTCGGCGGGGTTGTAGGCTACGTTGGTGAAGATGGTATTCTTCTTGGTGGATTCCAGAGCGTTAAAGTTGGATTTTGCGTTGGTGCCGGGGGCCACGCCAAAGAAACCGTACTCCGGGTTCACCGCCCACAGCCGGCCGTCGGGACCCACCCGGAGCCAGGCGATGTCGTCGCCCACGCACCACACCTTCCAGCCCGCATTCCGGTACCCCTCGGGAGGGATGAGCATGGCCAGGTTGGTTTTACCGCAGGCGGAGGGGAAAGCGGCGGAGAGATAGCGCACCTCACCTTGGGGATTCTCAATGCCCAGGATGAGCATATGCTCGGCCATCCAACCCTCCTGGCGGCCCAGATAGGAGGCGATGCGCAGGGCGAAGCACTTCTTGCCCAGCAGCACATTGCCGCCGTAGTTGGAGTTGATGGACATGATGGTATTGTCCTCGGGAAAGTGGGCGATGTACTTGTTGTCGTTGTCCAGGTCGGCATAGGAATGCAGGCCCTTGATGTAGTCGCCGCTGTCTCCCAAAGCATCCAGCACGTCAAAGCCCACCCGGGTCATGATGGTCATATTGAGCACCACATAGATGGAGTCAGTCAGCTCAATGCCGTACTTGGCGAAGGGGGAACCCACCACGCCCATGGAGTAAGGGATGACATACATGACGCGCCCCTCCATGGAACCATCAAACAAAGCGTACAGCTTGGCATACATCTCCTGGGGAGCCATCCAGTGGTTGGTGGGTCCGGCATCCTCTTCCTTCCGGCAGCAGATGAAGGTGCGGTCCTCCACCCGGGCCACGTCCAGAGGGTCTGTGCGGTGGAGATAGCAGCCGGGCAGTTTCTCTTGATTGAGCTTGGTGAGGATGCCCTCCCTCACCGCCTGGGCGCGCAGGGCTTCCAGCTGTTCCTCGCTTCCATCGATCCAGACGATAGATGCCGGGCGGGTACGGGCGGCCATTTCATCGATCCAGGTTAAAACGGCCTGATTTTGGGTTGGTGTCATAGTTTCCGCCTCCTGTATGTCGCTTTACTGCATGAAAGACATTGACTACATTGTACGGGAAAGCAACGGGAAATGCAAGCTAAATTTAGCGTGCCTGCAAAATATTTGCCAAATTAGAAAATTCATCCAAGCTCAGCCGTTCTCCCCGGACCGTCTCCGAGAGACCGCAGTCCGAAATGGCCTGACGAAGCTCATCCTTGGACAGCCGGCTGCCATAGGCGGCGGACAGGGCGTTGAGTAAGGTCTTGCGCCGCTGGGCGAAAGCGGCCTTCACCAGCCGGAAGAGAGCCTCCGGATCAGCGTCCACCGGGGGCTGGGAGCGGGGAATGAGCCGGATGACCGAGGAGGTCACCTTGGGGGCGGGGAGGAAGCACTCAGGCCCCACGTCGAATAGCAGCTCACATTGGGCATGGTACTGGCAGAACAGGGAGAAGGCCCCACGGTCGGCGCTGTCCGGCTCCGCGCAGATGCGCCTGGCCACCTCCCGCTGGATCATGACGGTGATGGACTGGAAGCAGCCGGCTTCCAGCAGCTTGGTGATCACCGGGGTGGTGATGTTGTAGGGCAGATTGGCGCACACCATGGGGCGAAGGCCGGGCAGCTTCTCCGCCACCAGGGCGGGGAGGTCCAGCTTCATCACGTCCCCCGGCACCACTTCCACATTGTCCCGGTCGGCCAGGGTCTCCGCCAGAATGGGCAGCAGGGAGCGGTCCAGCTCCACGGACACCACCTTGTCCGCCAGTTGGGAGAGCTCCCGGGTCAGCGGGCCGATGCCCGGTCCGATCTCCAGTACGCCCACCCCAGGACCTGCCCCGGAGGCTTTGGCAATCTCCCGGGGCACCCAGGGCTCAATGAGAAAGTTTTGTCCCATTGACTTGGAGAAGCGGAAGCCGTGGCGGGAGAGCAGGGCTTTGATGTCGTTGATGTTGCACAGATCCATGGTTGTGCCTCCGTCGTTTGATGATATCCCATACACTATAAGGGAGAAACGGGGAGCCCGTCAAGAGAAGGGAGGAAAAGAGTAAAAAAATTGCTGGTTTGCCCAATATTTTGCGCTGTTTTCCGTCCTGATCTGTGACAGCAGGGGGAGCGCATGTTATAATGAAACCGAAGGAATCCCCCGCACTTGCCGCCTTGCCGATGACCATACTGTGAGGAGGGATTGGAATGAAAGGAAAAAGGAACCGCCTGAAAAAGCTCTGCCTTGCGTGCCTGCTGCTGTCCCTGTTCTGCCTGCCCGTCCACGCCGATGTGGCGCCCAAACCCTCGGTGACGGTTACCTTGGAGGGTCTGGAAGGACGGACGTGCTGGGGGACGCTCCTCTCCGCCCAGGAGTCCACCGGTCCCTTCGGGGTGGTGGATTCCCTGGACCATCTTGAGGGGTATACGGCGGAGGAGCGGGAGGCCAGAGAGCAGTTTTTCCGGCTGGGGAAGGAGAACGAGAAGGGGCTCTATTTTCTCGACTACATGTATGACTGCTCCGACGGTCAATTCAGCTGGACCTACTACCCGCCCTCGGAGTTTCAGCTGGCCCTGTGGTTTCCCGATACCAAGACCCTGCTGGTCAGCGAGATGGAGAAACGCTACGCCTTTGACAGCTACTTTACCCTGTCCCTGGAGGAGCTCACACTGACGCAGGGGGAGCAGACCGAACTGGCCATGGCCCACAGCTACCCCTATGGAAAGGAGCTACTGGCCTTTCTGGGCCGTGTGGCCCTTACCGTTGGAATTGAGGTGCTGGCCGCGCTGCCCTTTGGCCTCTGGAGCCGCCGGCAGCTGAAGATTATCCTGAAGACCAACATTGCCACCCAGGGATGCCTGAACCTGGGCGTCAATCTGTTCACCTATTTTGGCGGAGCGCTGGCGGGCATGACCATGCTTTTCATGACGCCGGTGTACCTGCT
>URQA01000058.1 GCA_900549885.1 uncultured Eubacteriales bacterium | reverse complement strand
CCCCCGCCAGCAGGGCGGACAGCCTGCCCCTCAGAGGCAGGGCGCAACCCCTCCGCCGCAGCCGCCGCAGGCACAGCCCGGGCGCCCGCCCCAGCAAGCCCCTCAGATGCAGGGACAGCCTTCCCAAGGCCAGACCTCCGCTTCCGGCATCCCGGCCGGGTGCTATCTGGTGACCGGCGCTGTCCTCAAGCCGACGATGAGCGGAAACAGCCGCACCAGCGTCCAGGTCAGGGACAGCGCGGGACAGGTCTTTCAGGCATATACCCGGGGCGCCGACAGCCGGCTTGCGCCGGGACTGATCCTGACAAACGCGAATTTTTCCACGCAGCACAGCAACGGCGTCACCTTCTATATTTTGGAGGCATACCAGATCCTCGACCTGGGCTCAGAACAGGCCGCATAAGTAAGGAGGCAATCAAATGATCCAACCGATCAAGCAATTCCGCGTGACCCGGCTTACAATCAGCGGGTTTAAGGGATATGCGGACCAGAAGACCTTTCAGTTTGGCGGCATGAATGTGATCTCCGGCCATATGGGCGTGGGGAAAAGCAGCATTGCCGACGCCATCGCCTTTGCCATCACCGGCGTAGGCTTCTATGCCGGCGCGAAGATTGACTACCTCTATCATCAGGATACCCGTGATTTGCTGGTAGAGCTGGAGTTTGAGGATGAGTCCGGCAAACTTCGGACCCTCGCCCGCCATCGCAAGGATGACAAAATGGACATCACGCTGGATGGTGTCCGCATCGGCCAGGGGGATCTCACCACCATGTTTGGAGAGCGCGATCTTTTCCTGTCGATGTTCAACCCGCAATACTTTATCAATGTTTTGGGCAGTAAGGGCCGCAACCTTTTGGAGCGGTATCTGCCGGAGGTGCCCAAGGCGGAAGTTCTCGCTCAGCTCAGCGACCAGACGCGGGCACTGCTGGAAAAGCAGGAGTTTCTATCCGCGGAGGCTTACTCCAAGCAGCTGCGCGAACAAGTGACCGACATAGAAAAGGATATGGTCTATATCCAGGGGCAGATTGACCTGCACGCCTCTCAACAGAAGGAGCAGGCACAGGAGCTCATGGAAGCTCAGGTAAGGCATACACAGCTTCAGGAGCGAATCGGTGAACTGGAGCGTAAGCGCACCACAGGTTTTGACGGAAACAGTATGATCGACCGTCTGGCCGACTTATACGCCCGTTATGAAGAATTACAGCGGGAGAATCCAGTGATTGCCGATACGGCAAACCTGGATCTTCAAATTCACGCCGCAGCTGAGAAGCTGGCCCGCCGCAAGGCGGACGCCTACCAGAGCAAGTATGCCGCCGCACTGGCCCAGGCGCAGGAGCGTATCCACAGGCTCAGTATGGAGTTCAAGCGAACCAAGCATATCCACGACGGCCTGACGGCGGGGGTGCAGTGCCCCATGTGCCGCCAGACCATCACGGAGCAGACATTGCCGCAGGTGAAGGGGGAATTTGCCGCCTCCCTGCGCCGCATCCAGGCCGAAGGCTGCCAGCTCACCGCCCAGTGCAAAGAAGTCCAGGAGTTGGACGCCAAGGCGCGGACCGTTTTTGAGCAGTTTCGGGAGGACGATATTGCCGCCGGAGAAGCCGAGCTTGAGGAACTCAGCGGCCAACGTAAACAGGCGCTTGAACAGGCGGAGGAACGGCGAAATTTCCACCAGCAAGAGCTTGAGCGCCTGCACAGCGAGATCCAGAGCACCGAGCTGGACCGGGAATGCGGTATGCTCAGCCAGGAGGAAATCGAGGAACTGAACAGGGCCCGCACGGAGTTTGCCGGGCTCAATGCCAAAATTGAGGTGCTGTCGAAGCTGGTCCAGGCCTCTCCGGAGGCTGCGGGGAAGCAGGAGCAGGACATCAAGCAGATGCAGGCCTCCATCCAGCAAAAGAAGGAGCTTCTTTCCGCCCTGGCCTTCTATATCTCAAAGCGGGTGGAGATCAACTTCTCTAAGCTCAGGATGAACCGGGTGTCGATCACCCTCTATGATGTGGTGAAGAGCACCGGCGAAGTCAAGGATGTATTCCGCTTCACCTATGAGGGCCGCGACTACATTTGTCTGTCTCACTCCGAGCGAATTCGGGCTGGACTGGAAGTTGCGGAGCTGATCAAGCGTCTGCTGGGCGTCGAGTACCCGACTTTTATCGACGATGTGGAGTCCGTTCCCGTCATCGACAATGTGCGCCCCACGGGGCAGGTGTTTATCGCCAAAGTGATCAAGGGCACCGCGCTGCAGGTCCAGGTGGCCGACAATACGGGTGTCCCGAAAGCCGCATAAAACGGTGAGCGCCTATGGGCAAGCACCGTTCCGGCCATTCTTATCAGGAATTTCCGATCCTGAATGTGGCGAGAAGATGTGGGCTTGTCCTGAATGACCGCACGCTGGAATGGGAGGAGGTGGAAGCCTCCTGCCCATTCTGCGGCGACCACGGGCCAGGGAAACACCATCTCTTTCTCAACACCACCAGAAATATTTTCCGCTGTGTGCTCTGCGGAGAAAAGGGCAACAGCGTGTCCCTCTATGCCAAGATGGAGGGGGTTTCAAACCGGCAGGCGTTTCGGGCGTTATCGGAGGACAGCGTTCTTTACCGGTTTCCCCAGCAGCCCCTGTCACAAAAACCGGCGGAACGGGAGCCCAGCTCCCTGGCCGTCCGGCACAATGTCTACTATGATATGCTCATGCACCTGGAGCTCTCCCCCAAGCACAAAGCCGATCTTTTGGCTCGGGGATTGAGTGAGGAGCGTATTGAGCAAAACATGTACCGCACTCTGCCCATGTCCAGCTCCGCCCGGCGTTTTCTGGCGGGCATCCTTTCCGACTTTCACAATCTGGAGGGCGTCCCGGGCTTCTATGTTGACCGGGGATACTGGAACATCCTCGGCCATTCGGGGCTTCTGGTGCCGTGCCGCGACAGGAACGGCTATATCCAGGGTCTCCAGATCCGGCTGGATGATGAGACCAAGCCGGATCGAAAATACCGGTGGCTCTCCAGCCGCGGCAAGGCTCATGGGACCCGCAGCTACTCCTATATCCATGTCACCGGGAATATCCATGCCAGGACCGCCTATCTCACAGAGGGAGGCTTAAAAGGCGATGTGGCCAGCTTCCTGGATCACGACGCGCTCTTTCTCTGCTTTGCTGGCGTGACGGCCATCGCCGGCCTCAAGGATGCGCTCCAGTCCATGGAGAATCTGGAAGAGGTCGTGGTTGCCCTGGACATGGATAAGCTGGTCAACTGGCGGGTGCGAAACGCCCTGGGAAAAATCCTGGAAACGGTACAGAGCATACCCAATCTCCGGGTACGCCTGATGAACTGGAACATGACCTTCAAGGGCGTGGACGACTTCTACAAGGCCCGCAATGAAGCGGCCTCAAAGGGTGTGAACATTTTGGATATGACTTCAAACTTTATCACCATGCGCCTGGAAAGCCTGTGGAAACAGGAATATCCCGAGCAGGACCGCGGCTTTATCCACACCTGCGAGTGGGAGGAATTAACAGTTCCGATAGACCAGCTGACTGCCGGGAAACCTGCGGACATGAAGAAAGCGCAATACTATCTGAAGCTCCTGTGGGCAGGCAAAGTGGACTTTCCGCCCCTTGTCAGCGTCAACGGCGTGGTGATCGACGGCCTGCACCGATTCTGGGCCTATCAGCAGATGGGGTATCAGACGGTGACGGTCTATCAGAACAAGCCGTGGGCCATGCCCACAGCGGCATAGGGCCCGCCAGCGAAAGGAGAACGCTTTGCCAACCAACCGTTTATGCTGCTGGTGTGGAGCTCCGGCAGAGTTTTCCACATACCGGACGATTTATGTGGACACGGAATACGAACAGGCAAGCCGGTACTTTGAGTGTGCGGCCTGCCATCAAAAGGCAACCAAAGATTTGATTTCGGAGGTAAAAAACAATGTTGAACAATGAGAAAACCATCCGCTTTGAAGACTTTGCCGCCGTTTCTCAGGACGGCGGAGATGTTTTGGGAAAGGTGCTGTACTATTCACTTTCCAGCATCCTGATCGACCGGGACGAGTTGGAAAGCCTGTGTGACGCCGTAGGATTTCCCAAGGGCAGGAGCAATCGGACTGCCATGGGGGACGCTTTTCGTTCCGCCACCGGCGATATTTACGAGCGCCGGGTAGTGAAAACCGACAGCGGCCCACAGATCTTCAAGGTGTACTGCCGGGATAACAAAGGTGGAAACGCCTCTGTGATCTCCCGTGAGCTGGTCAAGGAGACCGTGCATGAGGACACCAATGAATACCGCAAGCTGGCCAACATCACCTTCAATAAGACCAGCAAGCTGTTTTCCTATGATAATCTTGTCTCCGATCCGTTCATCGACCCGCTTCCGTACTGTATGGAGGCGCAGAGGCTTTTTGAACTCTACCAGAACTGCGCCGGCCGGCGGCAGATTGAAACCCTACTGGAGAACTATGTGGACTCTATGCAGGCCGTCAAAATAGGCCGGGGGCATTTCTTTTTCGTTCCCCGGGACTTTGCCGCCAGATTGCAGGTGTTTGAGGACTTTGTGGAGATGCTGGAGGAGCATAACCAGCTCAAGCGTCCCGACCGTGATCCGCTGGAGGTCAACAGCATTTATGTTGTAGACGACGCCAAACAGCGCAAGAAGATGACTGCCGCCTTCTATCGGTCTGTCCGCAGGGAGATTGCCGAGTATGAGGAGCGCGTCACCCACCTGATCCAGAGCGGAAGCCAGAGCCCCAAGATCATGGATCGCTGGGTCATGCGCATCCAGGGCCTGGAGGAGAAGAAGCGGAATTATGAGAATATTCTAAAGCGCGAGCTTACCGACCTGGACGAGGAGTTTACCTCTCTCCGCTACCTGTCGGACGAGCTTCGGATCAGAGCGGCAGGGCTCCGCGTCCATCAAAAGGCCGCTTAAAATACCTGGAATGGAGGAGCAAGATGAACAAGGAAAAGAAGGATAGGCCGAGCATCGAAGCCCCCCAAGCAGTCAAGCATCCAGATAAGCACCCGCCGTGTTACCGTTCGGAAACACGCAATCCCTATCCGCTCTGCCTGGGATGGGGAATGAAAGCCTGTGCCCATTGCTGCCTTTGGACAGACTATGATTCCGATGAGGACGAAAGCCGTGTAAACCTTCCGCTCTCCCTGGCGCAGCTTCAGGAGATGGACGGCACTCCCGCCTGGTGGGAGTGCGGACCAGAATACAGCTGCTGGGGTATTATTGCCGTGGACAGTAGCGGGCGTTGGGAGGGCATCCCCTTCTTTCAGGGACGATGGCGTGAAGTCAATTTTGTGTATAACATCGAAGCACGCAACATGGAGATCTACCGCCATCCGCCCTATGAGGAAACCTGATAAACCGCGTCCCCGCTTTTCTGGCGGAACAAGTTCGGGACGCCGCATAAAAAACAAACCGGAGAGGAGCACCTTGATATGACCTACCAAGGGAAAGAAGTTTTTACCTCGGACGATTTCGACTATGCCGCCGCAAAGCCTGGAGACTATGTAGAGGAGGCCGTGGTGGATGCGGCGATGAACTGCCTGCCGCCCATCTGCATGAGCAGCGCCTGCGCGCAAATGGGGGACCCCTATGGTATGCGCCAGGACCCTACAACTGGGGCATGGAGATCCACCTACGCCACATTCAAGCGTTGTCTGGATGTCTCCGGTATCTGGGAGTATTGTGGACATTGTTTTTCGGGCGAGACCGTAGAGCGCGGGACGCCGCCACCCAATATGTAACACACCAAATTAAGTAAAGAGCCAATCAACGCTCCGGCCGCAGGCGCGGCCAATGAAAAAAGCCCGAGGGGATACGCCGCATAGCGTACCCCTCGGGCACTTTTATTGAGAGACGGCTTACTGCTCCGCTCCACCCTCCCGCAGAGGAAGGGAAAGGCGCTGGATCATGGCCAGTGCCAGGGCCGCATCCTGTTCGCTCAACTTCCGGATGGCGTCAATGGCTTTTTGCACGGTGGGAGACTCAACATTCTCCTCGTCAAAGAACTCAGACAGGCTCATATTGAAATAATCCGCGATATTAAATAGCTCCTGTGTTGATGGCTTGGACTTTCCGGAGGTAATGCTCTGGATATAGCTTTTGCTGTGGCCCAGCTCCAGCGACATCTGATATTCTGAGATATTCCGAGCCATCCGGAGTTGAGTAATACGCTTTGCGATATAGCTTTCCTCCAACAGGTATCACCTCTTTATGTTGATGATACCCGATTATTCAAAAACAATGTTCGCTGGCAGCGTGATTATATTTTGGTATTAGGCCGCTGTCACTTGTTATTTACCGCTTATACTTGTATAATTTTATTTATATCATTCCGCTGTAATCGGTAGAGTTGATACTGCCGAGCGAAATAGGAAAGGGAGCATGACCATGAAGCAGCGTTCTGAGGTTGCGGCTGACCGGGCCGCTTCGTACTTGAGGGAAATGGGAATACGCCCCTCCAGCAAGGCCTATCAATACTTGCTCTTTGCTTTGACTCAGTTACAATGCGGGACCCCGTTTCAAAACTCGATCTGGGAGCTAACGGCGATCCACTTCGGACAAAAGCGGGAAAATGTGCTGGCGTGCGTGCGGCGTGAGATTGCCCATGCTTTCCGTATGGCACCGGATCGTTTCTCGAATGAGCGCGTCGGCGATGTCCCAGCACGGCCGCCTCAGAGTATGGCCTTCCTGCGGCTAGGGCTCTATATGATAAACAGAGTTGTATATTAAGTTTGCGGTCATTTTGCGGCCCAAGTTTTAATCTGAATGTATCTTGACGGAACTTGTGAAATAGCGTACATTGATGATTAGCGAAAGCTAACCCTTCTGCTTATAGAGGTGAAACAGAGTTATGACGCAAAGAAGTATTTATCAGAATTTGGACCCGACTCTAAATGGCTACCATCCTGACTGGTATGATAAAAACGCAAAATTGATAAGCCGTAAGCCGGGTTGTTCCGTCATTTCCTATCAGTGTAATGGTACTGGGATTTTATATGATTACTCCATATTTCCGGGTATCGACCTGATTTTCATGGATTTCAACTGTTCAGATATTTTTGATGAGCCGAATGAAATGCGAAATGTGTTGGAAATTCGGCATTATCAAGAAGGCCGGGTTGAATTTGAGTTTGAGGGTGACAAAGTGTTTCACCTGCAGCAGGATGAATTTTGTGTAAACGGTATGCTGAATATGCCGGCTCGGTACTCATTCCCATTTGACTATTGTAGTGGACTGAGCTTGGTGCTCGATAAAAATTCAATGACGGAAGTGACCAGATCTCAGCTCGCCCTCTTCCAGATTGATATTTCTGTTTTGGAGGAGGACTTAGACACAGCCCATCAATGGTATATTTGTAAAACACCTCCCTCCATGTGTCATGTGTTTGAGGAGTTGTATGCGGCCAAAGAGCATGAAACTTCCCAATACTTTCGCATCAAAGTATTGGAACTGCTCTACCACGCCACAAAACTGCGCAAGGAAGATCGTGTAGCCGCCACTTATTATGCCCGAGAACATATTGAAATTGTGAAGCGAGTTCGTAAAGCTATGCTTAAGGATTTAAGCCGCAGTACTCCGCTGGAGCAATTCCTACGAGGTGAGGCAATCAGTACCGTTACATTCCAGACCATTTTCAAGCAAATATATGGGCGTAGCCCATATGCTTATTTGAAACATTACCGGATGAATAGTGCCGCAGTTCAACTTCGAGAGAGTAATGAGTCCATCAATCAAATCGCACTCTCACTGGGATACAGCAACGCCAGCAAGTTTGCCCGCGCTTTCCGGGATGTGTTCGGGGTGCTTCCCAAGGATTACCGGACTGCGCAAAAAGCCATTTAGTTTTCGGGCTATTTTCGACCCTGCATTTATGAAATGGAGTAGAGAACAAAAATCGGTTCTTGTATAATAAATCCGTTGGTTAGACGCAGCTAACCAACGGATTTATATTTTTACAGGAGGGTCGTTCAATATGGAGAAATCAGTTCCAAGCGCAAAGAAAAAGTTTAGCATACGCGATATCATGACAATAGCCGCTATGATGGTGATTTGTTTTATCATCATGATGGTAATGAGTTCGCTTACACTCCCTTTCCCACTCGTATATCTGTATGGCTCAGCCGGAATTGACGGTTTCATCTGCGCAGTCTTTTTCCTGGTGGCTGCTAACCGCGTCAATAAGCATGGTCTTCTTTTTGCCTGGGCGGGTATCTACGGCCTGATCCAAGGCGTCATGGGCTACATGTTCCTCTTCCCGTATTTCCTGGCGGTAGGACTTATTGCAGAACTCTCCATGCTTGGTAAAGACACCTACCGCAACCCGCTCCGAACTCGTATCGGCTGGACGATTAACTGCGTGGGTAACTTTGTCGGCTGTGCTGTTCCCCTCTGGTGGGCATGGGACAGCTATACGGCAATGGCTCTGGAGAGTGGATTTACCTCTGAAACCTTAGAAATGCAGATGGCTATGGTAACTTCCCCGGCCCTGATGCTGCTGGGAGCGGCAATTACCGCTGTACTTACTTTCCTCGGGACATTGTTTGGTCAGCGCCTATTGCGGAAGCACTTCCAAAAAGCCGGTATTGTGGGATGAACAGAACAGGTACGACACAAAAGCGAATCGAGCAGGTAGATGGGCGGACGGTCTTATTTTTGACCGTCTGCTCCTGCCTGGTCAGTTTTCTAACCACAGACCTGATTGGCCATGCGGTGTTCACTTTCTGGCTACTCTTGATTCTCTGTTATTTTGGGCTATATAAGCAGGGGATCGGCTGTTATACAGTCTATTTGGTAACCGTTGTTGGCCTATATTTGGAGACAAAATACAGCATATCATTTCCATCTCCGCTTTTGCTGAGCATGATCTACAAGCTGCTCCTTCCCGCTATGCCAGCATATCTGCTTTTCCGTATTCCCTCCGGCAAGCTCACGGCCAGTCTGCGGAAACTGCCTATCCCAGCCAAGGCTATGCTGGTCCTGGTCGTCATGCTACGCTTTGCTCCGACGATCATCCTGGAGTTCGGAGAAGTTCGGGAGGCTATGAAAATCCGAGGCTTTCTTCGGTCGGTACCTACGGTCCTGCGGCACCCATTGAATACGCTGGAATATGCAATCGTGCCTATGGTATTCCGCTCTCTAAAAATTGCGGATGAGCTCTCCGCCTCGGCTATTGTCCGCGGCATTGAGAGTCCTTACAAAAAGCAAAGTTACTATGTCAGCCGCATCTCACCGCTGGACGCGTTCCTCATGTTGGTCAGCACTGCAGCTGGAATCGTATGCTGCGTTCTGCTGTAAAGGGGTATCACAATGGGAAAAGAAATCGCAATTCGGGATCTTACATTTTCTTATAGTGGTCGGGGCGATCAGATCAGTCATGTTACACTGGACATTCGCGCTGGGGAAGTAATCGTACTGACTGGCCCATCCGGAAGCGGAAAAAGCTCTTTGACCCGTGTAATCAATGGGTTGATCCCCTATTTCTATGAGGGGGAGCTGAGCGGGCAAATCCGTGTAGGGGATAAACCTTTGGAGGAAATCCACTCCTGGGAACGCGGGAAGCTGGTAGGTAATGTGTTCCAAGACCCCCGGAGTCAATTTTTTGCCAATGAGGTAGCCGGAGAAATCGCTTTCGGCTGTGAAAATTACGGATATACCCATGAGGAAATCCAGTCCCATGTACTCCAGGCAGCCCAGTACAATAAAATTGAGGACCTTTTGGATCACAGCCTGCACACACTGTCCTATGGAATGCGGCAAAAGGTAGCCATCGCCTCCGCTCAGGCCATTGAGCCGGAGATCTATGTCATGGACGAGCCTTCCGCAAATCTGGACATCGAATCCACCTACCGCTTCGGGGATATTATCCGCAATCTGAAGGCACAGGGAAAAACCATTGTAATCGCAGAGCACCGCTTGTACTATCTCATGGATGTTGCGGACCGATTTTTCTGTATTCAGCACGGTGCGATTGTGCGAGAGTTCTCAAGGGAAGAAATGAAGAGCCTCCCATCGGCAGAAGTGCATACGCTTGGCTTGCGGACGCCGGACCTCTATCAAATGGCGTTTCAGCAGATGCCATCGGCCGCCACAGACGAAGTAGTGCTGGAGACGCAGGGGCTCCATAAAGCCTTTGATGGCACGGTGGTGGCTGAACACTTGGATTTTGTCTGCCACAGAGGAGAAATCGTCGGTATCATCGGGCCGAACGGCACAGGGAAAAGTACATTTGGGCGCATCTTTGCCGGCCTTTTGAAGGAAAACTCCGGTGAGGTATTCCTGTTTGGTCATAAGACCCGGCCAAGAGAGCGGATGGGCAAAGTATGGTACATTCCACAGGATTTAGACAGTCAGTTATTTGGAGAAGACCTTGTTGATGAATTGACCACTGGGGCACCTACGGATGAGAAGCGCAACGCACGAGCCCGGACAATTCTCAAAGCCCTGGAACTGGAGGAGTATGCCGAGCAGCACCCGGCCACCCTATCCGGTGGGCAGAAACAACGACTGGCTTTGGGGGTAGCCTTGATGCACGACGCGCCTATTATTATTCTTGATGAGCCTACCAGCGGACTGGATGGCGCCAATATGCGCAATGTGAGCCAAATCATCCGCAAGCTGGCCGGAATGGGGCGTACCATTCTGGTAATCACCCACGACGCAGAATGTGCGCTCTCTTGTTGTGACCGGGCTATCCGCCTGGAAAACGGCGCAATCACGGACGACTTTCCTATCCACTCCGTAGATATTCTTTTGGACAAAATTGGGTATCAGAGCTGTGGCCAAAGAGGCGTTTGTTATTCTGGCACATAAGGAGGTGCTTTTATGGCACAGGAAGAAACGCGCAAGAAAAAAACCGGTATGGCTCGGTGTCTGGAATTGGCATCACAACATAAGGGCCTTGTTTTTATCTCAGGCATTCTTGCCGCAGCAGCCGCAGTGTGCTCTTTCCTACCGTATCTTTCTATCTATTTTATAATGCGGGAACTAATCGGAGTTTTTCCCGATATGGCGAACGCAAATATGAGCGTTGTTCTCCGATATGGCTGGATGGCTCTCGGGGGGATTGCCGGAAATGTAATCCTTTATTTCTGCGCGTTGATGTGTTCCCATCTGGCGGCTTTCGGAACGCTTTATGAGCTGAAGCTGGCCTTTGCGAACCATATTACGGAAATCCCTTTAGGGTATCATCTGACCATTGGCAGCGGTCGGATGAGGAAGATTATGGACGAGAACATTGAGAGCATTGAAAAATTTATCGCGCATCAGTTCCCGGATTTTGTTGCTTCTCTGGTGGCCCCACTCGCCCTGGTAATTCTTCTGCTGGCCATTGACTGGCGGTATGGTATCGTTTCTCTTTTTGGAATTATCTTGGCCTTTGTGGTGCAATTCCTTGGTTTTAATGGGAGTGCCAAAGAAAAAATGCACCACTATCAGACCGCGCAGGAAGATATGAACAATGCTTCGGTAGAATATGTCCGTGGTATGCCGGAAATCAAAGCATTTAATCAAACCGCAGATTCTTTTCGCCGTCTAAGCAAATCCATCACTGATTATACTTCTTTTGTGCTGGAGTACGCTATGGGCTGGCAAAATTGTATGCCGGGGTTTACGACAATCATCCATAATATTTACCTGCTCTTGATTCCGGTAGGGATATTTATTGGCATGGGAGCCGAGGACTATCGTACTTATTCCTTGACCTTTATTTTTTATCTTGTCTTGGCTCCCGCTATTTCGGGCGTACTTAATAAGATCATGTATATTTCAGAGTCTTTCACACAAATTGACGGAAATGTGGAACGCATGGAAGAGGTATTGAGCATCCCCGTTCTGCAAAATCAAGATGTGGGGGCCAGAGAGCAGGGGCATAGCATTGAGTTCGACCATGTTTCATTCTCTTACGATACGGGCACTTCGGTTAAAGCCCTCAACGATGTATCTTTCATAGCCAGACAGGGCGAAGTAACGGCCATTGTTGGTCCTTCTGGTGGCGGAAAGAGCACGATTGCCAATCTGATTTCTCGCTTCTGGGATGTGACAGAAGGATGTATTCGTATTGGCGGAGTAGACATCCGCAAAATACCACAGGCGGAGCTTATGCGGCAGGTCAGTTTCGTCTTTCAAGATACTTTCTTGTTCAAGCAGAGCATTTTGGATAATATTCGGATGGGTAATCCGACCGCCTCAGAAGCGCAGGTGATTGAGGCAGCAAAGGCAGCACAATGTCACGACTTTATAGAAAAACTGCCAGACGGTTACCATACTATGATTGGTGCGTCTGGCATTCGGCTCTCCGGTGGTGAGCGGCAACGCATCGCGATTGCCAGGGCGATTATCAAGGACGCTCCCATTATTGTGTTAGATGAGGCAACTGCTTTCAGTGACCCAGAAAACGAGTATCTGATTCAAAAAGCATTTGAAAAACTAATACAAAATAAAACGGTTATCATGATTGCCCATCGGTTATCAACGATCCGAAATGCAGATCAGATACTTGTGATGGAGCACGGACAGCTGATTGAGCAAGGGACTCACGATACCTTGATGGAACGGCAAGGGAAGTACACACAAATGTGGAATAGTTACATGGAGTCTATCAGCTGGAAGATCCGCGCAGGAAAAGGGGGTGCAATCGAATGAAATTTCTGAAAGAAAAATTGCTGTTGTCCGAGAAAGGCTACTCTGATTTGAAAAAAGCCATCGTCGCCTGCACCCTGACCAATATTGCACTTCTACTTCCTGCCGGCGTAACAACTTTGCTGTTTTGGCAATTACTAAATCCCTTTTATGGGAAAGACATTTCCTGGGGGAATATGTGGGGATTACTGATTGTCGGCATCATAGCTTCACTTCTGGTCTTCCTTGCAGCAAGAAATGATTACCGAAAAACCTATTTGGCGTCCTATAAGGAGGCCAGCAATACACGACTGCGAATCGCAGAACATTTGCGTAAGCTCCCTATGAGTTTCTTTAATTCCAGGGACCTGTCTGATATAACCACCAATATGATGGCCGACTGTGCGAGCATGGAGTCCATGCTGAGCAGCACCATTCCACCATTGATTGCCAATGTGATCTCTGTTACTCTTACCTGTGTTTGTCTGGCCTTTTTCGACTGGAGAATGGCTCTGGCATTGTTTGCTACCATGCCTATTACATTCCTGATTATTTGGGCCGGGCGCAACTTGCAGATACGCATGTTTGACCGGCAGGTAGGTATTAAGCTGGAAGCGTCAAGTCAAATTCAGGAGTATTTGGAGGGTATCAAGATCATCAAGTCCTGCGGGTTGAGCGGTGAAAGGTTTTCTACTTTGAATCGCGCACTTTTAGCCATGAAAAAGGTCGCAATTCAAGCGGAACTCGTTTCTGGTGTGTTGGTACAATCCGCCGCCTTAATTTTGCAGGCCAGTTTGGGCATCGCCATTTTCGTGGGTACAGTGCTTATTACGGGCGGACAAATCGAATTACTCCCATTGCTTGTTCTTTTGATGTTCTCCACTCAACTCTATGGCCCTATCCTTGCCATTCTTTCTCAACTCACCTCCCTCTTCCATTTAGGGACAGTCACAAAACGGATGCGTATGCTTCTAACGACTCCCGCGATGGAGGGAAACGAGCAGGATGTTCACACATACGATATTGAATTAAAGAATGTTACCTTTGCGTATGCTAAGGAAGATGTTATCAAGGATGTCTCGCTGAAAATCCCGTCGGGGAGTATCACCGCACTGGTTGGCCCGTCCGGCAGCGGAAAAAGTACCATCTCCAAGCTGATTGCCCGCTTTTGGGATGTTCAGAAGGGCTCAATTACTATCGGTGGAGAAAATATAAAAAACATCGAGCCTGAGCATTTGATGAAAAGCATATCTTTTGTATTCCAGGATGTTACTCTTTTCAACGATACGGTATATAACAATATTCGCGTCGGCAACATGGCCGCAACAGAGGAGCAGGTTATGGCCGCTGCAAAAGCGGCCTACTGTGACGAATTTGTAATGCGGCTTTCGGATGGATACCAAACCGTTCTCGGTGAAAATGGAAGCACCCTTTCTGGCGGAGAGCGCCAGCGTATTTCGATTGCCCGCGCTCTTCTGAAAGACGCCCCTATTATTTTGCTGGACGAGGCGACCGCATCCCTTGATCCTGAAAATGAGGTGCTGATCCAGCGGGCTATCGCCCGATTGGTCGAGGGGAAAACCGTCATTATGATTGCTCACCGTCTGCGTACCGTAGTGGATGCCGACCAAATCTTTGTACTGGAAAACGGGAAACTTGTAGAGCGAGGAACGCACGACGAACTAATTGCCCATAAGGGACTGTACGAAAAGTTATATCATATCCAGCAGGAAAGTCTTGACTGGGTAGTTTAAGGGGTGGTGGTTTCGATAAAATTACGAGCATCCGGTGAGGACTATCTGGAGGCCGTGCTGGTGCTCCAAAAGGAAAAAGGCATGGTGCGCTCCGTGGATGTGGCTCGGCACCTTGATGTATCAAAACCCAGCGTGTGTCATGCGGT